>JAFUDW010000052.1 GCA_017464225.1 Clostridia bacterium | reverse complement strand
TGGCCGACGAAGTGCTGGCCGCCGCCGGCAAGCCCGCCATCAAGTTCTATGACGACGCCAACGCCAACAAGTACCTGGTTGACCTGAACGGCACCTGGTCCAACGTGGCTTCCTTCGAGTATCTGCAGACCATCCTGGCTCAGTACAACGAGGCCAACGGCAACATGGTTGAGCTGATCATCGCCAACAACGACGATATGGCCATCGGCGCCATCAACGCCCTGGCGCAGGCCGGCTACAACACCGGCGACGAAGGCTCCAAGGTCATCCCCGTGTTCGGCGTGGACGCTGTGGATGCCGCCAAGGAACTGATCAAGGAAGGCCGCATGACCGGTACCGTGCTGCAGGATGCCGTCGGTATGGCTGAAGCCACCGCTCAGATCACCGCCAACCTGATCGCCGGCGAAGACAAGTTTGCCGGCCTGGACGAGAAGGTTGTCATCGTTGACGACTGGTTCGTGCAGATCCCCTATGCTCCCTACACCGGCGAGTAAGAGAAACTGAACCTCCGGCCCGCGTCCTCAGGGCGCGAGCCGGATTTTCCTGTGCACGGGGGGAGTGGTTAAAGCTCCCCCCGTGCTTGGGCTTTGCAAGAACGATGAAAAGGAGCTGCACGGCATGGAGAAAGATACTGTATTGCTGCGCATGGAGGGCATCAATAAGTCCTTCCCCGGCGTAAAAGCGCTGGACAATGCGCAGCTTACGCTGCGGGCCGGTACGGTGCATGCCCTGATGGGCGAGAACGGCGCCGGCAAATCCACGCTGATGAAGTGCCTGTTCGGTATCTACAATAAAGATGATGGCCATATCTATCTGGAGGGCAAGGAAGTAAACTTCAAATCCTCCCGTGAGGCGCTGGATAACGGCGTGGCTATGGTGCACCAGGAGCTGAATCAGGCGCTGAAACGCAACGTGATGGACAACATCTGGCTGGGCCGGTATCCCAAAGTAAAGGGCCTGCCCATTGTAAGCGAAAAGCAAATGTACGCCGATACCATGCGCGTTTTTGAGGAGCTGGACGTGCATGTGGATCCCAAAATGGTGATGAGCAAGATGCCGGTCTCCCAGCGGCAGATGGTGGAAATCGCCAAGGCGGTTTCCTTCAACTCCAAGGTGATCGTTCTGGACGAGCCCACATCCTCCCTGACCGAGCAGGAGGTGGAGCACCTGTTCCGCATCATCAATATGCTGCGCGACAGGGGCTGCGGCATTATTTATATCAGCCATAAGATGGACGAGATCCTGCGCATCAGCGACGAGGTCACCATCATGCGCGACGGTCAGTATATCGCCACCCGTCCCGCCGCTGAATTGACCAAAGCTGAAATCATTCGCCTGATGGTGGGCCGCGAGATGACCAACCAGTTCCCGCCCAAGCTGAAAACGGCCTCCAGCGAGGATATCATGCGCGTGGAGGGCATCACCGCCCAGTATTCCCATTTGAAGGACGTATCCTTCAGCCTGAAAAAGGGCGAGATCCTGGGCGTGGCCGGACTGGACGCCTCAGGGCGCACCGAGCTGCTGGAGAATATCTTCGGCGCGGCCACCCGCAAGAGCGGCAGGATCTTTAAGGACGGCAAGGAGATCGCCATCAAGACCCCCAAGGACGCCATCAAAAACGGCTTTGCCCTGGTGACCGAGGAGCGCCGCGCCACCGGCATTTTCAGCATTTTGAATATTCGCGAGAACACCGTGGTGGCCAGCCTGAAAAACTACCTGAAATTCATCTTCCTGCAGGACAAGCAGATGGCCAAGAGCACGGATGAAATGATCCGGGCCATGAGCATCAAAACGCCAAGCCAGAAAACGCAGATCCGTTCCCTTTCCGGCGGCAACCAGCAGAAGGTGATCTTTGGCCGCTGGATCCTGACTAGCCCGGATATCCTGCTGCTGGACGAGCCCACCCGCGGCATCGACGTGGGCGCCAAGTACGAAATTTACCAGCTGATCCAGAATTTGGCCAAGGAAGGCAAATCGGTTATCATGGTATCCTCGGAAATGCCGGAGCTGCTGGGCGTGTGCTCGCGCATTCTGGTAATGAGCGGCGGCCGCCTGGCAGGCGAAGTGGACGCAGATAATACCAGTCAGGAAGAGATCATGACCCTGGCTGCCAAATACGTGTAAGGGGGACGGCAATATGTCTCAAACGAAAGCTCAGGCCAAACAGCCTGTCAATATTGTCAACTGGATACTGGATCACGCCATGATCATCATCATCATCCTGATGGCGATCTATGTTGAGATCCAGCGGCCGCAGTTCTTCGGCGTGGCCTCGCTGATGAACATCGTGAACCTCACCGCCGCCCGCCTGCCCATGGCGTTGGGCGTGGCCGGCTGTATCATCCTGGCCGGCACCGACTTGTCCGGCGGCCGCGTGGCAGGCTTGACCGCTTTTATTTCGGCCATCCTGCTGCAGAAGGCCGGCGTGGCGAACCGCTTTCTGGAGGGCGGCTCCCCCTGGTTTGTGCCCTTCGTGATCCTGGTGGTCATGATGGTGGGCGCATGCGTGGGCTGCCTCAACGGCTTCTGCATGGGCAAGTTTAAGCTGCACCCCTTCATCGTGACATTGGCGACCCAGCTGATCACTTATGGTATCTACCTGACGGTATCCAATTCCAAGCAAATTTCCAGCCTGGATCCCAGCTATACCACCAGCTTTGTTACCAAGCCCCTGTTCCGTATCGGCACCACGGCAGTGCCCGTTTACGTGCTGCTGGCCATCATCCTGGTGTGCCTCATGTGGATGATATGGAATAAAACCACCTTTGGCAAAAACATGTTTGCTGTGGGCTCCAATGAGGAAGCCGCCCGCGTTTCCGGCGTGAACGTGCTTTTGACCATTATGTGCGTGTTCATGATGGCTGGCGCGCTGTACGGTTATACCGGCTTTATCGAGGGCGCTCGTATCGGCACCTCCAGTCCCTCCCTGGGCCTAAACTACGAAAGCGATGCCATCTCGGCCGTGGTTATCGGCGGCGTGTCCTTCGTAGGCGGCACCGGTAAAATCAGCGGCGTTATCCTGGGCGTGTTCATGATGCAGCTGATCATGAGCGGCATGACCTTCCTGGGCATCAGCGGCAACGTGACCTATATCATCAAGGGCGCTGTCATCCTGGTGGCCTGTATCCTGGATATGCGCAAGTATCGCGCCAAGAAGTAATGCGCTTTTTAAAAGGAGGGATACGCAAGCCCCTCCTTTTCTTTTTATGGAGATGTATGTATGGAACAGCCGCTTATCGTTCTGAAAGCGCAGTATAACAGGAAGAACCGCTCCCAATGCGAGCTCTATGCCGACAGGGTGGAGCTTTCCACCTTTAGCGAAAGCAGGCTCATGCCCGTGTATGGCAATAAAACCCGGGTCATACCGCTGAAGGATATCCGCCGGGTCGTGATATCCAGCGGCGGCATGGGATTCTTTGCCAAGCATCCCAACGCCATTCATTTCATCGTGGGGGATGCCAGCCGCACGCTGGACGATATGCTGCGGGATCAGCGCTTCCACAGCGCCGATTATATTGACGAGGGCGTGCAGCAGTTCTGCCCCGATTCGCAGGCCGATCTGACTGAAAAGCTGGCGGTCGCCGCCCGGATCAAGGATTACATAGAGCGCTGGAAGGAAGCCGATGGTAGGCGCTGATTGATGCTGTGGGGGACATTGGAGGCCTCCGCGGCCTCCAAACCTCTGCGCCAAAGGCCCGCTTGGATCCGGGGCCTACCGGCCCGCTTTTCGCTGAAAACCATCCCAAGGGAAGGTTTTCCGGGCGCTCAAAGCCCTCTGGACTCCATCCTGGCGAACAAGCTTAATGACACTCTCAAACAATTTCCGCCAGTATAGCTTATGGGCTGTTGCAAAGAGGCCGTCTGAGGCAATGAAAAAGGCGAGAGGC
>JAFUDW010000006.1 GCA_017464225.1 Clostridia bacterium | reverse complement strand
GTGGTACTTGACTTTGTCCTCGGGATCGCGCATGGACAAAACGCAGCGGTAATCGGTGATGCCAAAGTCCTTATAGGTTGAGAAGATCAGGTGCACCACGCTGCTGACCTCGTCCTTGATCTGGTCGGGGGTGACAAACAGATGGGCGTCGTTCTGGCAGAAGTGGCGTCCGCGCTCGATGCCCTTCAATGTGCCGCTGGCCTCGAAGCGGAAATCGTGGGCGATTTCGCCGATGCGGATGGGCAGATCGCGATAGCTGTGGGGACGGTTGGCATAGATGCGCATATGATGGGGGCAGTTCATGGGGCGCAGCACAAAGCTCTCCCCCTCCACCTCCATGGCGGGGAACATGTTATCCTTATAATGCTCCCAGTGGCCGCTGGTCTGGTACAGCGCCACGGTGCCCACGCAGGGGGTCAGCACGTGCTGATAACCCAGCATGACCTCCTTATCGCGGATATAGTTTTCCAGCTGCTGCCACAGGGTATAGCCCTTGGGCAGGAACATGGGCAGGCCGCGGCCCACCAGGTCGTCGGTCATGAACAGGCTCATATCCTTGCCGATGCGGCGATGGTCGCGGGCCTTGGCTTCCTCCACCTCTTTTTCATAGGCGGCCAGCTCCTCGGCGTTGCGGAAGGCCACGCCGTTCAGCCGGGTGAGCATCTTGTTCTTCTGATCGTTTTTCCAGTAAGCGCCGGACAGGGCGGTGAGCTTAAAGGCCTTGAGCGCCTTAGTATAGCAAAGATGCGGGCCCACGCACATATCGATATAATCGCCCTGCTGGTAGAAGGTGATCACGGCGTCCTCGGGCAGATCGCCGATGTGCTCCACCTTGTAGATCTCGCCGCGGTCCCGCATTAATTGAATGGCTTCCTCCCGGGGCAGTGGATAGACCTTGAAGGGCAGGTTTTCCTTGACGATCTTCTGCATTTCCTTTTCGATGGCGGGCAGATCCTCGTCGCTGAGCTTCACATCGCCCAGATCGATATCGTAATGAAAGCCCTTTTCGGTGGCGGGGCCATAGGCAAAGTGCGCGTCGGGATACAAGCGCTTGACGGCCTGGGCCATGATGTGGGCGGCGGAGTGGCGGAGCACCTCCAGCTCCATTTCGGCGGGGCATTCGGCCACGTGGCCGTCGTTGTAGATGATCTTCATGATACGCTCTCCTCTTTCTTTTTGTATGGCGCGCTGGCCGCGGCGACCAAAAAAGCACCCGTCCCATTGCTGGGACGAATGCTTTCAAAACGCATCCGCGGTTCCACCCCGCTTGCCTAAACCTCTTTGATCATGGGATATCGGCCATGGGCCGCCGCCGTCGGAAGCTGGTATCGCCGGATCGCCTGCGGCGTGGGCTTTCAGCCGATGGCCCGCGCTCTCTTGCGCCGCTTTTTCCGGAAACATGGTCTTCGTCTCCCGGCAGGTGGCTTTATTATAGCACGTTTGGGCCGATTGTCAACCCGGGATTCGTTATATCCTTGCCAAACGCCGCCCGGTCAGCCCGCCGCGCCGTTATAGATCTGCGCCAGCCCGCCATGGGAGGTTTCGCGGTACTTTTCATCCATGTCCCGGCCGGTGCGGTACATGGTGGCCACCACGTCGTCAAAGGAGATCTTGCGGGTGGAGTAAAGGAAACGGGACAGATTGACCGAGCTGATGGCGCGCATGGCGGCCACGGCGTTGCGCTCGATGCAGGGGATCTGCACCAGGCCGTTGACCGGGTCGCAGGTCAGGCCCAGGTTATGCTCCATGGCGATCTCGGCGGCATACTCGATCTGATCGATATTCAATCCGTACAGCGAGGCCAGCGCCGCCGCCGTCATCGAGCAGGCGCTGCCGATTTCGGCCTGGCAGCCGCACTCGGCCCCCGAAATACTGGCGTTGGTGCGGATCACATTGCCGATCATGGCGGCCACCGCCAGCGCGTCCAGTATTTCATTCTCGGGGAAGCCCCGGTCCCGGTGCATATAGTACATCACGGCGGGCAGCACGCCGCAGCTGCCGCAGGTGGGCGCGGTAACCACCACGTTTTCATCGGCGTTTTCCTCGCTGACGGCATAGGCGTAGGCGGCGATGACGCGGTTCATGGTCACATCGGCGCTCTCATTATAGCAGCGCTTTTCATACAGCGTTTTCGCCTTTCGGGAAACGCCCAATCCCCCGGGCAGCACGCCCTCGGCCGCAAGGCCCCGGCGGATGGCGTCCTTCATGGCTTCCCAGGACCGTTTCAGATCGTTCCGGAGCCCGGGCTCCTCCATGCGGTAGATGAACTGCGGCAGGCTCAGCCCTTCCCTTTGACAGGTTTGCACGATCTCGGCAAAATTCTTCTGCGGGTAAACCTCGGTCTCCTCATCCGACTCCTCGTTTTCAATGCGGATGGAGCCGCCGCCCACGCTGAATATACGGCTGGCGGCCAGCAGGCGCTCGCCCCGGAATGCCTCAAACAGCATGGTATTGGGGTGCGGCAGATCTGCCTTTTCCCGGTCGAACACCACCTCGGCCCCGGGCAGGGCCAGCCGGATGGCCTTTCCCGTGCCGTGGCCCTCGCCGGTAAAGGCCAGCGAGCCGTACAGCGTCACCCGAAAGCGGTCGGCCTCCGGATGACGCGCGCCGAAAACCTGGGCGGCGTGATAGGGCCCCACGGTATGGGAGCTGGAAGGCCCGCTGCCGATCTTATATACGCTGCTGATGCTTTTCATGGCACAATCTCCTCACGCTGTCTTTTTCAATTATAGCATGCCCGCCCGCCGCTTTCAAGCGGAATGAAAAGGGCTGCCCCATTTCTGGAGCAGCCCATGTTCGTATCGTTTAGTTTCAATCACTCATAAATGATCGGGATCCCGTTGCTCTGAGCAAAACGCTCAGCCTCGCTGCCGTAAGAGCAGCGGAAGAGCACGGTGGAGTTCTGGAAGGCGCTCTCCGCAATGGCGGTCACCGCGCTGGGAACCCGCACTGTCATGGGTACGCTCAGGTTGGCAAAAGCCTCGGCCTCGATCTCGGTCAGCATGGCGGGCAGCGTCAGCATATTGGAGTTCAGCGAGAAGGCGGGAATGCCAAACTGGCCGGCAACATTGCCGCTCATGGTGAAATCGGTGTAGAGCAGCGCGGTGATTCCGCTGTGATCAAAGGCGGTGCTGCTGATATTGTACAGGTTCGGAGGCAGCGTCAGGATGGCGATGGGGCATCCTTCAAACACGTAGCTGCCCAGCTTGTTCAGCTGATTGGGCAGGGTGATGTTCGTCAGCATTCCGCATCCGGAGAAAGCGTAGCTGCCGATGCGGGTCACCGAATCGGGAAGCAGCGCGCTGCTCAGCGAGCTGCAGCCCATGAAGGCATACCCGCCGATGCGGGTCACGCCCTCATCTACCTGCAGCCAGAGGATGTTCTCCCCGGCCCAGGGCGTCTCTTCGCCATAGTAGTTGAACATATCGCCGCTGCCGTAGATGTGCAGCGTGCCGCCGTTCATCTCCCAGTACACATTTTCGCCGCAGCGGTTCGACGCGCTCTCCTGTTCGGGCATGGTGAAAGTATAGGTCGCCTGCACATCGGGGTCATTGTAATTGCCCGCGACCACTTCCACGGTATAGGTCTCGCCGGACGTCAGATTCCATCCGTACACCGAATAAGTGCCAGGTGTGGAAACAGTGTCGTTGTAAGCATAGGTATTATTGCTGTCATAAACCTTAATCTCATAGTATGAAGCGCCGCCCGCGCTGCCCACGGTGATGATCAGGTCTTCGCCATAAACCTCAGGTTCGTGCACCGAAAGCGTGGGGACCTTCAGCGGCTCGGGCTCGGTGATCAGCACGCTGACCGGCTCGCTTTCCGCTGTCCAAAGGCCGTTGACCTTGGCGCGCACATAGATCTTAAAGGTCCTTCCGATAAGATAGGAATCCGCCCACATCGAAGTGGTACCCCGTCCCTCGTCAGCTGCAAAGGAATACCGGTTGTAATTGGGCGAATATACCGAACCGTTGGCATTCAGAACCTCGGTCCTGAGGAAAAACTCCTCAGCGCCTTCCTGCAAGGCTGTGACGGAGAAATTGGTATTCGCCGGCGATTCGGCGGACTGCGTTGAAACCTGCGGCCCCTGGGCCATTTCACCCGTTACGGTCAGCGTAAGCGCCGTGGGATCAGATGTTATCACGTTCTGCCCGTAAGCGTACACATTCACAGTATAGGTTCCGGGATCCAGCGGAAGAATGAAATCATGGGTACCGGTATCCCCAAAATAATACCATGCTGAACCGCCATTCTGGATGGCTTCAGCCTCGTAATACTCGGCGTTTTCAGAGCCTTCAATCACGAGCTTCGGGCATTCGCCGGCTTGAATGGTATCGCTTTCAAAGTGGGCGGCAGGCGCGGCCAGCTTATCAGCCTCTTTGATCGAGATGATCACAGGCTCGGTCTTCTGGGTGAGCTTTCCGTTGATCGAGGCATAGGCCCGCAGCTCGATGGTTTTGCCTGACATCCAACTGCTGACATAGCAGGAATTAGACGCATAACCTTCTTCCTGAGGCGCCAACGCATCCGAGATGAAGTTGGAAGAATAGAGGCTCCCGTCGCTGTTATACATATCGCCCACGACAAAGAACGTCCTCGCGCCATCCAGCGTAACGGTATAATTGATGGTTTCGCCCAACGAATACTCGGTCTCCGGCACAGTCAGCACAGGCGGGTCGGCCAGCTCTCCTTCGGTGACGGTAAGGACGCGGGTCGTCCGGCCGGATACATAGCCGTCGGCTCTGGCGTAAACAATCAGACGATAGGTACCAGGGTCAACGATCTTCGTGATCAGCATGGAGCCGGCATCTTCCATCCATTCACTGCCCACCCATTCATAGCGGTCATCGACGTAATTGGAGATATCGATATTGTAGTACTGCGCGTTCTCCACTTCGCCCACAGTGACCGTAAGCAGGTCGCCCGCGGCAATGGTATCGGGCATCGTCACATCGGGGGCATCCAGCTCGGGCGCGTCGGCGATGGAGGCGATCTGCTCCTCGCTCCACTTGCTCCATACGCCGTCGATCAGGGCGCGGGCTTTGATGACAAAGGTCATGCCATGCCACGTATCGCTGGGCCAGAAGGAATAACTGCAGGAGCCGTTGGCGTCCGCTTCCTCCGTTTCAACGATGGATCTTGTTTGAGTTCTGCCGTCGGCACGGCGCACTTCCCAGATAAACTGGAACTCCGTGGCGCCATCCGCGTTGGCAGTGGCAACGATCTGGTCGTTGATGGTCATGGTTTGCTTGCTCAGCGCAACCTGAGGCGCGTCGGGCAAATCGCCGGTCACGGTCAGCGTTTTCACCACAGTATTGGATGATATATATTTGTTCTGGGTCACCCATACCGCCACCGTGTTCGTTCCATAATCCAGCATGTCGGTAATATCGTAGGCGCCCGCCGTCTCATAACTCCTGATTTCGTATCTATCGTTTTCGGTGTTCACCCGGACGTAATACATGCCGGCGTTTTCCACCTCGCCCAGCGTAATGGTGACGGTCGTCCCCAGCTCCACGCTGGCGGGAAGCCCCACCGAGGGCGCAGCCAGTGTGCCCAACGCTTCGCCGATGGTCACGCGGCATTCGGTAAAGGCTGTCCAGCCGCCATCTTTGTATACGCTGGCCATGAAGATAAAGGTGCAGCCGCCTTCATCCGCGTTAAGCCCGATGGTATTTTGACCGTTGAAGGACATGGTGTTAAGACCATAGCTGCTGAGACGGTTGCCCTCAGCATCCTCAAACCTGCCCTTCCAGCGCAGCTGCGTAGCCTTGCTGTCGGTGATGGTAAAGCGCATGCTTTCGCCCACCTCATAGTGATCGGCGCTGCTGGTCACCTGGGGCCCTTCGGGCAATTCGCCGGATACGGTGAAGGTCGCATCCGCGGAGGTGCGGATCCATCCGGGCGCACCTACCGCATTGACGCTGATCGAATACTCGCCAACATCAAACAGCCCGCTGTCAATGGGATAGCCTTCCAGCATCTGCTGCGGGGTGATATCCCATACCCTACTGATGTAATTGCTGTTTTCATCATAGATATCGATGGTGTAATAGTCCACATTCTCGTCAAGTGCGTTTATCTTGACGATGACAGGGCTGCCCAGATCGGTATCCTGCACGGTCACCTCAAACTCGTTCAGCTCGCCGTTTGAGGTCACGTTCAGCACCAGCGGCTCGCTGCACTGCGTCCACTGGCCGTCGATCATGGCGCGGCCCCAGATGCGGTACTCGCCCGGCCAGGAGTAGCTGTAGCTGGTCGTGACCGTGTTGGAAGTCTCGTTATCCCAGGGGCCTTCATTGTCAAAATACCCTATTTCCGAAGCGCCGGAGGACGAAACCGTGAAGGAGAACTCCTCGTTCACCAGCAGGTCGGTTTTGGCGGTGGTCACCGTCACCCGACTATCGGGCGTATAGCTGGCGAAAAAGTCAGCGCTTGAGCCTCTGTATCCGTTCTGCGCCATGTATCCCCGAACATAAATACTATACATGGGCGAACCGTCGGCAAACGCCGAGGCGGGGAGCGTAATGCTGGTATTCTGGGTCTCGACGCTGTACGTTTCCTGCCCCAGCATGGTGGAATTTACGATTACCAAGTATCTTTCAACGCCGTCCACGGATTCCCAGGCAACGGTGAAGTCCTTGCTGGGATCGATGGTCCCCGTGGTTGTGACATACGGATAATTTGCCGCGAGAGCCGCCGCGCTCAGGCAGAGCGTTAGCGCCAGCGCTAAAGCAAATATGCAAAGGATGCGCTTCATGGGGTCTCCTCCTCACATGATTTGGGTTGATATGCTTGATCAGGTTACATTATATCACAATTAGTTTATCTTTTCCATATTGAACAGGGAAAAGAATATTAAATTTTCATATCGGTTTCCGTCCGATCCCGAAATAATCCATCCTTTACTTTCTTTTGGATTTTGGTTATAATAAGGGCATGGATCATCATATTATACGGAGGAGCATGCCTGTGTATCGGCAAGAGGATTACGCGGATATCTGCGCCCAGCTGCGCAAACGGAGGACGGCGGCATATACCGCCGCTGCGCTGCTTTTTGCGTTGGGCGTCCTTTCCTTTGCGCTGCGCTGGCCCCAGGCCCTGACCGCGGCGCTGACGGCGGCGGCCGTCTGCCTGTTTGTTTTCTGTTATTCCATGCTCATTGCCCCGGTAAAAGCCTACGCCCGGCATATCGACCACGCCCTGCGCGGGCATACCCATGAAACCCAGGGCGTTTTTGCGGAAATGGAAAGCGAGCCCGTCGTTCGGGAGGGGCTGCGCCTGTACCCCATGAATATCAACGTGGGCGCGGGCATCCGGGACGACGGCAACCGGCTGTTCTATTACGACGCCAATCTGCCCCGGCCCGACTGGCAGCCGGGCGAAACGCTGCTCATCACCTCCTACGACAACCGCGTGGTCAAATGGACGCGGGTAAAAATAAAATCATGATCGGAGCATGACGATCCCATGGAAGAAACCATACTGGTGTGCGTCACCGTGCAGAAGGAGTGCCAGCGGCTGATCCTGGCGGGCAAGCGCCTGGCCGACAGCGCCCGCCTTCCGCTGCGGGTGCTGCACGTGGCCGTGCCCGACGCCGTGCCTCTGGGCAGCCCGGATACCCAGGAGGCGCTCAATTTCCTGTACGCCCTTTCCCGGGAAGCCGGCGCCGAAATGACGCTGCTCTACAGCGCCGACGTGCGCCAGGCCATTGTGAACTATGCCCACCAGGTACACGCCGTATGCGTGGTGGTGGGCAGCGACCGCCATGGCGGCTGGGCCATGGCCGAGGCGCTGGAGGAGCTGCTGGACGACAATATCACCATCATGCGGGCGTAAGCCCCAACCCTGAACAAAAGACGCGCGGAGGTGCCGCCATGACGACCATCACCCTGAACCCCGCCCGCAGCGCGGGCACCGTCAACAGAAATATATACGGGCATTTTTCCGAGCACCTGGGCCGCTGCGTGTACCAGGGGCTTTTTGTGGGCAAGGACAGCGCCGTTGAAAACGTGAACGGCATGCGCAAGGCCGCCGTGGACGCGCTGAAAAAGATCGGCGTGCCCGTGCTGCGCTGGCCCGGCGGCTGCTTTGCCGACGAATACCATTGGGAAGACGGCATTGGCCCGCAGGAAAGCCGCAGGCGCATGGTGAACACCAACTGGGGCGGCGTGGTAGAGGACAACAGCTTCGGCACCCATGAATTTCTGGAGCTGTGCCGCCAAATCGGCTGCGCGCCTTACATCAACGCCAACCTGGGCAGCGGCACCATCCGTGAAATGAGCGAATGGATCGAATACTGCAACAGCGACGGTGACAGCACGGTGGTGCGCCTCCGCCGGGCCAACGGACAAAAGGACGCCTGGGGCGTCAAATATTGGGGCATCGGCAATGAAAACTGGGGCTGCGGCGGCAACATGCGGCCCGAGTATTACGCCGATGAATTCCGCCGCTACCAGACCTTCTGCCGCTCCTACGGCGAAAACCGCCCCTTCCGGATCGCCTGCGGCTCCAGCGGACTGGATTATACCTGGACGCAGGTACTGATGGAGCGGGCGGGCGCGTACATGGACGGCTTGACCTGCCATTATTACACCGTGCCCGGCGACAGCTGGCAGCACAAGGGCAGCGCCACGCAGTTCACCGTGGAGGAATTCTACAAAACGCTTAAAAAAGCCGCCCGCATGGACGAGCTGATCACCCGGCACGACGCCATCATGACCCGCTACGATCCCGAAAAGCGGGTGGGGCTGATCGTGGACGAATGGGGCTGTTGGTACGACGTGGAGCCCGGCACCAATCCCGGCTTCCTGTACCAGCAGAACACCATGCGGGACGCGCTGGTGGCCGCCATTACGCTGAACATCTTCAACCGCCACTGCGACCGCGTGATCATGGCTAATCTGGCGCAGACGGTCAACGTGCTCCAAAGCCTGCTGCTCACCGAAGGCGGCCGGACGGTGCTGACGCCCACCTATCACGTGTTCGATCTATACAAAGCTCATCAGGACGCCCGGGAGATCGACTGCTTTGTGGAGTCTAATACGGTGGGCGCAGGCGACTGGTCCATGCCTCAGATCTCTGCCTCAGCCTCCGAAAAAGAAGGCGCGATCACCTTGACGCTGGCCAACCTGAGCGAAAGCGATCCCGCCGATATCGCCCTCAGGGGCATCCGCGCGAAGGCCGCCCGGGGGCGGATGCTTGCCGGAAGAATGGATCAGTACAATGATTTTGACGCCTCTCCCCTTTCGATCGCGCCTTTGAGCGGCATTTCCCTGGCCGACGGCTGCGCCGCCTTGACCTTGCCGCCCTGCGCCGTGGCCGAGATCACCCTCACATGCTGAGCAAGCCCTTTTGCCACCGCTGCCTGCTGGCCGATATGCCAAGCCAGGCCGCGCTGGCAAGCAGCATCCGGGAGCTGATCGATCTGCTGCCGCCGGACGCCCGGGCCCCGGAGACCCTGCGCCGCGGGCGGCTGGACGCGTGCAGCGCCTGCGATCGCCTGATCGACGGCACCTGTGCTCTGTGCGGCTGCTATGTGGAGCTCCGCGCCGCCAAATCCGCCCAGCGCTGCCCTGACCTGCCGCCAAAGTGGTGACCGCTCAGGTCCGCCTGGTCACGATAAAAAAGCTATTTTCATGATGAGTTCTGTATATGGGGATACGATAAGGGCCTCCGCGGCCGAGGCCTACCGGCTCGCTCTACGCTGAAAGGCTGCCACTGGCAGCCTTTCCGGGCGCTTCGAGCCCCTTAAAACTGATCCCGAATTAAATACTTTATAGACAAAAATTTGTTTAGGGAACGATAAGGGCCTCCGCGGCCCTTATGAACCTGCGGCAGGGGAATTCGCCCCCTGCACCCTTTCCGGCGAACAGTCTTGATGACACTATCAAACAACTTCCACCATTTAAGCTGAAAGTGGTGACGTGTAAAGGCCGTCTGAGGCAAAGAAAAAGGCAAGAGCCGACAGATTGGAGCAAGC
>JAFUDW010000051.1 GCA_017464225.1 Clostridia bacterium | reverse complement strand
CTTGGAAGAGGACACAAGCAACATCCGCAACTGGTGGGTCTGGGGGCTTCGAGCGCCCGGAAAACCTTCCCGAGGGGCCCGCAGCGCTTGGAAAATGCCCCCGTGCGGGCATTTTCAGCGAGGGCGGGTTGGCAGACCCCGGACTGGTTTTCAGCGAGAAGCGGGCCGGAAGGCCCCGGACAGCCTTCCCACCCTGGCGGGGTTTTTAAGGGGCTCGAAGCGCCTGGAAAGGCTGCCAGTGGCAGCCTTTCAGCGTAGAGCGGGCCGGTAGGCCCCGGACACAGCGCTCCTTAACGTCCTCCCCCCTATCAGTATAAATCACATCAGTAATGCGTGACCTTAAGCTGCCTGCGGACTTCCTCCGCGGACAAGCCGGCAAGCGCTCCGGTTTTTTTCAGCCGCACGGTGACGGGCAGGCTGCCGTGAATGTCAAACCAGTTGTCGCTGAATACGCAATCCGCATGCTCCAGGGACAGGCAAACGCTTTTGGCATAGTTCTGCGCCGTAAAGGTCAGCGCGAAGGCATCGCCGGCGTCGGACACATCGCAGGAGATCGCGGGGGGCAGGAAGACGAAATTTTTGGGCCGGACGAACAGCGTTGTTCCGGCGCTGAGCGTTTTATCGCCGTCCAGCAGGGCGTACTCCAGGTAGCGGGTACGCTTCTTTTCGGGAGTATTCAGCCATTCGCTCAGATCCAGCTTCAGGCATTCGGCGGCGGACAGCGCAGCGATATGTACCGGCACTGCGTATTCCGCCAGCGTTTTGGCGGCATTGTCCCTCAGGCGGCAAATCAAGGTCAGCTCTCTGTCCTTGGCTGTGTCGTTGGTCACATACAGCGCAGGATGCAGGGGATCGCCGTCGTCGCAGCTCACAAGAATCGGCGCGTAGAACCGCCGGGCGGCGTAATGCAGCCCCTTCCAGCGGCCAAAGTAATCGATGCTGCTCCAGGAAATCACGGGGTTAGAATCGTTTACCTGCCAGTAGGCCGATCCCATGCAGCGTCCCCGGGCGCGGCGCATGTGCTCCACATTGGAACGGATGCAGTCGGCCTGCACCAGCTGGGAGCAGTAGATCAGCCGCTCAAAGTCATAGGGGTAATTGACCATCTGCGCCAGGTAGAACATGATCTTTTCATTGCCCTGAACGCATTTCTGATGCGCTTCCATTACGCTGGAGCACAGATCCAGCGGCCCTTCGCCCGCGAACGCCCGGACGGTTTTGACATCGGGCAGGCTTTCAAAGCCGTACTCCGAGCAGAAGCGGTAATGGAATTTCCGGAAGGCCTCGATAGGCTTGAAACTGTGCCATACCGCCCAGTAATGCATATCGCCCGCCTGGTTGGATTCGGGCTCCCGGAAGCCGCCCTGGGATGAGGGTGAGGAAGGCCAATAAAAGGTCTCGGGATCGTGCTGGGCCAGGATGCCGGGAATGATCTCCTCAAACAGCCGCAGATAATCAGCCTTGGCCTGGGGATCGGCGGGCAGTCCCCAGCCCGCCCAGGCCGTTTCGATCTCGTTGTTGCCGCACCACATGGCCAGGGAAGCGTGATTGCGCAGGCGGAGCACATTATCGCGTATTTCAGCCCGCACGGTGCTTTCAAAGTCCGGCGTCAGCAGATAGGCCGAACAGGCAAACATGAAATCCTGCCATACCATCAAGCCGTTTTTATCGCACCAGTCGTAAAAGCCGTCGCTGGGATACCAGCCGCCGCCCCATACGCGGATGAAATTGAAATTGGCGTCGGCGCAGGCTTGCAGCAGTCGCGCCGTGTGTTCGGGCGTGCAGCGGGGGATCAGCTGATCCTCGGGAATATAGTTGGCGCCCATGGCGAATACCTTGACGCCGTTGTTGATAAAGCAGAACGCTTTGCCCCATTGGTCGGGCTGCTGGGATATTGTCAGCGTCCGCAGGCCGATGCGGCGCATATGGCTGTCCAGTACCTTGCCATCGGCGCGCAGCGTGACGCTGCAGGTATACAGCGGCTGCCCGCCCAGTCCGCGCACCCACCAGAGCCGAGGGTTCTCTATGACGATTTCGGCTTCGCCATCCACAATGGGCGCGGTGAAGGTTTGCCCATCCGGCGCGGTGACCGTCAGGATGGCCTCGGCGCCGGGCGTCCGGATATCGAATGCCGCTCGGCAGCTCAGGACGGCGCGGCCCTCGCTGTGCCGCTGGGTGTAATATACCTCCAGGATGCGGCCGCCGGTATAGCCCTTTATCGCCACATCCCGCCAAATGCCCATGTCCGGCAGCTGAGGGCCCCAGTCCCATCCGAACATGCAGTGCGCCTTGCGCAGCCAGGGATAGCCCGCCATGGTGCTTTCCACGCCCCAGAGCGGGCGCTCCTTCTGCTTTTGGGCTATATAGCGCGTGGGGGAATGCAGCTCAAGCCGCAGCAGGTTTTCGCCGGCCTGTGCGGCGTCTTTGATATCAAATTCCCATTGACGGTGCATGTTGTCGCAATGCCCCAGCAATTGCCCGTTCAGGAATACATCGGCCAGCGTGTCCACGCCGTCCAGCGACAGCAGCAGCCAATCCATGGCCAGCGCTTTGCCGTCCAGCGAAAAAACCCGCTCAAAGGCGAAATCCCGGTCGCATATCGGGGTGGAAATATACTCGTTTTCACCCGCGTAGGGATCGGCCATCACGTCGTTTTTCAGCAGCGTATCATATACCGAGCAGGGAACGGCGCAGGTGTATCTTTGCGCCCCGTCGATCATGATCCAGCCGTCGTTCAGCAATTGTTTCATGCCTCTGCCCTCCCCTTTTGTCCGGCGCGGCGCAGCACAATGCAGGCGCCTATGGCGCCGCAGGCCACCGACGCGATTAGCATGCCGTTCACGCCTGCGCGGTCGATGAGCCAGCCCCCGCAGAGCGAGCCGATGATGGTGCCCACCGAAAGCGTCATGGTCATGTACGCCTGGCCTTTGATTTTATCGGCGCCTGCCATCAGCGTATTGACGTAGTAAACCGAAGATACCGTCATCAGTCCCCAGCCCATGGGCTGGATCAGCTGCACGGCATACAGCGCGCCCATGGAGCCCGCCAGCAGGGTAGCCAGCGACTTGAGCGTGAAGAAAACGCCTGAAATGCCAAACCAGAAGCCGCAGTCCCGCCACCGGAGCATGCGGGTGAACAGAAACATGGTGATGACCTCTAAGAGCCCCGCCAAGCCCATGACGATACCCATATGCTGACTGGTGCCGCCCTTATGGGTGACGATTTGGAACAGAAAGGTGTTGATCAGCACATGGCTGGTGTAAATCAGCGAGCACCCGACCAGGATGGCGCCGAAGGCCGGATATCGGCGCAGGAAGGCGATCAGCCCGCCGGAGGCCGGAGCTGTATCCTTTCGGGAGGCGCGGTTCTTTTGAAAGGGGAACAGCGCCAGCGCCGCCAGCAGGCAAAAGGCCACAGCCGCTATCGCCCAGGGGATGGAGACCGCGCCTTGGTTTGCGGTGAGCCGACCGATGGAAAAGGACATGATCGCGTAGCCGATGGAGCCCATGCCCCTGGCCGCGCTGAAGTTGAGCGATTTGCCCGCGTTGATGCTCTCCGTGGCCAGCGCGTTGATGAGCGGCAGGGCTACCTGCACGATCAGGATGGCGCAGCCCAGCAGCAGGGCGTTCAGCGCCGCGCCGTTGCCATAAGCGGGGATCAGCGCCAGCCCCGCCGCCGCAAGCAGCACGGTAAAGCCCAGCAGCAGCGTTTTAATGGATAGGCTTTTCTCTTTATCGGCATAGGCCGCCACCAGCGGCTGAAGGATCACGGAGAGGGCGCAGGCCGCCGCGCTCAGCGCGCCGATGGCGGTGTTGCTCAGCCCTTGATCCAGCAGGTAAACGCTGCAGAAATTGACGGCCGTGCCGTAGGCGAACCAGAAAAGGAACTGCACGGCGGCGTAGGATACAGTCATAGATCATCCTCCGGAATACGGTATAATGGTATTATAATGCAAGCCGCGGTTTTGCTCAACAGGCAATTCATCGTCCAGGTTGTCGCTTTTCGCGCTCCAATTGTCATTTTCCGGTCTGTAAACGCGCAGCCGATTCTGGTATACTGTATTCGTCGCAAGGGAGTAGCCAAACGCGAAAGCGCGGTTGCGAACCGTCAGCCGGTATCCCCGATGGGTGCCCGGTTCCAACGAGAAGGCAAGACTTGCATCCGGCCATCCGGATGCGGGTCTTTTTTCTTAATTGGCCCGCAGATCGAAACAAAAGGAGGAAAAAAACGATGCTGAGCTTTATTATTTTTGTATTGATCGCCTCTTCCCTGTTCCGCCGCCGCTGGTATATGGGCGGCTGGCCCTTTATGGGCGGCATGTATCATCATTATCGCCGTCCTCCCATGGGCGGCTTCGGCCCCTACGGCATGCATGGCCCCCACGGTATGCATGGTCCCCGCGGCCCCCATGGGCGATTCTGACGCTGAAAGGAGGAAAAAAGCATGCCGCTGATCCTGATGCTGCTTATCTTCTGGCTTCCCCTGGCATTATACCGGCGGGCCGTTTGGCGCAATGACCGTCCGCTGGAGGCCGCTGAGCCTGCGCCGCTGGAGCGCTATGAGGGCAATCGGAATAACGCGATCCAGGCGGAGGACTGGCGCGTGGAATGAGACCGACGCCTGATACTGTTTCCAAACGGTATATAAGACTGAGATTTGAAGAGGACGAGGGGAGGCTGTCCGGGGCCTCCCGGCTCCCCGTCAGAAAACATAAAAAAGGGGATGTTTGAGGCGATAAACCTTAAACATCCCTTTTGATCGTCGATCCTTTACAGCTTCGCCGCGGCGCGCTCCAGATACAGCCGGGCCGCCTCGGCGTTTTCCGGGGTGGTGTTCTCCAGCGTCATGGGCAGGCTGCGCGCCTTGGCAAAGGCGAGCAGGCGCTCATAACGCATGCTTCCGGTGCCGCAGGCGCAGGCGGCCACTTTGCCGGGCTGCAGACGGTAGTCCTTCATGTGCAGCATGATGATCTTTTCGCCCAGGCGGCGCAACGCGTCCTCCACAATGGCGTCGGCCTGGTCTACAGTATTGGGGGAGAGCAGGTTGACGGCGTCCAGGATGATGCGCAGATTGTCTGAGGGGATCGCTTCCAGCATGCGCTGGGCGCGTTCAGGCGTGGAAACGATATGGTGGCTTACGGGTTCCACCGCCAGGATAGCTCCGGCCTCCTCGGCGGCGCGCACCACCGGGCGCAGGCTGTCAAGGAACAGCGCGAAGGCCTCCTCGCTCCGGCTGGCGGGCTCGGCGTATACGGCGTTTTTATTGGCCGGGGTCTCGGTGCCCACCGTCAGCGCGTCCATCCGGGGCGCGAAACGCAGGTGCGCCTTGTAGATTTCCTGGGTGCGCTGCCGCGCTTCGGCGTCGGGATCGGCCAGGTTCAGATAACAGCCCAGCACGGCGCACTGCATATGGTGATCGCTGAACATGCCCTTCACCTCGTCCGCAAGCGCGTCGGTCAGCAGGGCGGGAGCGTTTTGCATGTCAAAGCCCTGCACCGTTTTGCTCAGGGCCAGATGGGCGCAGGTGAAGCCCTGGGCCTGGGAAAAGCTTAGACGCTCGCGCAGCGTGCCGGGAGCGGTATCATGCAGTCGAATGCCAATGTTCATCAAGGATGCTCCTCCTTTTTATTCCGTCACTTTGGTGGTGTACAGCAGCCCCAGATCCCAGAGCATGCTGCTGCTCAGGTATTTGTCGCGGATATCGCGGCTGCCGATGAAGGCGTTTTCGGTATCCTCTTGGCTGATATCGATATCGGCGGGCGTCATGGGCATGCCCAGGTCGCGCATCATGGCGGCGATCTGCTCGGTTTCGGGCAGCTCCTCGGCAATGAAGCGCTGGATCTCATCCCAGCCGTCGATGATCCTGTCCAGCCGCTTGGCGTGGCGGGCCTTATCGTTCTTATGGAACTGCTCGTGCTCCTGCTGGATCACCGTTTCGGCGGCCTTGCCGAAGATGCGGCGGATCATCCGCTGCCATTCCTCATCGGAAAACTGATTGATAAAATCCTCGGCCAGCTGCCGGTCGGGCGTGATGGTGCGGATATAATCGTAGAGTTTAAGCGTGATCAGCGTGCCCACGCCCACCTGAATGCCGTGCAGCTCGTAGGGCTTGCCGCGATCCAGGCACATCATTTCCCACAGGTGGCTGAAATAGTGCTCCAGCCCGCTGGCAGGGCGGCTGATGCCGGCGTAGCTCATGGCGATGCCGCTGAGCACCAGGCCTTCCACCGTGGCCTGTACGGCCTTTTCATCCCGGTTTTTGAGGCCGGCGGCGTTTTCCACCACCTTGCGCAGGCTTTCGCGCATGAGCCCGGCGATGTTTTCGCAGTAGTATTCGCCGGTGACCAGGTTGCTGATGCGCCATTCGCACTGGGCGATGTACTTGGCCAGCATATCGCCAAAGCCCGCCCAGAGCATGCGCATGGGCGCGTTTTTGATGATATCGATATCGCAGATGATGGCGGCCGGCGCGGCGTTGTACAGCGATACCTTGATGCGCTCGCGGATCATGCTGCTGCTGTTGCTGGCATAGCCGTCCATGCTGGGGGCGGTGCCGATGATGAGCTGTTTTTTGCCGATGGCGTGGCAGAGCACCTTGCAGCAGTCGTTGATCACGCCGCTGCCGATGCCCATCACGCAGTCGCAGGACGGATCAAAGGCCATGGTCAGGCTGCCCACGGCGTACTCGTCCGGCTCCACGTGCTCCATGGGGAAGCAGTACAGGGTATAGGGGATGCCCGCCGCGTCCAGCATGGGCTTTACCTTGTCCCAGGCAGCGGCCTTGGTATTCACATCGCATACGATGAAGGGCTTGCTTCCGCCCACGGCCTGGATGGCCTCGGGGATATATTTGACCGCGCCGGGCTCGATGCGCAGGAAATCCATATTCACCTGATGGGTGCGTCCGCAGGCGCAGGGATGCCCGCCGGGAACGATCAGCTGGTCAAGGGTGGCCTTGGAGAATTGCAGCATAGCATATCGCCTCTTTCTTCATATGAACTTGAAAATATTGTAAATGCTTTTTTGCGGGCTGTCAAGAAAGGACGGCGCAAACAGAAAAAAGCCGCCCGGCATTTGGGCGGCTATATGGGATTACAGTACGCGGAAGATTAGCATGGGGATCAGGAAGATGACCAGGGCGATCAATATCACCGGCAGGAAGGTGACCAGCGCGGCCAGGAACATGGCCAGCCTGTCGCCCTTTTCCAGCTTCATTTCTTCCATCTGCTCGTAATGCCTGTCCAGCTCCTCGGGGGTTTTATCCTGCGGCAGGTGTTTTTTCCATCTTTCCAGTATGATCATGTGGTTTGCTCCAGCAGCGGATAATGGCAGGCCACGTAATGGCCGGGCCGATGCTCATGCCAGGCCGGGCATTCTTTGCTGCACTTTTCGGTGGCGTATTTGCAGCGGGTGTGGAACTTGCAGCCGGAGGGCGGATTGACCGGGCTGGGGATATCGCCCTCGATGGTCTGCAATTCCTTTTTGCTGTTCTCCTCGGTGGTGGGGATGGCCTCCAGCAGCGCCTGAGTGTAGGGGTGCAGGGGCTCGGCGAAGATCATATCCGAATCGGCCAGCTCCACCATGTTGCCCAGGTACATGACGCCTACGCGGTCGGAAATGAACTTGACGGCGCTCAGGTCATGGGAGATGAATAAATACGTCAGGTTTTCCTGCTCCTTGAGGTCGATCAGCAGGTTGATGATCTGGGACTGAATGGAAACGTCCAGGGCGGACACGGCCTCGTCGCATACGATGAACCGGGGCTTGAGCGCCAGGGCGCGGGCGATGCCGATGCGCTGCCGCTGGCCGCCGGAAAATTGGTGCGCGTAGCGGTGCAGCATATAGTTCTGCAGTCCGCAGCGGTCCATGATATCCAGCGTATAGTCCTCCAGCTCCTGGGAGCCCTTCTTCATGATGCCGTGGGCCACCAGGGCTTCGGAGATCAGGTTGCCCACCGTCAGGCGGGGATTCAGGCTGGAGTAGGGATCCTGGAATACGATCTGCAGGTCCTTGCGCAGCTTGCGCATTTCCTCTTTGCTCAGCTGGGAAAGATCCTTGCCGTCGTAGATCACCTTGCCGGAGGTCTGCTTGTACAGCTGCAGGATCATGCGGCCCAGCGTGCTTTTGCCGCAGCCCGATTCGCCCACCAGGCCCAGCGTTTCGCCCTCGTGGATATCCAGCGTAACGCCGTCCACGGCCTTGACCGATATCTCGTTGGGGTTAAAGATGCTCTTCTTTTTGATGGGGAAGTGCATCTTTACGTTATCTACATGGATCAGCACCTTTTTCTGCTCAGACATTGGCGCGCACCCCCTTCTGCGGATAGAAGCAGCGTACCTGCTGCACATCGTTTACCGGCGTGAGCTCGGGCTCCATTTCGCGGCATTTGTCGGTGGCGTACTTGCAGCGCGGGGCAAATTTGCAGCCCTTGGGCAGGTCAAGCGGATGGGGAACGGCGCCGGGGATCATATCCAGGCGGGTGTCCTGTTTGGTGGAGAGCAGCGGGATGGAGCGCAGCAGCGCCTCGGTATAGGGATGGCTGTAATCGGTGACGGGCTTGAAGATGAAATCCACCGGGGCGATCTCCACCACCTGGCCGCAGTACATGACGGCCACGTCGTCGGCCATCTGGTTAATGACGCCCAGGTCGTGGGTGATGAACATGATGGCGGTGTTGAATTCCTGTTTCAGATCGTTCATCAGGCGAAGGATCTGGGCCTGGATGGTCACGTCCAGGGCGGTGGTGGGCTCGTCGGCGATCAGCAGCTTGGGCTGGCAGGCCAGGGCCATGGCGATCATCACGCGCTGGCGCATACCGCCGGACAGCTGGTGCGGATACTGGTTGGCCACCACCTCGGGGTTGGGGATCTTGACGGCGGCCAGCATCTCGATGGCCTTCTTTTCGGCCTCTTTTTTCTTCATGCCCTGGTGCAGGATATACACCTCGCCGATCTGGCGCTTGACGCTGAACACCGGGTTCAGGCTGGTCATGGGCTCCTGGAAGATCATGGAAATGCTGTTGCCGCGGATCTGGTACAGCTCCTCGCGGGTCAGCTTGCTGATTTCCCGGCCTTCAAAGTAGATTTCGCCGTCGTGGATCTTCTGGTTGTTTTCAAACAGCTGCAGGATGCTCATGGCGGTCTGGCTCTTGCCCGAGCCGGACTCGCCCACCACGCCCAGCGTTTTGCCGCTTTCAATGCTCATGGACACGCCGTTCACGGCCTTGATCACGCCGCGCCGGGTGGTAAAGTATGTATGTAGATCCTTGATTTCAAGCAATTTCATGGTTATCTGCCTCCTGTTGCTCAGCGCTCGTTCTCACGGGGATCCATGGCTTCGCGCAGGGCGTCGCCGATCAGGTTGGCGGAAAGGGCGGCCAATACCACAAACAGGCCGGGCAGGAACCAGCGCCACCAGTAGTACTGGATCACCGAGGATTGCTGGGCGCTGGTGAGCATGTTGCCCCAGCTGGGGGTGGGCTGGGCCACGCCGAAGTTCAGGAAGGAAAGGCCGGCCTCGGTGAGCAGGGAGGAGGCGTAGCCCAGGGAGATGTTTACGATGACCAGGTTGAACACGTTGGGCAGGATGTGCTTCCACATGATGTTGTGCTGCTTGATGCCCAGAGCGCGGGCGGCCAGCACAAAGTCCTTTTCGCGTTCCACCAGCAGCTGGGCGCGCACCAGACGGGCCAGGCCCATCCAGGACAGGATGCCCAGGATGACCATGATCATATAGAGCCGCTGGGATTCGTTGAGCTTGAGGCCGATGGTGTAGGAAAGCGTTACGGCGATGGGGTAGAAGGGGATGGCGCTGAAAATATCGGCCACGCGCATGAGCACGTGATCCACCCAGCCGCCAAAGTAACCGGCGGAAAGGCCCACGATCAGGGCGATCACGGTGGCGATCACCATGGCGATGGCGCCTACCGTCAGCGAAATGCGGCCGCCGTGGATCAGGCGCAGCAGCATATCGCGGCCGTATTCATCGGTGCCGAAGATGTAGCCCTTATTGCCCCAAGGGGTGATGGTGCCGTCCTTTTCGTTGATGGCAAAATTCTGGAAATAGTCGGTGCAGAGCTGGGTCACGCCGGAGAGCCCGGCGGGCACCTCGATCTGCTTTAAGGCGTCGCTGCCCCAGGCGCGCACGGTGCCGTCGTCCAGCAGCACGGCAAAGTGCCGGTAGCCGGCTTCCACGTTTTTCACGTGGCCTTCCACTTCCTGGGGAACGTTGTTGAGGCCGTCCAGGTTGGAGCCCCATACGTACAGGTTGCCCTGGTCGTCGATGGCCGAGGCGTTGCGGTTGGTGGCGCTCACGTCCACCACGTTGACCTCGCCGCTGGACAGGATCTCGGGCATATTGGTGTAAAACTCGGTGGATTTATCGCCGATCACCGTGGTGGTGCCGTCGTCCAGGCGCAGCAGCATGTTGTTGTCCGCCGTGGCGGCCTGCACGATGTGGCCCTTGAGCTTGCGGTTGATCTTGAAGTTCTGGCTGGACTGGGAGGAGCCCCAAATGTAGAGGTTGTTGTCGTCGGTCAGCACGGCGCTCCACATGGTGGCGGCGTAGAGCTCCTTGATGGCGGCGCCGCTTTCCTCGATTTCCTTTTTGACGCTGTCGGGCAGCGTGGTCTGGCCGTGGGCGTAATAGCCCCAGCCGTAGAAGTTGCCCGCGTCGTCCAGGGCGATGATGTGCTTGCCGCCGGTGGCCAGCTTGACGATATGGGCGTTTTTCACTTCCTCGGGGACGTCAAACACGTAGTCGGACACGGCCTTGAGCTTCTGGTTGGGCTCCACGCCCCACATGGACAGCGAGCCGTCCTTTTTAAGGGCCACCGAAAAGCTGACGCCCGATACGATATCGGTTATGTTATTGGCCGTTACGTCCTTGTTGATCTTCAAAAAGTTGGTGCCCGGGGCCAGGTTGGCGTTGGGCAGTTCCATATAGGTCACGTCGATGGGGTTCAGGGCCGAGCCCAGGAAGGACAGCAGCAGGAAGCCGATGAACATGATCAGGCCCAGCATGCCCAGGCGGTTGTGCAGATAGTTGCGGATGATGGTCTGCAGAGGCGTGCGGATGGCCTCCTCCTCCAGCACCGACATGCCCGTATCCTTTTTGAACAGGCGCTTGAACATATTGGCGAAGGAGCCGCCCAGGGTCATTTTCTTTTTATTCTGGCTCATACTTGTACTCCCTCCCGATCATTCAAGGCGCACGCGCGGGTCGATCAGGCCGTAGGTGATATCGCTCACCAGCACGGCGGTGACGCTGACCAGGGCGAAGAAGGTGTTCATGGTGGATACCAGCATGGTATCGCGGCTGTTGATGGCGTCGATCAGCACCTTGCCGATGCCGTTCCAGGCGAAGATCGTCTCGGTGATGGTGGAGCCGGCGAACAGCGAAAAGATGGTGCCCACCACCACGGTGGAGACCGGGATCAGGGCGTTGCGGAAAGCGTGGGAATAAATGACGGTCTTTTCGCGCAGGCCCTTGGCCCGGGCGGTGCGGATATAATCCTGGCTCAGGGCGTCTATCATGGCGTTGCGCACGATGCGGATGGAGCTGGCGATGGAGATCAGGCTCAATACCACCACCGGCAGCACCAGATGGCGCAGCCAGTCGCTGTAGTAGGCCCAGCCGCTGGTGAGGGCGGCGTTGGGCATGCCGCCGAAGGGCAGCCAGTTGAGCTTGGCCGCGAACACGTACAGCAGGCACAGCGCGATGAAAAAGCTGGGCATGGACCAGGTGATCAGCGAGAACACCTGCCAGAAGTTATCGTAGAACTTGCCCCGCTTCACCGCGCATTTGATGCCCACGGGCAAGGCGATGGCAAGCTCCAGTAAGATCACGCCGATGTTCAGGATCACCGTGTTGCGGATGGGCTCGGCCACCACGTCTGCAACGGGCCGGTTGTTTTTGCTGGACCAGCCAAATTCTCCCTGCAGCATGTTGGTCACCCAGCGGAAATACTGCTCGGGCAGCGATTTGTCCAGGCCAAGCCTTTGCTTCATGGCATTATAGGCGTTATCGTACTGCTCGGCCTTGAGCGTGGTGGGCAGCATGGCGCGCACCGGGTCGCCGGGCATCATTTTGTTGATACAAAACAGGATGATGGTGATGGCGATCAGCACGGGGATCAGGATCAGGATACGTTTGCAGATGTACTTGAGCATAGGGCCAATCCTTTCATTATATATTGGCGGCGTTTGATCCGTGTAAAGCAGGGCGCTTTCTTCCGCCGGCAGCGCGTGCCCGCGGAAGAAAACGCGCTGGGAAGAAAAGAGGGAGAGGCGAGAAGCCTCCCCCTCTTTTGAAACGAGATTAATAGTTGGTGGTGATGACCTTTTCAGCCTGAGCGTCTTCAACCTTGTAGATGTTGCAGATCTCATAGGGCCACTCATGGAAGGGGCTGGTGTTCACGCCCTTGACGGCGTAGTCGAAGATCTCGAAGTATTCGTTGGAGTACAGCGGGATCTGGGGCAGCAGCTCCTGCCAGCGGACCTGGAAGGCCAGCCAGTTCTCCAGGAAGGCGTCCTCGTCGCCGGGCTCGGTGCCGCGCAGCTTCATGATCAGCTCATCCAGCTCAGGATCGTTGACCTGGCAGGCGTTCTGCCAAGTGCCGTAGAAGTCAGAGTGCCAGCTCTCATAGGGATCGTTGGGGTTGCCGAAGGTGTTGCCCATGTTGAAGGTGCTGTACAGCTTCTCATCCTCGGCCAGGTCATAGCTGTAGTAGTAGTTGTCCAGCAGGGCGTTGAAGTCGCTCTTGGTTACCTGGAAGTCCAGGCCGGCCAG
>JAFUDW010000050.1 GCA_017464225.1 Clostridia bacterium | reverse complement strand
GATTGGCTAATGGATAGTCATCCGGTCTCCTGCGAAGAAATAGCCCGGACGATGGAGGCCGCCATCCCGGAAGAATTGAAGCCCTATTTATGCGAATAACGAGCATCCTTACTTTACTCTTTTTGGAAAAAGTAATGTCCTGTTACGGTGGAACTAAACCGTAACTCGACATTCCTGTCCCGGCCTGATATGATTCAGTTGCGCGCTACAGAGAAGCGTACTACAAAGAAATAGCAGGAGGGCTTTCACCATGACGTTAGAAGAAAAGATCAAGATGCTCAACGACTACGCAGCCGCTTGGTATTCCAGCTCCCAGGCGGATTCCATCCATGAAGCGACTTTCCGCGGTCAGGGCTTTGGAAAGTTCGCGGATCGCTGCAAGGAAGAAGCGGAAGAGGAACTGGAAGAAGCCAAGAAGTGCACCGAGCGGGTCGTCGCCCTTGGCGGCAAGCCTGTATTCGGGTGCGTCGAGCAGCCGATTTTCTGCGAAATCCTGGATCTTCTGAAGGATTGGGACAACGGCTTCAAAGAGCAGAAAGGCGTGGAAGAATTGGAAAAGATCGCAGCTTCCCTTACGGATGACTCCATCACCCGGAAGCTGGTGGAAAGCTTTGTGGAATGTGAATCCGAGCATCGTGCCTGGGTAGCCAAGCATCTGCGAATCATCGACAGGATCGGCTACGAAAACTATCTGATCGAGCAGATGGGCGACTAAGAGGGAGGCACAGCAATCCGCTGCAAGTGGGAACCGGCTGAGAAGTAAAACAAGAACAGTGAGGCTGACGCTGGAGGATACGCGCCAGCCTCTTTCTGAAAAGATGGTGGAGAAACGGTTCCATCATTGCCGCTGAAAGCAGGAATCAAACAAGGAAAAGACGAAATGGATAATTTGATGGCTGTAGAACAAATGGAAGTGCCGCGCCTGGCGGATCAATTCTGCTTCCCTCTTTATGCCTGTGCCAAAGAGGTTGTAAGACAATACAGGGAACCGCTGGAAGACCTGAACCTGACCTATACGCAATACCTGGTGATGATGGTCCTTTGGGAATTTGGCGGGATGACAGAAAGCGCGCTGGGGAAAAAGGTGCATCTTAATTCTGGCACGCTGGCTCCTTTGCTGAAGCGGCTGGATAAGGCGGGTTATATCAACCGTATCAGGCCGGACAACGATGAGAGGATGCTGTACCTGACCCTTACGGAGAAGGGCGAGGCGCTGAAGGAAAAAGCAAAGCTGGTGCCGGGGGCCATGCAGGACTGCATCCCGCTTTCCAGGGAAGAGCTTGTACTGCTGCGTGACCTGCTGAACCGAGCGCTCGACGGTATGCACGATCAAAAAGAGGAGGACTAAGAAAATGGAAATCAAGGCGGTCAAATTTAGAACAGGCGGATTCTACTCTCAGCCTTTCGTCTTTGGCGGAGAAGAAGGACAGGGCAGGTTTGACCCTAAGGTTCGATATCGTGGAAGTCTGCAGAATTACCTGATCGATACTGGTGATGAGCTGATCCTCGTGGACACCGGCCTTCCGGCGGGGACTCCGGAAGAAGTGGTGGATGAGAACAGTGTTCTTTACACAGGAAAAGATATATGCAGCTATATGGAGGCATTTGCCGCTCTTGGGTATAAGCCGGAGCAGGTGACGAAGATCCTGCTGACGCACAAGCATGGAGATCATTCCGGTGAGTTGAAGTCGTTCCCCAATGCCCAGATCTTCGTGAACGAGGATGAGATTGGTGTGCCTGAACTTCAGGGAATTCCCAATCTTGTGCCTGTGAAGTTTACGGATGGTGTGTATTATAACTTCCCCGCATGCCAAAAGATTCAGGATGGGATCTTCTTTATAAAGGCAAAGGGGCATACTAACGGAAACAGCATCGTTGTCGTTGAAAATGACGGATTATTCTACATGATCCATGGCGACATCACTTATGTGGATGAAGCCTTGTATGAAAACAAGCTTTCGGTGGTGTTCGATGATCTGGCTGCGGCTCGCGAAACCTTAGACCGGGTGCGTGAGTTTGTCCGTAAGCATCCGACCGTTTACTGCGGAACGCACACGCCGCAAGGCTATGAGAACCTGGAAGCCAAACGCGTGATGGATCTGGATCATCCTGTTCCGACGATCTGGCCGGAGCTTGATTTCTCAAAGAAAGAAGCAACCGGCAAATATGTATGCTCCATTTGCGGCTATGTCTATGATCCCGCCGAACATGACGGCGTGGCTTTTGACGATCTGCCGGACGACTGGAAATGTCCGCGCTGCAAACAGCCCAAGGAGAAATTCAACAAGGCATAAGGAGTGATTGTCATGCTGGAAGTCGGGATAAAAGCCCCGGAGTTTGCTTTGCCAGATCAGAATGGAAATATCCACAGGCTCTCTGAATATCGGGGTCAGAAGGTCATCCTGTATTTCTATCCGAAGGATATGACGGGCGGCTGCACGAGCCAGGCGTGCAATTTCCGGGATCGGTATCCGCAGTTCCAGGAGAAAGGCGCGGTGGTGTTGGGTGTCAGCAAGGACACCGTGGAATCCCACAAGCGCTTTGAAGAAAAGCATGGTTTGCCATTTCCTCTATTAGCAGACACAGAGCTGAAGGTAATCACAGCGTATGATGTGCTGAAGCCTGGCACAGATGGAAAGCTCACCAAAAGCCTGATCCGCTCCACCTATCTGATCGACGAAAACGGTATCATTGCCAAGGCATTCGGCAGCGTGAAGCCCAAGGAAAACGCCGATCAGATGCTGGAAGCGCTGTGAGGCGAAGAACCATGAGTAAGATCATAGCGGTAAACGCGGGCCCGCGCAAGGGGTGGAACACAGATACGCTGATCAGCGAAGCCATCAAAGGCGCTGAATCTACCGGGGCTACGGTGGAGAGATTCGATCTTTTTCGGTTGGAGAAGTATACTGGATGTATCTCCTGTTTCGGCTGCAAGCGCGAGAAGAACAAGGGACACTGTATTTGTAAGGATGGTCTGACGCCCGTGCTGGACGCCATCCGGGAAGCGGACGGCCTGATCATCGGCTCGCCCAACTATCTGGGAGAAATGACAGCATCTTTCCGTGCGCTGTATGAACGGCTAATCTTTCAGAACCTGACCTATAACGCAGAGAACCCCTGCTGCAATCAGAATGTCCTGCCCGTACTCCTGATCATGACCAGCAATGCCCCGGATTACGGTTATCAGGGGCTCATGCAGGATTATCAGCAAACACTGAACCGGTTTGTTGGGCCGACAAAAACATTCGTCAGCGGAAACACATTGCAGGTAAAGGACTACTCCAAGCTGGACTGGGAATGGTCGATCTTTGAACCAGAAGCAAAAAGAAAACGTCATGAGACCGTTTTCCCGGAGGAAATGAAGAAAGCCTTTGCCTTAGGCGCAGCGCTTCTTCTGTAGAGATCACAAGAAAAAGCGAGAATGGCATTTCTGCTTACAGGCTGGTCGTTGAAGTCTTCCAGCTAAAAGCAAAAGGCAGCCCCAGCGAAACTGTATCACCGGGGCTGTTGGTTCACTCAAGTATAGATCATATCTTTCAAAATCACTTCTTCCGCGCAGTTATAAATGTTGTTCATCCGGCCAACCCAATCGAGTTGATCCTTGGCTTTCAGTTCTTCAGTGGCACCTTGTTGCTTTGCCATCTGCGGGATCATGGTTTCCAGCCGCTCTTGGCAGATGCGTTCAACCTCAACTAAGTGCTCATACAACTTTCCTGACAGGACCAGGTGGCTATATAGTCCCGGATGATGTTCCTTCAAATACGCATGGCGCAGCCGGCCATACTTGCCGATTGGCTCATGTACCTCATCTGGCAAAGATAGGTCTGGGATCAGGTAATCGCCCACCTGTCTATAGGTTCCTCCCATTTGTTCAAAGATACTATTCATTTTTCGACCCTCCTGTGGTATAATCGGCCTACCAAGGCTATGCTTTGGGTTTCGCATAGCTGCGAAGCCATCCGCCACAGATGAGCCATTCCAGCTATGCTATGATTAGGTGACATCTTAAATCACCCTTCATAGCATAACAGTTATATGTAAAATACAAGGGTATTGGAAAATACCGCACATCTATGCTATAATATAGAAACTTCACTTCATTCAAACGGAGGGATGCTCATGATCCGGGTAGAGGATTTTGTCAGCGCGCTGTCACTGCGTACGCTGAGCCCATCCACCAAAACCGAATGGCCCATCGAAACGGCGGATTTCAACCGTCCAGGCCTGCAATTGGCCGGACATTTTGATTACTTTGCCCAGGAGAGGCCGCAGGTCATCGGCAAAGCCGAAATGGCTTACCTGGACAGCATGGACAGCGAAAAGCGCATCGAACGCCTCAGCGCCTTTTTCTCCTATGATATCCCCTGCGTGATCTTCTGCCGCGGCATGCAGCCCCATGAGGAACTGCTGGAGCAGGCCCGCGCCCATGACGTTCCGGTATTCCAGACCGATATGATCACCACCCGTTTTTCCATGAACCTGATCATTTACATGCGTTCGGCGCTGGCCCCCAGGGCCACGATGCACGGCGTGCTGATGGAGGTTTATGGCGTGGGCGTGCTGATCACGGGGCGCTCCAGCGTGGGCAAAAGCGAGGCCGCGCTGGAGCTGATCAAGCGCGGCCACCAGCTGGTAGCCGACGACGTGGTGGATATCTGCAAGGTATCGGACGACCGGCTCACCGGCGAATCGCCCGAGATGGTACGCCACCTGATGGAGATCCGCGGCATCGGCATCATCGACGTAAAGGCCATGTTCGGCATCGGATCGGTGCTGATGAAAAAATCCATCGATCTTGTGATCCATCTGGAAAAATGGGACGAGCAGAAGGATTACGACCGGTTTGGTCTGGTGGACGAGTATACCACCATCATGGACGTAAAGCTTCCCCGCATCGTGCTGCCGGTGAAACCCGGCCGCAATCTGGCCATCATCATCGAGGTGGCCGCGCGCAATTTCAGCCTGAAGCAGCTGGGCTATTCCGCCGCCCAGGAGCTGGACCGCCGCACGAACGAGATGATCCAGCAGCGAATGAACCAGATGTCCTGATACAAAAGGCAGACTTATTGATAAAGGAGAATCGAGTATGTATTACATTGGCATCGATCTGGGCGGCACCAACATCGCCGTGGGCGTCGTAAACGAGGAAGGCCGCATCCTGGCCAAGGCCGAAACCCCTACCCTGGCCAGCCGTCCCTATCCCGAGCTGGTCAAGGATATGGCAGCCTGCGCCCGCAAGGCCATGGAAGAGGCGGGCTGCACCGAGGCGGAAATCCATTCCGTGGGCATCGGCATCCCCGGCGTGGCCGACAAGGACGGCAACGTGATTTTCTGCACCAATCTGGGCTGGCGCAACGTGCCCATCCGCGCAGAGCTGCAGCAATACATCAACAAGCCCGTGTACATCGATAACGACGCCACCGTGGCGGGCTGGGCCGAATTCAAGGCCGGCGTCAGCCGGAATACCAACAGCAGCGTGTTCCTGACCCTTGGCACCGGCCTGGGTTCGGGCATCGTGATCAACGGCAAGATCTGGGCGGGCGCCCATGGCGCAGGCGGCGAGCTGGGCCATCTGGTGCTGGAGGTGGACGGCGTGCCCTGCACCTGCGGCAAGCGCGGCTGCACCGAGCGCTACTGCAGCGCCACCGCCATCATCCGCATGGCTCGCGAAGCCTGCGCCGACGCTCCCAACTGCGCCATCATGCGCGCCGTGGACGGCGATATGGAGAAAATCAACGCCAAAATCGTGTTCGACGCCGCCAAGGAAGGCGACAGCGTGGCGGTGCAGGTATTCAATCGCTTCATTAAATATCTGACCATCGCTATCAACAATGTGATCTCCTCCTTCGATCCCGATATGATCATCCTGGGCGGCGGCGTGAGCCGGGCGGGCGATTTCCTGCTGGACGCCATCAAGGCAGCGCTGCCTGAATACCTGTTCTACCCCACCCTGGGCTATCCCGAGCTTCGCCTCGCTTCCCTGGGCAACGAGGCGGGCATCATCGGCGCGGCCCTGCTCGGAAAAGAGTAATGCAATTTTTAATGAAAGAAGGTTATCCCCTTGGACAAATATGTGATCCGTGATCTGTACCGCGCCACCCCCGCCGATGGCACCCAAATGGCGGTGAGCGGCTGGGTGCGCACCGTGCGCGACAGCAAGGCCTTCGCCTTTATTTCCCTGAACGATGGCACCTTTTTTAAGCCCCTGCAAATCGTGCTGGACGAGAGCGTGCCCGATTTCCGCGAGATGGTCAAGGTGACGCTGGGCAGCGCCATCGAGGTGGAGGGCGTTTTGAAGCTCACGCCCGACATGCCCCAGCCCTTTGAGCTCAAGGCCACCAAAATGACCGTTGTGGGCATGGCTGACGCCAGCTACCCGCTGCAGAAAAAGCGCCATACCGTGGAATACCTGCGCACTCAGGCCCACCTGCGCCCGCGCACAAATCTGTTCAGCGCCGTATTCCGCATCCGCAGCGTGGCCGCCCAGAGCATCCATCGCTTCTTTGCTGACCGGGATTTTGTATACGTGCATACGCCGCTGATCACCGCCAGCGACGCCGAAGGCGCGGGCGAGATGTTCCGCGTCACCACGCTGGACGCCGGCAATCCGCCCCGGGACGACCAGGGCAACGTGGATTTCAAGGAGGATTTCTTCGGCAAGCCCGCCAACCTGACGGTATCGGGCCAGCTGAATGTGGAAACCTTCTGCATGGCCTTCCGCAACGTATATACCTTCGGCCCCACCTTCCGCGCTGAAAAGAGCTACACCCAGCGCCATGCCGCCGAATTTTGGATGATCGAACCCGATATCGCCTTTGCCGATCTGAACGACGATATGGCGCTGGCCGAAGATATGGTGCGTTTTGTCATCGGTGATGTGATGGAGCGCTGCCCGGAGGAGCTGGAATTCCTGAACAGCTTTGTGGATAAGGGCCTGATCGACCGCCTGACCCACGTGCGGGACAGCGATTTTGCCAAGGTCAGCTATACCGACGCCATCGATATCCTGAAAAACAGCGGCGAAAGCTTTGAATACGGCGCGTACTGGGGCATGGACATGCAGACCGAGCATGAGCGCTACCTGGCTGAAAAGCACTTTGGCCGTCCGGTGTGCGTGTACAACTACCCCAAGGAAATCAAAGCGTTTTATATGAAGCAAAACGACGACGGCAAAACCGTGGCCGCCGTGGATATCCTGGTGCCCGGCATCGGCGAGCTGATCGGCGGGAGCCAGCGCGAGGACGATCTGGGCAAGCTGGAGGCCCGCATGGACGAGTTGGGCCTGGATAAGGAAAGCTACTGGTGGTATCTGGAGCTGCGCAAGTACGGCACCGCGCCCCACAGCGGCTTTGGCCTGGGCTTTGAGCGGCTGATCATGTACCTGACGGGCGTGAGCAACATCCGCGACGTGCTGCCCTTCCCCCGCACCACCGGCAGCGCGGAGTTCTGACGTCTTGCTTTTCTCCGATCCTATCGGCGCGGCAAAATTGCCGGAAAAAACTTGAAAATACATGTTTACAAACCGCGTCGGCCATGCTAAAATGGTAGGCGTGGTTTTTATTGAACCGTTTGCGCGGGGCGCCGATACTCCAACGGTCTGCTGCGTATACGGCAATTATGAAAATGGGGCAGCCACCCCCAAGAGGAGGAAAAACCTATGACCATCAACAAGGCTGAAATCATGCAGCAGTACGCTCGCCACGAAGGCGACACCGGTTCCCCCGAAGTCCAGGTCGCTCTTTTGACCGCTCGTATCAATCACCTGAACGAGCACCTCAAGCTCAACAAGAACGACCACCACAGCCGCCGCGGCCTGCTGCTCATGGTAGGTCAGCGCCGTGGTCTGCTGGACTATCTGAAGAAGACCGATATTGAGCGCTACCGCGCGCTGGTGGCTCAGCTGGGTCTGCGCAAGTAAGCGCAAGGAGAAAGCTAACGGAACGCTTTTGCGGTCCCTCCGCGAAAGCCCCGTTAGCTTTTTAATGTAATGGGCGCGGATGCAGGTGCGCCGCGTCTGGAAGAAGATGTGGAGGAGAGAGAAAAAACAATGGAAAACAAAACTTACACCATGGAGTTTGCGGGCTATCCGCTGTCCTTCAATTTCGGCCACTATGCCGAGCAGGCCGACGGCAGCGTGCTGGTCCGCATGGGCGATACCGCCGTGCTGGTCAACGTATGCGCTTCCGATACCCCCAGGGAGGGCGTGGACTTCTTCCCCCTGGCCGTGGATTTTGAAGAGAAGCAATACGCCGTGGGCAAGATCCCCGGCGGCTTCATCAAGCGCGAAGGCCGTCCCACCGAAAAGGCGACCCTGACCTGCCGCCTGATCGACCGTCCCCTGCGCCCCCTGTTCCCCAAGGGCATGCGCAACGACGTGCAGGTGGTGGCTACCGCCCTGTCCGTGGATACCAATATTCCCCCGGAGATCCCCGCCATGCTGGGTTCCTCCATCGCCCTGGCCATCAGCGATATTCCCTGGGCCGGCCCCACGGGTTCCGTGCACGTTGGCATGGTGGACGGCAAGTATGTGCTGATGCCCAATGAGGAACAGCGCGAAAAGAGCCGCATCAGCCTCTACGTAGCCGGCACCAAGGACGCCATCATGATGGTGGATGCCGGCGCAAACGAGGTTTCGGAGGATGTGATGATGGTCGCCATCCTG
>JAFUDW010000005.1 GCA_017464225.1 Clostridia bacterium | reverse complement strand
TGCCTGTTTCATTCAAGGTGATTTTCCTGCTTTGCCGGTCAAAAATCGGTACACCCAAAATTTCTTCCAGCTTCTTCATATTCCTGCTTAATGCCGGTTCAGTGATATGCAATTCTTCCGCCGCTTTGCTGAGCGTGCCCGTGCGGGAAAAGGCATCCAGCTGTTCCAACAGAAATACATCCAGCATGATTTTTCCTCCCTTGCAGATCATATAACTGCCGTTTATATGATTATACCTGAAAAGCAATATACACGCAAGCACTTTTCTTTTATAATAAAGGCGTTCCAAAGGAGGAGGACGGATGTGAGCAGGAAACTGGTGCTTTTCTTTTCCGTGTATGGTACCACCAAACGGATCGCGGAGGAAATCGCCCGACAGACAGGCGCTGACCTGATGGAGATCGAACCGATTGTTCCTTATGACGCGGATCGGAATCACTATGATGCGCTGGCGAGATGGACGAAACGGGAATTGGAAGAAAGCCAGCGTCCCGGCATCAAAGGGCATTTGCAGATTTCAGATTACGACATCATTTTCCTGGGCTATCCTGTATGGTGGTATACCTTTCCCATGATCATCCGCACGCTCTTTGATCAGTATGACTTCAGCGGGAAAACGATCCTCCCCTTTAACACGCACATGGGGTCAAGAGATAGCGGCACTTGGCAGATGATCCGGGAGCTGGCGCCAAAGGCGTTTGTGGGAGAAGGGCTTTCCATCGAGATGCCGGATGTGGATAGAGGCTTAGAAAAAGCAGTGACCCAATGGCTGGAAACGCAGGACGAAGCGCAGCGCATGAAAAGCCCTGCTTAATGATTTGACTCTGGTCAGAGGATGGATCGGATTCAAATAAATGAGGAGATTGAAAGGAGCATTTACCATGAAAAAGAATGAACAGATCACCCGCCGTCAGTTTCTGAAAGGCGCATTGACCGGCGCTGCCGGTATTGCTGCTTTCAGTATCCTGGGCCCCGCCGCGTTTGCGGAGGGCAGCCAGATCGTGGACCCCGCGATTGGCAACGAAGTCCATGTTGTTTCCGATACGCCCTATGTGATGAGCGGCGACCAAACCTATTTCATCCCTGATAAGGTGCTGTCTTCCGGCTACACTATGCCCGTCATCGGCATTGGCACCTATGCCCTCAGCGTGGATGTGGCGGAAAACTCCGTTTATAACGCGCTAAAATGCGGCTATCATCTGGTGGACACCGCCCGTGCCTACTGGAATGAGGACGGCGTGGGCCGGGGCATCAAGCGGGCCATTGAGGAGGGCTATATCAAGCGGGAAGATTTGTTTGTGACCACCAAAGTGTGGGATACGGACTTTGCCGATGCCCGCGGCTCTGTGCTGGGCTCCCTGGAGCGCTTGCAGCTGGACTATGTGGATTTGGTGCTGCTCCATCATGTTCCCCGCAACAATGATGAAAACGGCTATCATCAGCTGGAGCAGCTGGTGAAGGAAGGCAAAATTCGTTCCCTGGGTCTTTCCAACATCTACCGGGACGACGCCACCTTTGACCGGATGTACGGCATTGCCGAGATCAAGCCCGTGCTGGTGCAGAATGAAAACCATCCCTTCTTCCATTGGGATGATTTCCAGGACTATGCCGCCGACAAGGACGTGCAGATCGAATCCTGGTATCCGCTGGGCGGTCGTGGCTTTACCCAGAATTACTTTAACCATCCCACGCTGATCGCCATTGCTGAAAAGTACGGCAAGACCGTGCCGCAAATCCTGCTGCGCTGGCAGGTGCAGAAGGGGTTCATCGCCGTGCCCGGCTCCAGCAACCCCGATCACATTGCGGAAAACTATGACATTTTCAACTTTGTCCTGGTGGACGAGGACATGGACACCATCAACGCCATGCAGACCGGCCACGGCAATTTCAATATGCGCGGCTGACGGAGGAACGATGAAAAGATTTATTTGCCTGATGACCGCCCTGTGTCTGCTTTTCTCCGTTTCCGCTTTTGCGGAAGAACAGAGCAGCCGCACCCTGATCGTTTACTTTGATTATACCGAAAACATCGTGACGGATGGCTTGGATGTGGATGCGCTTTCCACTGCCAGTATGGCTCCCCAATTTCAGGGCACCCATTACCGGGATCGCAGCAATATTTTGGTGGTGCGGGATGTGATCCAGCAGCGCACGGGCGGCGATGTGTACAGCATCGTGATCGAAGAAAAATATCCAGCCGGGTACTGGAACACCGCCATGCCCGCCCTGCAGGACAAGAATAACAACAAGCAGTTTACACTTATCAATGAACTGCCTGACATGAGCCGGTATGACGCCGTGTACATCACCGTTCCCGTCTGGTGGGTGGACGCGCCGCCCCAGCCGGTGCTGAATTTCCTGCAATATACCGATCTGTCCGGCAAACAGGTGGTGTACATCGGCATGAGCGAGGATGTGCCACTGGACGGTTCCCTGCAAAGGCTCCGGCAGCTGCAGCCGGACGCAGCCCTGACCGGCAGCCTGCTGATCAGCGCGCTGACGGATAATGATACCACGGCCCAGCAAATCAACGGCTTTCTAAATAACTTAGGCTACTAAAAAACATTAATAGGAGGTATCCCCATGAACAAAGTGTATGAATTCCTGAAAGACGCTGGCACCTATTACCTGGCTACTGTTGACGGCGATCAGGCCAGGGTACGCCCCTTCGGCACCGTGGATGTGTTTGAAGGCAAGCTGTACATCCAGACCGGCAAGGTAAAGGATGTGTCCAAGCAGATTCATGCCAATCCCAAGATCGAAATCTGCGCCTTCAAGGACGGC
>JAFUDW010000049.1 GCA_017464225.1 Clostridia bacterium | reverse complement strand
GGCTTCGAGCGCCCGGAAAACCTTCCCGAGGGGCCCGCAGCGCTTGGAAAATGCCCCCGTGCGGGCATTTTCAGCGAGGGCGGGTTGGCAGACCCCGGACTGGTTTTCAGCGAGAAGCGGGCCGGAAGGCCCCGGACGGGCTTCCTCCCTGGCAGGGTTTTTAAGGGGCTCGAAGCGCCTGGAAAGGCTGCCAGTGGCAGCCTTTCAGCGTAGAGCGGGCCGGTAGGCCCCGGACACAGCGCCCCTTAATGTTCCCCCTCTCCGTCAACAAACCGCAAAGCGCAGAAACGGCTTTGCGGTTTGTTTGTGATCGTTTGTTTTTTATTCTGTCCACCGGGCCAGTTCCTCGTCGGTGGCCAGCACGGTATGGGTGCCGTCTATCAGGTGCTCGGTGCCCTTGGCGTAATCGATGCCGCTGGAGGCGTAATCGTAGGCGATGGATTTGCGGCGCTTTTCCACCTCGGGGTTGGGGTGGGGGATAGCCGAGAGCAGGGATTTGGTATAGGGATGGATGGGATTGGTGAAGATTTCCTCCTTGGTGCCTGCCTCCACCATATAGCCCAGGTGCAGCACGCCGATTCGGTCGGAAATATACTTGACCATGCTCAGATCGTGGGCGATGAACAGGTATGCGCAGCCGGTCTCCTCCTGGATATCCTTCATCAGATTGACCACCTGCGCCTGGATGGATACGTCCAGGGCTGAGATGCATTCATCGGCGATGATCAGCTTGGGATTCATGATGAGCGCCCTGGCAATGCCCACGCGCTGGCGCTGACCGCCCGAAAACTGATGCGGATACCGGGCGGCATGCTCGGGGCTCAGGCCCACCTTTTTGAGCATCTCGCTCACCTGATCGGCGCGATCCTGGCGGGATGTGTACCGCCTATGGATATCCAGGCCCTCGCCGATGATATCAGCCACCTTTTTGCGGGGGTTCAGCGATGCCATGGGATCCTGGAAGATCATCTGCATCTCCTTGCGCAGCATCTCCCGGGTATCGTTGTCCATTTTGCCGGTGATATCCCGTCCGTTAAAGGTGATCTTGCCCTCGGTGGGGTTATAAAGCCGGATCACGCTGCGGCCGATGGTGGTTTTTCCCGAGCCGCTCTCGCCCACCAAGCCGTAGGTTTCGCCGGGATAGATTTCAAAGGAAACGCCGTTGACCGCTTTTACGGTATAGCTGCGGGAAACGGGGAAAAACTGCTTGAGGTTTTCCACCTTCAATAAAGGCTGGCTCATAGGTATTTTTCCACCTCTTTCCGTGCCCGCGCCAGGCGGGCCTGCAGCTCCTTGGGCATTTCGATCTTAGGCGCGTCGGGGTGCAGCAGCCAGGTAGCGGCAAAGTGCGTGCGGCTCACCTGGAACAGCGGCGGATCGGCCTTTTCATCAATGGCCAGGGCAAACTGGTTGCGGGCGGCAAAAGCGTCGCCGCGGGGTTCGTGCAGCAGGTTCGGCGGACTGCCGGGGATGGAATACAGCCGGTCGTCGTCTGTATCCAGATCGGGCATGGCCGAAAGCAGGCCCCAGGTGTAGGGGTGCTTGGGATCATAGAAGATTTCGTTTACATTGCCCACTTCCACGATCTTGCCGGCGTACATGACGTCCACATAATCGGCCACCTTGGCCACCACGCCCAGGTCGTGGGTGATATAGATAACGGAAAGCCCCATCTTTTGCTGAATGTCCATGATGAGCTCCAGGATGCGGGCCTGGATGGTCACATCCAGCGCGGTGGTGGGCTCGTCGCAGATCAGGATATCGGGATCGGCGCTGAGCGCGATGGCAATGACCACGCGCTGGCGCATGCCGCCGGACAGCTGATGCGGATAGTTTTTGAACCGTTTTTCGGCGTCGGGGATGCCCACCAGCTCAAGCAGCTCAATGGCCCGGGCCTTGGCGGCCTCCTTGCTCATGTTCTTGTGCAGGAACATGCCCTCCATGATTTGCTTGCCGATGGTCATGGTGGGATCCAGACTGGTCATGGGATCCTGGAATACCATGGCGATGCGCTGGCCGTTATAATTCTGGCGCAGCACCTTCTTGGGCAGCTTCAGCAGATCAACGGTCTGCTCGTTTCCGTTTTCATCGGTATAGGTGTAAAGGATCTCGCCGCTGTTCACCGTGGCGTTGCTGTCAAGCAGCCCCATGGCCGCCTTCATGGTGACCGATTTGCCCGAGCCGCTTTCGCCCACAATGGCCACCGTTTCGCCGCGGCACAGATCCAGATTGACGCCTCGGATGGCGTGCACGACGCCGGCGTTGGTTTTAAAGGAAATATCCAGGTTTTTGATATCGAGGATGGTTTTGTTGGCTTCGCTCATTTTTTCCATCCTCCTTACATGTCTTCCAGCTTGGGCGCCAGCGCTTCGCGCAGGCCGTCGCCGATGAAATTGAAGCCCAGCATGAGCAGCGCCAGCACGATGATGGGCGGCAGGATCTGATAGGGCAGCGTGGTGATATTGTTGAAGCCGTCCTCGATCAGCGTGCCCACCGAGCACTGGGGCAGTACGATGCCCACGCCCACAAAGCTCAGGAACGCCTCGGTAAAGATGGCGGTGGGGATCGAGAACATCACCTGGGTGATGATAGGGCCGATGGTGTTGGGCAGGATCTCCTTAAAGATGATGTGGCTGCTCCTGGCGCCCAGGGTGCGGCTTGCCAGCACGTATTCCTGTTCCTTGATCTTGAGCATTTCGGCCCGGGCGATTTTGCTCATGCCGATCCACTCGGTGAGCAGCAGCGCCACGATCACCAGCCCCATGCCCTTGGGCATAAAGATGGCCAGCACCGATACGATGACCAGCCGGGGCACCGAGTTGGCGATCTCCACAAAGCGCTGCATCACGTTATCCACCATGCCGCCGAAGTATCCCGATATCAGGCCGTAGCTCATGCCGATGATCATATCGATGATGATGGTCACAAAGGCGATCAGCAGCGATACCCGGGCGCCGTACCAGGTGCGCGTCCACAGGTCGCGGCCCAGGTCGTCTGTGCCGAACAGGAAGGTGTATTCCGAAAAATTGCCTTCCAGCTCTTCGCCGGTGAGCAGCTTATGGAGCGCCGGGATCTGGGGCGCAATGCCCTTGGCCACCACGCGCTTGTTTTTTTCGTTGCGGTACTGCACGATATCGCGGTAGCCGAAGGAATTCATCACCGGGCCGAAAATGGCCAGCAGGATGATCACCGTAATGATCACCAGGCCCACCACGGCACGGCGGTTTTTGAAAAAGTGGGTGAATACGCCCTTCCAGTAGCTCTGGGAGGCGAAATTGGCGTCGGTGCGGATATCGCGCTGGCTGAGCAGCACAAAGTCCTCTTTTACCGGCACGTAAGCCGCGGCGCCTGCGGGCTGAACGTTCTTTTTGGCCATGGTTTACGCCTCCTCTCCCTTCGCGGACACGCGGATACGGGGATCGAGCACGCCGTAGAGCAGGTCTACCACCAGCATGATACCGATGTACAGCGCCGAGTACAGGATGCCCAGCGCCAGCACATAGTTGTAATCGATGCCCTCGCCGGCGATGGCGTCCACCATCAGCTTGCCGATGCCGTTGATGCCGTAAATCTTTTCCACCACCAGCGCGCCGGTGAGCAGATCCACCACCAGCGGGGCCAGCACGGTCACGATGGGGATCAAGGCGTTGCGCAGCACGTGTTTCATCACCAGCCCGCGGCCGTACATGCCTTTGGCCTCAGCCAGGCGCACGTAATCGCTGTCAAACACCTCCACCATCTCGTTGCGGGTGAAGCGGGCGATGGTGGACATGGTGAACAGGCTCAGCGATACCGAGGGGATCACAGCGGAAAAGGCAAACCTGCCGGGATCGAAGAAATAGGGGAAGAAGGGGATCTTAAAAGAGAATGTGTACTGCAAAAAGATCAGGAACACATAGGAGGGCACGCATACGCCCAGAATGGAGAACACCGTGCAGAACCCGTCCAGAAATTTGCCCTTGTTCAGCGCCGCCGTAATGCCCAGCAGCAGGCCCACTAGCGTGCCAAGCAATATGGCGATGCCGCCGATTCGGAAGGAATTGGATATGGCGGTGGACAGCACGGTTTTGATGGGCGCGCCGTTGTACAGCGAGGTGCCCTTGCCAAAATCCCCCTTCAGCACATTGCCCATATAGCGGACAAACTGGGTCAGGATGGGATCGTCCAGCCCCATTTCGGCCCGCTTGTTGGCGATCTGCTCGGCGCTCATGCGCTCCGAGGGGAAGGGATTGCCCGGCATGATGCGCACCAGCAGGAACAGCAGGAAGGTGATGATCAGCAGCGTCAGCAGCGCCATCCCGATCCTCTTGAGTACGTATTTCCCCATAAATCTACATTCCTTTAATAATGGAATAGTCAGAGCGGTCTGGCGAAAGACCGCTCTGACTTTCAACAGTCCTGCGTTTGTAAGATGCTTACTTGATCACGGCATCCTTGTACACGCGGTTCAGGGCCACGGGATGGAACTGGATGCCCTCGGCGCCCTCGGCGATCAGGTTGGCGTTGGCCTTGGTGTACAGGGGCGCGATGACGGCTTCCTGCATCACCAGGGTCTCGGCCTGGTACATGGCGGCCCAACGGGCGTCATAGTCGGTGATGTAAGCGCCGGTGGTGCAGTCAGCCATCAGCTGATCGTATTCGGCGTTGCTCCAGAAACCGTAGTTGTTGGAGTTGTTGGTCACCCACATGCCCAGGTAAGTCATGGGATCGGCGTAGTCCGGGCCCCAGCGGGTCAGGGCAACGTCGTAATTATCGTTCTGCATCTTGTCCAGGCGCTCAGCCTTGGTCATGGGCTGCAGGTTGATGGTCAGGCCGGGCAGCGCGTCTTCCACGTCTTCCTTGATGGCCTGGGCAACCTTGGCCACTTCGTCGCCTTCGTTGTTGCCGTAGATCATGGTGAAGGTGAACTCATCCACGCCCAGCTCAGCCTTGGCGGCTTCAAAGTATTCCAGCGCTCTGTCGGGATCATAGCCCACGTATTCAACGAACATATCCTGATCAGCGGAGAAGTCCTCGCCCGTGGTGCTGCTGGCGGCAAACTGCGGGGGAACGGCGGTGTAGGTGGCCAGAGAGCCGTCCATTACATAGTTGTCAACCAGGTTGTCGCGGTCGATGGCGTTGGTGATGGCCAGGCGCAGGTTGGCGTTGGCCAGCATGCCGTTCTGGGCGTTCTTTTCGGTCTGGCTGAAGGAGAGGTACCACATGTAGCCGGCGCCGGTCACCTTCAGGTTCTGGCTCAGGGCAGCGTCCTTTTCAGCGGCGGCTACCTGGTTGCCGGAGATCATGACCACGTCCAGCGCGCCGGTGCGGAAGGCGGTCAGGGCGTTGTCGGAGGAGCCGACCACCTGGTACTTGATACCGGCCAGCTGGATGCGGTCGGCGTCCCAGTAATCGGCGTTCTTCTTGACGGACAGGGTGGCGGTGCCGGGGGTGTAGTCTTCCAGCACGAAAGCGCCGTTGCTCAGGAAGGTTTCGGGGCTGGTGCCGTAGGTGCCCTCTTCCAGGCTGTTATAGAATTCCTCGTTGATGGGGTAGAAGGTGGGGAAATACATCAGGCTGGGGAAGAAGGATACGGGCACGTTCAGTTCCACCACGAAGGTCTTGTCGTCCGCGGCGGAAACGCCCAGGGTGGTCAGGTCGTCGGTTTCCTTGCCGATGATCTCAGCAGCGCCCTTGATGTTGCCGATCTCGTCCAGCATGTAGGCATACTCGCCCGCTTCCTGGGCGATGCGGCGCCAGGCGAACACAAAGTCGTTGGCGGTCACGGCGGCGCCGTTGGACCACTTGGCGTCGCGCAGATGGAAGGTATAGGTCAGGCCGTCGTCGGACAGATCGTAGCTCTCGGCGATGGCGGGCACGGCTGCGCCGTCGGCGTCCATCTGGAGCAGGCCGTCGATGCAGTCGGCGATCACTTCAAAGGAGTCGCCGTCGGTGGCCAGGTTGGTATCCAGGCTCATCACGTTGGTGCCCAGCATAACGCCAAGGTATTTATCCTCGGCCACAGCCGTAAAGGCGCAGGAGACCAGCATCATGATCACCAGGGAAACACAAAGCAGTTTCTTCATCATGAATACGTCCTTTCGGAATAATTTGCCATACGGAATATGCTGTATCCCGTATAGATATGAAGTATTTTAATGCACCAAAGCACAGAAGTAAATACAAAATACAAATCAAATACAGGATTTTGCAAAAATTATACTTATATCCTGCAATATTATGCCTCGTTATCAGCTCTCGCTCCGAATATTCCGCTGGTTTTTGCAATTTTTATTTTTAAAATTTCATATTCGCCTTATTCGGCAAATAGATACCCATATTATACATGAATATGTGGCGTTTATGCCGCTGATTATCAAGTTTTTATATTTTTGAAGTCGATCGGGAAGGAGGACGAAAGGGGCTGTCTCACGATGAGGCAGTCCATTTTGTGTACAAAAAAAGGGGCTGTTGCACTGAGCCCCAAAATCGCCGACAGGCGCTTATTTGCCATTCTTTAACCGTTTTCCATCTCCGTCTCGTCCTCCACCGGGCAGTATCCGCCGCCGCCCTCCCAATAGGTCAGGCCGAAGCCGTTTTCCTCCAGGGCCAGGCCCTTGATATTGACCCTGCCGTCGTCACGGAGCATGGTCAGCTCATAGGGCGGATCGTTCCAATAAAGGTTTTCAAAAGCGTTATAATTGGTGACGTGCCAAACGCCGGCAACAGGGTCCGCCATGCCGTCGGCCCGCCAGGCCTGGGCGTTTTCATATTTTGTCCAGTCAAAATCCGCGGCGGTGAAGGTGCCGTCGGCGTTAAACTGAATATAATCCTCGGCCTGATTGCCGCCGGCATAAAAATGCCAATATCCCGCCAGTCGCGCCATCACATCCTGCCGCGCTTCCTTTTCCATGGGCCGCAGATCCTTGACCGGCACAAAGCCCCATAGAATGGCCCCGCCGTCGGCGGGCCGCCCGTCACGGTCCACCTCCAGCCCCACGTAGGCGTAGTAATCGTTATACAGCCCCCAGCAGTCCAATTGCGTGCCCCGGGGCAGGCTCGCCTGTCTGAATTGGCTCACGTCCGGATCGTCGGTGAGGTAGGTATCGGCGGCACACTCCACGGCCACCCGGGCAAAGGAATTGCCGGGGGAATCGTGATCCTGGGCAGTAAGAGACGGCTGGCCCAGATCGGCGGCCAGGGCGTAGCCTATGCGCTGGGTGCGCGGGCTCACGTCATAGCGGATCATGGCCCAGGTCTCGCCATCGCCGTTCAAATACTCGTTTAGCAGCCAGATCCTGCCCGCCAGCCCAACGGCAGCCTTCCCCTTGGCCACCCGCCAGCTGGACGCCCCAAAGGGCGCGGTATACACCGGCGCGGTGCCCGTGCGGCCCCCCGTATGCAGCTCCAGCCCCCAATGATCCGGGGAATAATTGCCGTCCAGATACGCCTGCCCGCTGTCCAGCTTTGCGTCCATCAGGCGCACGGCCCGGGCCTCGGCGGTGGAATGGGGCAGCAGCGAAATGTTGAAGGTGTTCAGCGGCATTCGCCAATTGTAATAAACCTTGCCTTCCGCGTCCTCGCAGTACCAGCGGTAATCGTTCACCTCGCTGTCCGGGCTTTCATTTTGGGCGTACAGGCGAAAATCGCCGATCCTGGCCTCCCGCAGTTCAAAGCCCGCGCCATAAACCTCCTCAAAGGTATAGCTTTCGCTCTGCCCGTAGGCAAGCGTCAGGAACCGCCCCTCCGTCCATGTCAGCCTGGGCGGCGCTTTCTGCGCGTCGGGCTGGTACACCGCCGTGGTATAGACGTGCAGCCTGCCCTCGCCGTCCGCCCAGAACAGCGCGTTATGATATTGGCTGTGCATCACGGCGCAGTCCCCAGCCTGGGCCAGGCAGGTGTATTCATCCCAGGTATGCGCCGCCGCCACCGCGTCCAGCAGCCGCCCGCTTTTGAGCCCCCAGCCGTTGGCCGAGGCCCCGGCGCGCAGCAGGCAGAGCGCCATGATCGCCGCGCAGAATACCGTCAGTTTTTTCATCATATGGAACGCCTCCCGTCCATATAAACGAAGCATCCCCGCTTTTTGTTGCGGGGATTGGAAAAATTTTCTATTTTATTGTCCGGCCGCTCATCGCACGTTCAGCCATACCGCCATTTCGGTGACCCCGCGGTTGGCCCACGCCATGTACGGGATCAGCTTCAGCTCATCCTCCTCCATATCCTCCCGCATGGGCCGGTACAGGCTGTCAAACTGCCTGCGTCTTTTCACCTGCGTCCGCAAAACAGGCAGCCGCCGGCCGCAAATCCTCTCGTTTTCACAGCTGAATACGGCATCCCGCTGCAGGAGTATATCGCGGATCGGCAGCTCCTGATTGTCGATGCCCTCCGCGCAGAACACCATCGGTCCCCGCGTCACGGCGCATTTTCCGCAAAGATTGCCCGCTTTCGGATTGGCCTCCATCAGCTGCGCTTCCATCTCCAGCGCCAGCAGCAGCTGATCCCCGGGCTGCCAGCGCCTGAACAGACAGGCATATCCCTTGTCCAGGGAAGCCTCCGCCGCCTCGCCGTTCAGATACAGCATCCATCGCCCACACCAGCCGGGAATGCGCACCGCGATGCCATATTCCCCCGCGGTTTCGGTGGTAAGTGCGATCCTGCCGTCAAAGGGATAATCGGTTTGCTGGCGCAGGGTGATCGGCCTGTCCCCCAAAGGAATGACCGCGTCGCCGTTCATATAGCAATGGGCAAAGATCGTATCCCCGGCCGTCGAATACATATAATCGCCGATCGATCCCATAAGACGGAGCAGGTTGGGCGGACAGCAGGAGCAGCTGAATACCTTCACCCGCTCAATGATCGGCATCCTTTCCCGCATGCTCTCCTCCGCGGCGGCGTAATACCTGGTTTTTTCCGGGTTTGCCGCCAGCGGGTTTTCATAGAAAAAGCTGTCGCCCGAAAGCGAAACGCCGCTCAGCACCGTATTGTACAGCGCCTGCTCCGCGCAGTCGGCATATTTGCTGTCGGCGTCGATCAGCCACATGCGCCGGCAAAACATGGCCAGCGCAATGGACGCGCAGGTTTCATTATAGGTGTTGTATTCCGGCAGGTCGTAATCGAAGGTAAAGCGCTCCCCCACGTGGGTGGAGCCCACGCCGCCGGTAATATGCATTTTCCGGGTCGTGATGTTTTCAAACAGCGCCTCGCAGGCCGCCGTCAGCGCCGCCTCCCGGTTCAGCAGCGCCAGATCGGCCATGGCGCACAGCTGATACAGCAGCCTGACGGCATGGCCCACCGCCGTTTTCTGCTCCCGCACGGGCAGATGCGACTGACAATACTCCCTGTTTTTGTTGGGCCGCGGCGTATCCTTGTCGCTTCGGCCGCGCTGATCGATAAAGAATTCCGCAAGCCGCTTATACTTCTCATTCCCCGTGAGCCGGAAAAGCTTTACCAGCGCCAGCTCAATCTCCTGATGTCCGGGCGTATCAAAAGCCGCCGCTCTCCGCACCCGGAACACATCATCGATCAGATCGGCGTATTTGACGGCCGCGTCCAGCAGCTTTCTTTTGCCGGTGGCCGCGTAATAGGCAATCGCCCCTTCCAGGAGATGCCCGGCGCAGTACAGTTCATGGTCCGCTCTTCTGGTGAAGCGGGCTTCCGGCTCCACCGCGGTGAAGTAGGAATTGATATATCCGTCCTCCCACTGATGCGCCGCCATCCAATCCGCCAATTGATCGATTTTCTCCTCGAGCGCCCGGTCCCGCTCCTGTGCCAGATAATAAGAAGCGCCCTCGATCCATTTGGCCGCGTCCGAATCCCAGAAAATATGCGGCTTAAAGGGCATACCCTCCTTCCATCCGCATTTCAGCGCGTCAAACCTGCCCGTTTTTTGAAATTGCTCGTATACGGCGCCCATGGTCACCGCGCCCCCGGTATCCTGCACGTCCTTCCAGAAGCCCGCCCCCAGGGAAACAGCCTGGAACCCCACCGGATTCCCCGTATATCGTTTCATCATGCGCATCCTCCCGTTGATCCTTTATTTCACCGCGCCGCTCATCATGCCCTTGACAAAATACTTTTGCAGGAAAAGGAACAAGACCAGAATGGGCAGCATGCCCACCACCGAGCCCGAGGTGAGCATGCCCCAATCCATCATATCGGTTGAGGCCGTCAGCAGATCCACGAGGCCGATGTTGAAGGTTTTCAGGCTTCCACCCCCAAAGGTCAGCGCCACGGTATAATCGTTCCAGGTATGATAGGCCGAATACACCAGCACAGTGATCGTGCCGGGAAGCGCCAGGGGAACATAGATCCGTCTGAAAATCTGGAAGCTGCTGGCTCCGTCCACCAGCGCGGCTTCCCGCAGCTCTTTGGGCACCATATCAAAGGAGCGTTTCATCATCAGCGTGCAAAACGGCGTTTGAAAGGTGATGTAGATCAGGATGGAGCTCCACAGCGTTCCCAGCAAACCGATTTGGGACATGGTATTGTACAGCGGCACCAAAAGCGCCGTGACCGGCACCATCAGCGTAAAGGAGATCATGCTCAGCCACAGGAATTTGCAGGGCAGCTCCAGCTTGGAAAAGGCAAACCCGGCCAGCACAGCGATGGCGGTCACCGCCAGCATGGTAATGACGCACACAAAAAAGGAATTCCGCAGCCATTCCAGCACCAGCCCGTCCTTATAGGAAAACAGCGTATGATAATTCGCCGCGGTAAAATTCCGGGGAAAAAGCGTGATGCCGCTGTATATTTCCCGATTCGTTTTTACAGACGTAACAAAAGCCCAATAGATCGGCAGCAGCCAGATAACGCTCAGGATCACATTGAGCAGTATAAACAAGCCGTTTTTCTCCCCGGTTCTTTTGACCCTTTTCATCATGATCCCCCCTATTCCGTGGCGTCTCTGGTCAGCGCGAACTGAACAACGCTCAGGACCGCAAGGATGACCAGCAGCACGATGGACATGGCCGCCCCATAACCGAACTTGAAATTCTTGAACGAGGTTTCATAGATATAGTAAACCGCCGTCTGGGTTTTGTAGGAGGGCCCGCCGCCCGTCATGATCTTGAATTGCTCAAAGGCCAGCACCGAGCCGATCACCGAAATCACCAGCGCCAGCCCCATCGTGGGCCGTACCAAGGGGAAGGTGATCCGGGTGAAGCGCTGCACGGCGTTGGCGCCGTCTATGCTGGCTGCCTGATAGATTTCCTCGTCGATGGATTGAAAGGCGCCCAGCAGCATCAGCATGGTAAAGCCAGACATTTTCCAGGTAATCATCACGCAGATGGCCGGAAGCGATGTGCTGGGCATATGCATCCACGCCACCGCCTCATGGAGGATCCCCAGACGCAGCAGCACATAGTTCAGCACACCGTACAGCTCGTTGTATATCCACAGCCAGATATTTGCGCTGGCCGTCATGGAGATGACCGCCGGCTTGAAATAGATGGTGCGGAAAATCCCCACGCCGGGGATTTTCCGGTTGACCAGGATCGCCATGATAAAAGCCGTGATAAAGAGCATGGGCGTTACGATGACGGCATACTTCAGCGTAAATTTCAAAGCGTTGATGAACTTCACATTGCTGAGCAGCTTCAAAAAGTTGTCCGCGCCGATGAACTTCTTTTCTCCCAGCAGCGGCCAATTAAAGCCCGACATATAGAGGGTTTTTATAAATGGGATCAAAAAGAACAGGATATTGACGGCAAGCAGGGGAAGCAAAAAGAGCATGTGCGCCGTTTTTCTCCGCATCCGTTGTGCCCAGCCGCTTTTTTGCATGATCTTCACCACCTGTATAAAGAAAAAACAGGAAGCTTCATCCGCCATTTCAATCAATGAATCAGAAAAAGCTTCCTTTCTTTCCCTTATTCGTTTTCCTTCAACGTTCAGCTGCTGTTATTCCGCCAGGACGGCGTCGATTTCGGCCTTGGCGTCATCAAAGGCTTGCTGGGCGGTCTTTTCCCCATTGAAGGCGAACTGCAGGGCATCCAGGAAAGGCGTATACAGCTCGTTGTATTTCAGGCTGTAGGGCGCCTTGCCGATCTCCAGCGCTTTGCGGATCACGCTCCATTCCTCCGCCTGCTGGAAGACTTCATGATCAAACATGTCCGCGCGGGCAGGCATCAGGCCCATGGTGGAGAACAGGTCCACCTGTACGGCCTCGCTCAGGCAATATTCCACAAACTGCCAGGCGATATCGGCCTTGTCGGTGTCGTTCAGGATCGCAATATCGTCGCCGCCCAGGAAGGAGGAGAAATGCTCGCCGTCCGCTGCGGGGATCAGGGCAACGCCGGCGTCAAAGTCCAATTCGCCATTGATGACCTTGCGGACAAAGGAGGTGCCCTGGATCGTCATGGCGATCTTCTGCGCGGAGAACGCGTCCTTCACCTCGGTGCTGGTATACGAGCTGATGGTTTTGGGGGTTACGCCGTACTGATGGATCATATCCACATACAGCTGCAGCGCGGCCACAGCCTCGGGGCTGTTGAGCAGGCTTTCGCTTCCGTCCTCCGATGTAAACTCACCGCCGTTGGACCAGATATAGGGGCAAAAACCAAACATCATGCTGCCTACGCTGCTGCCCGGATAGGCATAACCGTAACATTCGTCGTTGGTGCAGGCCTGCGCCGCCTTGACCAGCTCATCCCAGGAGGCAGGCGGGCTTTCGGGGTCCAGGCCGTTGGCCGCAAAGAGCTCCTTGTTGTAGATCAGCACGCTGACATCGGGGCCGAGGGGGACCGCGTAGAGTTCTCCTTCATAGGAGGCCAGCTTCAGCGCGCCGTCGGAAAATGCGTCCTTGTATTCCAGGGCGTTGACCTCGGCGGTAACGTTTTTAAACGCGCCGATGGAGGCATAGAACGGCACCAGCACGCAGTCAATGGAGACGATATCGGGTGTATTGCCCGAGCTGATAGCCAGGGCAAGGTCATCGGACATGTTGGCGGCCTGCGTGACCTTTACCGGCTGGCCGGTCTTTTCGGTGAACACGGCGGCGGCTTCGGTGATGATATCATAATAGGTGCTGCGCACCCATACCTCCAGGGCGTCGCCTTCCTCCGCCAGGGCCGGGATGCCCTGCAGCAAGAGCATCAAAAGAGCCAGGATACATGCCATTGCCCGCTTTTTCATATGCGTCATCCTTTCTTTCAACGAATTCAATTGTAAGCTTCAGAGGTGGTTTGCTAGCAACACCGGATATGCTTATTATATATGGCACGCAGGATATCGTATATAACAAAACAAATATCATTTGAAAGAATATTCGCAGCTTTTTTATAACAAAAGCAACATATCGGGCACTCTGTTCAGTCTATGTCTCCCCGACTTTTCCTGTTTTTGCAAATTAAATGATATAACGATCTGAGCCGTTCTGTTTTAAAACGAAAAAAGCCTGCTTTCATGGAATACGACACAAAAAACGCATTTACTTTCAGATTCCCTTCTGCTATTATATTGAATAGGATCATTTTATCAAACCGGGGAGAGCGGCATATGCATTATATCAACATCTCCGTTCCATCCTATCCCTTTTTCCTGCATGCGGGAAACGCGCTGTATCGGCCGGGCGACAGGCACCAGAGCCGGAAGGACCTGAACTTTTTTGACATGCTCATGGTCGAGCGCGGGACGCTTTATCTATCCGTTGATAACAATGAGTATTGTCTGCACGCCAACGACGTTCTGATCATTCCACCCAGGGCGGCGCATAAAGGCTCCCGGATCTGCCCGGAGGAGACGCTGTTTCATTGGCTTCATTTCAATACAAAGGAGCCCTTCGAGGTCTCCCAGCTGCCCAGTTCGGTCGTCAGCCCGTCCAACGATTATATTTCCGGCATTTTGATCCCCCAGTACCAAACGCTGTCGGAGGACGCCGCCCGGGATACCGTTTCGCTGATGACCAAGCTTGAAACCTCGCTGATCAATTACTTTACCCATTCCAACGTGCATATCAGGCAGGAGCTGAGCCTTTTCAGCCAGCAGGAGCTTTTCCTGCGGCTGCTGCATCTTCTTTCGCTGAACCTGATTTCGGTGGACGCCATCGACATCGCAAGCGCGGCCATGCAATATCTGAACACCCATTGTATGGAGGATATCCTGCTGACCGATCTGGCTAAGCGGCTGAACTGCCATCCCAATCATCTGATCCGCTGTTTTAAGAATAAATATCAGTTTCCCCCCAACCAGATGCTGATCCGCATCCGTTTGGACAGGGCCTGCAGCCTGCTGACCTCCTCAAGCGCCTCCATCACCATGGTAGCGTACACGGTGGGCTTCTCCTCCGCCTCCTACTTCTGCAAGCAGTTTAAAAAAATCTACCATTGCTCGCCTCAGGACTACCGGAAAAACGCAGCGGCCCAGAGCGCAAAAAACCGCCCCACCCCATCGGGTGAGACGGTATAGGACTCATTCCGCCAGCAGTCCCTGGAGCGCGGTGAAGTGATTGATCATCAGCGCGCGGATCTCCAGCACCGATACGGTGTTGGTGGTGATGATGCTGAAATAGGAATCGATGTCCTCATAGAGGGCGTTGAGCGCTTCCTGGGGCACGATGCGGCCGCTTTCGCCATACAGCGATATGGCCACCGTGTTCAGCTGATCCATGGCGTATATGCCCTGCCGGATATTGGCCAGCTGCATGGCCGTATTGGATTGCACCGAGGTGGAAAGCTTTTCGGTCAGGGTTTTGGCGTCCGCGCAGCAGGAGCGCACCCGGGCCAAAAGCGATTGCATGGTTTTGCTGTTTTGCGCGTCAGCCTGCCGCCAGGATACGGCCAGCGCGGCGCAGCCCGCCAGGGCCAGGATCAGCAGTATTGCCAGAATACGGTTCCAAAGCCGCATATTTGTCGTATTCTGACGCATTTGCTGGGAATAGCGATACATTTTTGCCTCCTTTTTCCGCTCCAAAATGGGAACGCATGATCAGTATAGCACATTTTTACGCTTTCGTAAAGCAAGGGGCGGGAGCGGCGGATTTGGCGAATTTTGGGCTGGGCCAAGGCGCGGCGTGACGGATGGGCAAATCCATGCTATAATGGAGGCGGCAAGGAGGAACGGGGCAATGATCACATTCAGCGGCGTGACGAAGCGCTACGGGGATAAGCTGGCGGCGGACGGCCTGAGCTTTACCGTGGAGAAAGGGCAGGTGCTGGGCCTGCTGGGCCAGAACGGCGCGGGCAAAACTACCGCGCTGAGCATCCTGACGGGCTGTCTTGCGCCTACCGCCGGCACGGTGAACATCGGCGGTCACGACCTGCTGCGCGAGCCCCGGCAGGCAAAGCGCCTGTTGGGTTATCTGCCCGAGGTGCCTCCGCTGCATGACGAAATGACCGTGCGTGCGGCGCTCAGGTTTGCCTGCGAGCTCAAAATGGTGGTGGCCGCCGATATCCTGCCGCATATTGAGGAGATCGCCGCGCAATGCGGCCTGGGCGATATGCTGGGCCATCGGGTCGGCAATCTGAGCCGGGGCTACCGCCAGCGGGTGGGGCTTGCGCAAGCGCTGTGCGGCGATCCCGAGGTGCTGGTGCTGGACGAGCCCACAAATACCCTGGATCCCCGGCAAACCGCCGAGTTTCGGGATACGCTGTGGCGGCTGTCCCAGGGGCGCACGGTGATTTTCAGCTCCCATATCCTGAGCGAGGTACAATCGCTGTGCGACCGGGTGATCATTTTGCACCATGGCCGCGTGGCGTGCGACAGCAGCCTGCGGGAATTGCGCCGGGATGGCGCGGTCCGGCTGCGGCTGGACGCCCTGGGCAGCGAAAAGCGGCTTCTGCCCGCTTTGCGGGAGCTGGCGGGCGTGCAAAACGTTACGCCCTTGCCCGCGCCTGAGCCCGGCGTGGTGTCGGCGCTCATTGAGTACCGGCAAGGCGTCAGCCGTCCCCAGCCCCAGCTTTGCACGCTGCTGAACAGCCTGAACGCGCCCATCCTGCGGCTGCAGGAGGCTGAAAGCACGCTGGAGGAGATTTTTTTGCGCGTTACTGCGGAGGGATGATCATGACCGAAATCCGTTTTCTTCCTTCCCCTGTGGGCAGGCTCACGCTGGCCGCCCGGGAAGGTGCGCTCGTTGGCCTTTGGCTGGAAAACCAGCGGTTCTACCGCGCGGGGCTGCCAAGTGACGCCCGGGAAGCCCCGAACGCCGCTCCTTTTCCCATGATCGCGGAATGGCTGGAGGCGTATTTTAACGGGAAAGCGCCGGACGCTTCCGCGCTGCCCCTGGCGCCTGATGGCACGGCCTTTCAGAAGCGCGTATGGGCGGAGCTTCGCCGCGTCCCCTATGGGCGGACGACCACCTACAGCCAGCTGGCGGCGGCGCTGGCATCTTCGCCCCGGGCGGTGGGCGGCGCGGTGGGACGCAATCCCATCAGCCTGCTGATCCCCTGTCACAGAGTGATAGGCGCCCACGGAGAATTGACCGGCTATGCGGGCGGCCTGGAGAACAAAAGGCTGCTGCTGCGGCTGGAAGGCGTTTTACGATGAATATGCTATTTGCCTGGAGGGACCCATGAAACAGCGAACCCGCGGCCAATACAGGCTGATTTTTGCCGCCTTCGGCGCTCTGCTCGCTTTTCTGGCGCTGCTGCTCTGGCAGGGCATCCGCCGGGGCGACGCCGTGCGGGTAGGCATCCCGCGGTCAGCCGCCGCCATGGGCGCGGCCATGCTGCTGCAAACGCCCAGCGCCCAGTATACCTGCACGGTGGGCTCCACGCCTCAAGCGCTGGCCACCGCCCTGGAGGCGGGCGAGCTTGACGCGGCGCTGCTGCCCTTTTCGCTGGCGCGGTCGCTGCGGGACTGCCAGCTGCGTGCGGCGGTGGGGCATGAGCCGCTGATGATCCTGACCCGGCAGGCCGATGAGCTGCGCCTGGAGGAACTGGATGGCGGCACGCTGACGCTGCCGGAGGCTTTGCGGGGCGCTCCGGCGGAGGATATGCTGCGCCGGGTGCTGCGGCAGGGCCGCGTCGATTGTAAGATCGTCTATGGCGAGCCTGCCGATCCCTGCGCCTGCGACGCGGATACCGCCGCGGCGCTGCTGGCCGCCGACGCGGGCTGGCGCATGGCGCTTTCGGTCAGCGACGAATGGCAAAGGCTGTTCTCCTCCGATCCGCCCGCCGGGCTGTGCCTGGCCGTCCGCCGGGATTACCTGGCGGGCAGCGGCAGCGATTACGCTTCTTTTGAGCGCGCGCTGAAAAACAGCCTGCAGTACAGCGCGGACAAACGAAAAAAGACGGTGGCCATGGCTGTGGCCGCCGGCTTTGCGGGCAGCGAGGAAACCGCCGACGCCATCTACGGCGGGCTGGATTTCTTCTGGCATGAGCTATAATATGAAGGGGCTGTCTCTTGCGCCAAATCTTTATTTGGCGTTTTGAGACAGCCCTGGTCTGTTCATCGTTTTTTTGCTGTGCGCTTGCGCATGGCATGGCCAGCTTTTCTGTCCTGCCCGGAAACGGTGACAGGCGTTTTTTTGTTTCTTGTTTTGATTGCTGTTTTTGGCGACAAAGGGTCGCCCTTTTCGGTTCTTATTCAGGCGCCGAAAAGGAATGTTCCTTTTTGGTCCCTTCTCCGTCCAATTTCAGCCTGCTTGCTTCAAACAGATCCCAGATTCATGACGGTATTGAATCAGCGGAGATACCGATCAAACGTTCCGCCGCTTCCCAAAGATCGGCAGTTACAGCGCAGCCGGCTGTTTTCAGCGTATCGGGCAGCTGATGTCCGCCGCAGACCAGCATGCAGCGGCAGCCCAGGGCCCGGGCCACGTCGGCGTCGTGCAGCGTATCGCCGATCATCACGCAGTCCCCGGGATCGGTTTGGGACTGGGCCATCCACGCCCGGCCGATGCCCTCTTTGGAGGTGGCGTAGATATGGCTCAGGCCCAGCACGGTATCAAAATAGGGGAGGATATGAAAGCGGGCGATCTGCTGCAGCAGGTTCTCCCGCTTGCTGGCCGATAGGATGATCTGCCGGTATCCCGCGCCATGAAAGGCCGCCAGCGCTTCCCGGGCGCCGGGCATGAGGCCGCAGGCGATCTCGCTTCGCATGTAATCGTCCATCCACAGGGGCGCCGCCTCGTCAAACAGCGCGCCGTCGATCCCGGCCCGGGCGTAATAATCCTTTACGGGAAAGCCGAAGATGGCCCGGTAGGCGTCCACCGTGGCGATTAGAGGCTTGTTGTATTTTGCAAGGATGCGGTTCAGGCAGTCGTAGCTCACCTGAACGTCGCTGAGCAGCGTGCCGTTCCAATCCCAAATGATCGTCTTCAAGCGTTTTCCTCCATGGTGATTTCGCCCAGGCGCACGTGCAGCACGGCGTCGGGGCGCGCGCCTGTCAGGTCGCTGAGATCGGTGCAGGTAAGCAGCGTTTGAATGCCGCTGATGCGCTCCAGCAGCCGCGTGCGCCGTCCGGCGTCCAGCTCGCTGAGCACGTCGTCCACCAGCAGCAGCGGCGTTTCTCCCTGGCGCTTGGTCAATAGGTCCACTTCGCTGAGCCGCAGCGCCAGCACCGCCGTGCGCATCTGCCCCTGGCTGGCAAAGGCGCGCATGTCTTCGCCGGTCAGCGTCAGCAGCAGATCGTCCCGGTGAGGGCCCGCCGTGGTGGTGATGCGGCGCAGGTCCTCCTCCCGCCGCTCGGTCAGCAGCCTTCGCAGGTCGCTTGCCGGGTCGCCGCTTTCGGCCAGATGCCCGGTATACCGCAGGGCAAACACCTCGTTATCCCTGCCGCCGATGTGGGCGTAATGCTCCCTGGCCAGGGCGCATAGGCTGGAGACGGCGTACTGCCGGGCCTTGACCACGGGCGCGGCGGCCTGGCTCAATTGCTCGTCCCATACCTCCAGCTCGCGGACCTTCGCTTCCCCGCGGACGATGGCGTGCAGCAGGGCGTTGCGCTGCTTAAGAGCGCTGTTGTAGGTTTGCAGGGCGTAATAATATCCCGCCCCGCACTGGCTGAGCAGCATATCCAGAAAGCGCCGCCGCCCTTGAGGCGCGCCGCGCATCAATTCAATATCTTCGGGGGAAAACATGACGCAGGTCACATGGCCCATCAATTCGCCCGTGCGGCTGGCGTTTTTGCCGTTGATATGCAGCAGCTTGCGTTTCTTTTGCTCTGCGGAAAACAGCCGCACGCCCACGGTATCCACGCCGTCGCCCCGTGCCACCCGCACCTGCACGGCGCAGGTATCCTGGCCGGAACGGATCATCTCCCGGTCGTTGGCCGTGCGGTGGCTGCGGCCCAGGCAGCACAAATGAACGGCCTCCAGCAGATTGGTCTTGCCGGTGCCGTTCTCGCCCACAAATACCGTGGTGCCCTCCGGCGGAGTCAGCAGCACCTGGCGGTAGGAGCGGAAATCATGCAGTCGAAGCGTCTGGATGCGCATGGTCTTTCCCTGTAAAATACACTGTTTCGCCGTCTGCGCGGCGCTTCTTCATTATAAGAAAATTCTCCCTTGCCGTCAAGCGCCGGCTGCCGCTGCCGCCGCCCTTGCTTCCCAGGGAAAAACGTGATACAATCTATCGGAAATTCGATTTATTCAGGAGAGATCATGGAAGATTTGATCCTTGAAGCCCGGAATGTGAGCTACACTTATGAGGAGAGCGCGTCGCCCGCCCTCAGGGATGTGAGCCTGGCCTTCCGCACGGGCGAAATGACGGCCATCCTGGGCCATAACGGCAGCGGCAAGAGCACGCTGGCCAAGCTGCTCAACGGCCTGTATACGCCCACCGCGGGCACGGTGACGGTATGCGGCATGGATACCGCCCTGGATGAAAACACCTGGAGCATCCGCCAGGCCGCGGGCATGGTATTCCAGAACCCCGATAACCAGCTGGTGGCCAGCATTGTCCGGGATGACGTGGCCTTCGGACTGGAGAACATCGGCGTGCCCAGCCAGGAGATGCCCGCCCGAATTGAAACGGCGCTGAAAGAAGTGGGCATGCTTGATTTTATCGATCGCGCGCCGCATATGCTCTCCGGCGGACAGAAGCAGCGCATCGCCATCGCGGGCATACTGGCCATGCGTCCCCGGGCGCTGATCCTGGACGAGGCCACCGCCATGCTGGATCCCAAGGGACGGCAGGAGGTGTTTTCGGTGGTGGAGCGGCTTAATCGGGAGCAGGGCATCACCGTGATATGGATCACTCACTTTATGGAGGAGGCCGCCCGGTGCCGCCGGGTGGTGGTGATGGATCAGGGGCGGTGCGTGATGGACGGTACGCCCCGGGAGGTGTTCACCCAGAGCGAAAAGCTGCGCGCCATGCGGCTGGACGTGCCGCCCATGGTGGCGCTGGGCGATCTGCTGCGCGCCCGCGGCTTGCCCATATCCCGGGAAGCCATGGACGTTGAAAGCATGGCCGGGGAGGTGCTGAAATGCCGATAAAGCTTGAGCATATGTGCCATACCTACCAGGCGGGCAGCCCGTTCCAGGCCGACGCGCTGGAGGATATTGATTTTACCATTGAGGATGGCGATCTGCTGGCGCTGATCGGCCATACCGGCAGCGGCAAGAGCACGCTGGCCCAGCACTTGAACGGGCTTTTGACGCCTACCTCGGGGCGCGTGCTGGTGGACGGCCAGGATATCAACCAGAAGGGCGCCGATCGCCGGGCCCTGCGCCAGCGGGTGGGGCTGCTGTTCCAGTATGCCGAATACCAGCTGTTTGAGGAAACGGTATATAAGGACATCGCCTTTGGCCCCAAAAACCAGGGCTTGACCGGCGAGACCCTGGACGCGCGGGTGCGCAGCGCTTTTCAGAAGGTGCATCTGCCCGCGGACGCCCTGGACAAATCGCCCTTTGAGCTCAGCGGCGGCCAGATGCGCCGGGTGGCGCTGGCCGGGGTGGTGGCTATGGAGCCTGAGGTGCTGGTGCTGGATGAGCCCATCGCCGGTCTGGACCCCAAGGGCCGGGATGAATTGACCGAGATCATCCATGAACTGCACCGCGGCGGCGTGACCATTGTATTGATCAGTCACAATATGGACGATGTGGCGCGCATCGCTACCCGGGTGGCGGTGCTGGACAAGGGCAGGCTGGCCATGCTGGGCACGCCCCGGGAGATATTCAGCCGGGGAGACGAGCTGGCCGCCATGGGGCTGGACGTGCCCCAGACCGTGCAGCTGTGCCGCGCGCTGCGGGCGGGCGGCTTAACGGTGCCCGATTGCCTGACCAATGAGGAGCTTTGCGCTGCCATTTGCGCCGCGAAGGGGGGTGCGGCCCGTGCTTAAAGATATCACGCTGGGTCAGTATTATCCCGTTAAAAGCTTTGTGCACGATCTGGATCCCCGGGCGAAGATACTGCTCACCATCGCCTTCATCGTGGCGGTCTTTCTGGGCGGCAGCCTGCTCTGCGCCATTCCTGTAGCGCTGTTCATCCTGCTGGCGGCCAAGGCGGCCAATCTTCCGGTGAAACTGCTGGTGAAGGGCATCAAGCCGCTGCGGATCATCCTGATTTTCACCTTCCTGCTCAACCTGTTTTTCACCGCCGGGGAAAACGTGTTGCTTTCGGTGTGGAAGATAACGGTCACCCGGGAGGGGCTGATCATGGCCTGCCGGTTTTCGCTCCGGTTGGTGTTCCTGGTGACCGGGGCCAGCATCCTGACGCTTACCACCCAGCCCGTGGCCTTGACCGACGGCATGGAGCGGCTCATGAGCCCGCTGGCCAGGTTTGGCTTTCCCGCCCATGAGCTGGCCATGATGATGAGCATCGCGCTCCGCTTCATTCCCACCCTGCTGGAGGAAGCCGATAAGATCATGAAGGCCCAGATGGCCCGCGGCGCGGACTTTGAATCGGGCAATCTGCTCCAGCGCGCCAAGGCCATGGTGCCGCTGCTGGTGCCGCTGTTTGTCAGCGCATTCCGCCGGGCGGGCGATTTGGCCATGGCCATGGAGGCCCGCTGCTATCACGGCGGCCAGGGGCGTACCCGCCTGCGCGTACTGAAGATCACAAAAAAGGATTATATCGCCGCCGCGGCCGTGGCGCTTCTCATCGTTGTGGTGGTTGTGATCGGATGATCTTTGTGCCGATCCCAACGGAAAATATGCAAACGGGAATGACGGGGACGGAAAACGTTCGAGGTTATGGACAGGCCGCTGGCAGGGTTCCTAAGGAGCAGCAGCGTCCCATAATGCCTCTTTCTATACTGATTGTTATTGTTAAGGATCCTTGTGAAAGATGATAAAGCAAGCCCACCCGGGAAACCCGGGTGGGCCGCTGTATTTGTATTATACGATGTGATTTTTATTTGGAAGGAGCGGGAGCTTCCACATTCTTCTGGATGATCTGGCCGCAGACCTTGCAGTACAGGTTGCCTGCATAGCCGGTGGAGCTGGAGGCGCTGGTGGTGATATCGCGGATCTCGGTGGCGCCGTGGGTGCTGGACTTGGGCAGCACGTTGCCGGATACCACGATGCGGCCGCAGTGGATGCAAACGTTATCGCCGGTGTAGCCGGTCTGGGCGCAGGTGGGAGCGCGGAAGCCGACGTTCTGGCAGACATAGTGGCGGGTGAGGTTGTAGCCGGTGTTCTTCACTTCCACGTAGCTGCAGTTGCGGCAGGTCCGCTGCTTCTTGCCCTCGGTGATGCAGGTACCCTCGTCGATGACCTGCCAATCCCTGAACCAGTGGCCGCGGGGGCCGATCTCATAGGAGCCCTCCAGCACGGCGCCGCAGGTGGCGCAGGTGATGGATTCGCTCAGGCCGCCCTTGGTGCAGGTGGCGGTGCGCTCGATCAGCTTGCACAGATGATAGCCGCGGTTGGCGCATACGGTGGCGGCGTCGCGGGCCGAGGCGGGCCACTGGATGCCGTTGATGCGCTCGCCGGTGTACTCTTTGCCGCAGCGGGTGCAGGTGAGCACGATGGTGTTGTTCTCCTTGAAGGAGGGGGTCACGCTGTGGCCCTTGGCGGTGGTGTATACCGTTTCGGTGGCGCCGCAGATGGAGCAGGTGGAAATGATCTGGCCGCCGGCGGTGCAGGTGGCGGTGTCGGGGCCGTCCACCCAATCGTGGGTATGAACGTCTTCATCGGCGGGCTTAGCGGCTTCCAGGCTGAAGCTGTAAGCGGGCGTTTCAGCCGGCGCTTCAGCGGCGGACTGGCTGCCGTCGGCAAAGAACACGGCGGCGGAAGCGGGCAGCGCCAGCTGATTGGCCAAGGCGCTCCACTGGGCTTCGGTGCCGGCAAAGTATACGCCCTGCACGGCCTCCAGGCCGATGCCGATGGCGCGTTCCAGGCTGGCGGGCAGCGAAACGCTGGTCAGCGCGCCGCAGCCGCTGAACGCGTCGGCGCCGATGGTGGTCACGCCCTCGGGAATGACCACTTCGGTCAGGCTGGCGCAATCCTTGAAAGCGCCGGCGCTGATGGCGGTCACGCCTTCCATGATGGTCACGTTGTTCAGGTTCGCGCAGCCCGCGAAGGCGCTGGTGAACTTGGTGACGGAGGCGGGGATGGTCACGTCGGTCACCTTTTCCCGCACGTCGGCAAAGGCCGAAGAGGAGATGCTGGTCACGGGAACGCCTTCGATGGCGGCGGGGATATCGATCTGGCCGCCCTCGCCCGTATACCCGGTGATCACGGCATAGGTGCCATAGGGGATGCTGTAGGCGAAATCGCCCGCCACGCCGCTTACGGCCTCGGCCGAGGCGAAGACGGCGGAACAGCACAGCAGCAGGCAAAGCGCCAGCAGCAGAGCAATTTTCTTCCAGTTTTTCATGGTCATGTTGTCTCCCTCTTTCTTGATCCGAAAATAAAAATCGGTCGTTTTTTCCATATAATATTATAGGATTACCGGGCGGTTTTGTACATTTCGGGAATGTTACAAAACAGGAAAAAGTTTCTATCAAAATTGAGAAACGCCCGCAAAATATGAACATTTCTTGCCGAATCTGCGCATTGACAGCCGGAAGTTTCCCGCTTATAATTTTTACGCATAAAAATACGGGAGGAAGCTATGGCGAAGCTTTGGGCGGGCCGCACGGCGGGCGATACCAGCAAGCTGGCGGACGATTTTAATTCTTCCATTTCCTTTGACAGCCGGATGTACCGGCAGGATATCCTGGGCAGCGTGACCCATGCCGCCATGCTGGCCGCCCAGGGCATTATCCCGGAGGAGGAGGCTGCGCGCATCACGGAAGGGCTGCAGGCGATCCTGGACGATCTGGAGAGCGGCGCGCTGGCCGTTGATATGGATTGCGAGGATATCCACATGTTTGTGGAGCAGGAGCTTACCGCGCGCATCGGGGATGCCGGAAAGCGTCTGCATACCGCCCGCAGCCGAAACGATCAGGTAGCGCTGGATCTGCGGCTGTACCTGCGGGATGAGACCGATACGATCCTGGAAAAGATCGGGCGGCTGATCGCCGCCGTCGCCGATCAGGCCGAGACGTACAAGACAGCTATCATGCCGGGGTATACGCATCTGCAGCGGGCGCAGCCCGTCACCTTCGGACAGCATATGATGGCTTATGCCATGATGCTGCTGCGAGACTGCGGACGGCTGCGGGACGCCCGCAAGCGCATGAACCAGTCGCCCATCGGCTGCTGCGCTCTGGCGGGCACCACCTATGCCACCGACCGCGCCTTTGAAGCCCGGCGGCTGGGCTTTGACGGTGTTTGCATGAACAGCATGGATGGCGTGAGCGACCGGGATTTCTGCCTGGAGCTGCTGTCCGCCATGTCCATTCTCATGATGCATCTTTCCCGGTTCAGCGAGGAGATCATCCTGTGGTCAAGCTGGGAGTTCAAATTTGTTGACCTCAGCGACGCCTTCACCACCGGCTCCTCCATCATGCCGCAGAAGAAAAACCCGGACATGGCCGAGCTGGTACGCGGCAAGACCGGGCGGGTATACGGCGATCTGATGGGGCTGCTTGCCACCATGAAGGGACTGCCCCTGGCCTATAACAAGGATATGCAGGAGGACAAGGAGCCGTTATTTGATGCCTGCGACACCGTAAAAATGTGTCTGGACGTGTTTGCGGGCATGATCGGCGATATGAGCGTGAACACCGTCAATATGCGCCGGGCGGCCCAGACCGGCTTTATCAACGCCACCGACCTGGCCGACTATCTGGTGCGCAAAGGTCTGCCCTTCCGGGAAGCCTATAAGATCTCGGGACAGATCGTGGCCGAGTGTATCGCCTCCGGACGGGTGCTGGAAACGCTGCCCCTGGAAGCCTATCGCAAGCACAGCCCGCTGTTTGACGAGGACGTGTACCAGGCCGTGGATCTGGACGTCTGCGTCGGTAAGCGCATAAGCAGCGGCGGCACCTGCGTGGCCGAGGTGGAAAAGCAGATCGCCTTCGTCAGGGAAGCGCTGAAGGAAATATAAAAGGCCGGACGTTCAAACGCTGAAAAGCATTGAACGTCCGTTTTGCTTTGATGTTTTTTGCGTGGGCGTGGCGATGTCCGCGTCACCGCCGTCCACGCGCACACGTCAAAACTGATTGCAGCCGGGCGGCCGCCCGATAACAGGTTGTATCATGGTTTCCTTCGTTGACGTAAATCAATTGATTGTGTATAATGGTCTTGCCGCCTTCGGGCGGCAGGGCAGCGAAGATAATACGCGGGGCTTGCGCCTGCTGGACTACGAAGGAAGGCAGGTGATGCGCATGAGCGCCTATGAAATCATGATGGTTTTCATCGGGATCATGAATTGCTTGCTGATTGTACTGGTAGCCTTTATCAGTAATAAAAAGTAAGATATGTAAAAGCCGCCGCGTATAGCGAGTACGCGGCGGCTTTTGGATGGAACATAATCGCCTGTAGGCGATTGTCCTGCAAGAGTAGCTTTCTTCCTGCCCTTTTATTATAGCCGCCGCGAGTGAGGTTGTCAAGAGTACAGGGAAAACCATTGCGCAGCTGCGTGATGCTTGAACATACGCCCAAGCGGCATCCGCCGTTTCCGAGGCCTGGGGATTTCAAGTGTTTGGGGGATCAAGGGGTGAGCCGCTTTCGGTCTCTTTACCAATTTCCGCTTGCAAGATACAATTAAAACGAAGCGTTAATATTCGATCCTTTTGTCTTCCCCGTCTTCACCGCTGAACGAATCCACCACCTCGTATTCCACCCAGGTGCGCACGGGACGATGGGCAAAGGGGATTTCGATCTGCATGCGCATATTGCGGCGGTTGACCTTGAGGATTCTGGCGTCCACGCCCTCGAAAGCGCCCTTGCAGATATGGATGGTCTGTCCCTCCTGGTACACCTTCGTTTTGCCGATCACGCCGTCCTTGTGCAGAAGCATCATGGCAAAGCGCTCGTCCTCCCCCGAAAGCGCGTAATGGTGCTCGTCGTCGCACAGGCAGCGGATGACGCCCTGCACGGCGCGCAGGCGGGCGGCCTGGAGAGGCTCAGCCTCGGTGTAAACGAAAATGTAGCCCGGCAGCAGGTCGTGCTCGATATCGGTCATGCGCCCGGCGATCCAGGTGTGCTGGATCTGCTTGGGATAGATGGCGCGGCAGGGAAACAGCGATTCCACCATGCTGGCCACATACCTGCATTTTGCCGTTTCGCAGAACAGACAGTAGGTATACATGCGTCGCGCCTCCTGTGCCGGTCGTATTGGAACTTATTGCGGACATACTTCGTATAATGGGATCAAACCTGTTCCGCTGCCTGTAAAGCAATGGCGCATTCCATACGCTTTTTGAACAGCTCGCAGCCATACCGGTACACTCCGCGGATGCTGCCGGTGGCGTGGTAGGCGTTGGCGGCGCAGCCGCCGGAGCAGTAAAGCCGCGCCCAGCAGTCCCGGCATTCAGGACGCGCGTACACGTTGCAGGCGGCAAATTCCCGCTGCACTGACGCGTTGTCCACGCCGCGCCATACGTCGCCCAGCCTGAACTTTTCCTCGCCCACGAACTGGTGGCAGGGATACAGATCGCCCCAGGGCGTTACGGCCATGTATTCGGTGCCCGAGCCGCAGCCCGATATGCGCTTGTAGATGCAGGGGCCGCCGGTGAGATCGATCATATAATGATAGAAGGTAAAGGGCTTGCCCTCTTTTTTGCGCGCCCGCATCAGTCGCGCCAGCTCTTCATATTGCTTTAAAACGATGGGCAGATCGTCCTCCGTCAGCGCCGAGGGATCGTCCGGCGCGTATACCACGGGCTCCATGCTCAGCTCTGTAAAGCCCAGGCTCAGCATGGTTTTGATATCCTCCAGGAAATCCGGATTATGGTGGGTAAAAGTGCCGCGCATATAATAGTTTTTACCGCCCCGGGCGGCAACGAGCTTTTGAAATTTGGGCACGATCACGTCCCAGCTGCCCCGCTCCTGGTAATCCACGCGGAAGCGGTCGTGCACCTCCTTGCGCCCATCCAGGCTTAATACCACGTTGCTGCATTCCCGGTTGGCAAAATCGATCACGTCATCGTCGATCAGCATGCCGTTTGTGGTCAGGGTGAACCGGAAATTCTTGCCGCGCTCCTTTTCGATGCTCCGCGCGTAGGCCACCAGATCTTTGACCACCTGGAAATTCATCAGCGGCTCGCCGCCGAAAAAGTCTACCTCCAGGTTGCGCCGGGAACCGCTGTTTTCCACCAGGAAATCCAGCGCCCGCTTGCCCACCTCAAAGGACATCAGCGCGCGCTCGCCGTGGTATTTGCCCTGGCTGGCGAAGCAATACGCGCAGTTCAGATTGCAGGAGTGGGCCACGTGCAGGCACAGCGCCTTGACCACGCCGGCGGTCTTGCGCTTGAGCTGTCCGGCCATTTCCTCATAAGTATCGGGAGCGAACAGCCGCCCGGCATCCCGCAGCGCCGTCACCTGATTGTAGCATTCGGCCACCTCGGCGGCGTCCTCGCCAAACTGCGCCGCAAGGGCGCGCACGATCTCGTCCTTTGGCTTTTCCCCGTACTGGCCGATGAGCGCGTAGGCCAGCTCGTCCACCACGTGCACGCTTCCGCTGCAGGTGTCCAGCACGATATATAAGTCGTCAAACTGATAGCGGTGTATCATTCTTTGTCCTCTTTTATCAAAAAAATGCCGCTTCTGCAGCGGCATGATTTGTGCGATGGAGTCGCGGCTTACTCAGCCTTGTTTTCGCACTGCTGATTGGCGATGCCGCAGCTGGTTTTGCAAGCGGACTGGCAGGAGGTCTGGCATTCGCCGCAGCCGCCGTTCTTGGCGCTTTCGCACAGGTCGCGGGTGTTCAGGGTCTGGATGTGCTTCATTGTATATTCCTCCATTGATTTCTTGGGATCACAAAATATTCTACCATAGCGCGCCGGGGAAGTCAACCAAAACAAAACTGGACGCGGCATGAAAACCATGATATACTATATGCTGTATCCGTGCGCGACGCGCGGGATGAAAGGGAAAAGATACAATGGTGAAAAGCTTGTGGAAAATCGCTGTGATCGCGGCGCTGCTGGCCCTGCTGCTGGTGCTGGCCCCGCTGCCCTATTCGGTGTACGACGCCTATGCCGAGGTCGTTCCGCTGCCGCTGGAGGAAAAGGCGCCCGCCGTGGATTGGAGCCGGTTTGTCTCCGACGACGAATATGAGGATCCCTCGCTGCATGTGCGCATTTTCCGCGGCAACCGTATTTACGATACCAATTATGTGTACGCTCTGGTGGAGATCGCCGACGGCAGCCAGATCCGCTCGGCTTTTGTGGATCGCGCCTCCAACGACCAGACCGCCAAGGGCTTCCGCATCGCCATGGACAACAACGCGGTGTTCGCCATCAACGGCGATTACTTCTGCCATCCTTGGCATAAGGAAACCTATATCGTCCGCCAGGGGCATGAGTACAAAACCCGCTATGTGGATAAAAAATGGGATATCCTGATCATTGACCAGTACGGCGATTTCCATGTGATCACCGAGCCCACCAAGGATAAGCTGAACGCCTGGATCGATGAAAACGTGACCAACGGCGGCCTGCAGATCGTCAATACCTTCAACTTTGGCCCCCTGCTTATCGAAAACGGTCAGACCACCCGGGAGGATTTCAACACCACACTGAACCACGATTACATCGGCAATCACAAGCAGGCACAGCACATGTGCATCTGCCAGCTGGACAAGCTGACCTATCTGTTCGTCACCAGCGAAGGTCCCGACGATGAAAAGGGCGCAGGCCTGACCATGAACCAGTTTGTGGACTGCCTGCGGGAGATCGAAGGCAAGCTGGACGGCTACAAGATCCAGACCGCCTTCAACCTGGACGGCGGCAACAGCGCCACCATGGTGTTCAAGGATCCCGAAAAGAACGGGCTCAAAAAGATCAACGCGCCCAACAACAAAAACGCCGAGCGGTGGATCAAAGACATTATTTACTTTGTGAGCGCGTGGCAGGAGTAAAACATGGATTACGAGGAAATGGAAGAATTCAGCAGCCAGCTGGGCCGGGTATTGGGCCTGAGGATCACCAGCTTTTCGCTCTTTGTGGTGATCGGCGCCGTGATCGGGCTGGTCATGGCCCTGCGGCGCGGCAGGAGGACGAGGGTGCCTTCCGACGCCGTGCTGTGGTTCGCCATGCTGGGTATCCCGCTGGGACTGCTTTGTGCCAGGCTGATATTTGTGCTGTATAACTTTGCCGATATCAAGTATTACGGCTTCTGGTATATTTTCCGGATGGACTGCGGCGGGTTCACCGTGATCGGCGCGGCGCTTGGCTTGCTGCTGGCGGGCTGGCTGACAAAAAAGATCGCTTATGTCAGGTTCGTTGACCTGATGGACACCGTGCTGCCGGGCCTGCTGATCGTGCTGGCGATGGAGCGCTTTGGCGAGGGCGCCACAAGCAACGGCACGGGCCTGGAGGTCAACAATCCCGCGCTGCAGTTTTTCCCGCTGGCGCGGCCCGGCATTTATGAGGGCATGTACACTTATGCCGTGCACATGTTTGAGGGCATGACGGCGCTGGTGGCCGGAATATATACCCAGGGCATGGACGCGCCCCGGGGCAGGGCTGCCGGAACGGGGCTGATCCTGGCCGCCGCCGGGCAGATCGTATGGGAGAGCATCCGCAAGGACGACCGCATGATGTTCGATATGGCCAGCCTGCTCATGATCTTCTGCGCCATCGTGCTGTTCGCGCTGCTGATCGTATGCCTGCTGCGGCTGGACTGGCCCTGGACGGGCAAGGCTGTGGCGCTGGCGGGCTTCCTGCTGCTGGCTGTGGCTACGGGCGCCTTGCAGTTCTTTATGGAGGGCAAGTTCGTCCAGGCGCTTCCGGTCTGGCTGTGCTTCGTTTTGTCCTGCCTTACCACGGCGGGGCTGGCCTGGGTCAGCCTGCGGGTACTGGCCGCGGCGACGGAGGAGTAGCGAAGCTTACACGTTGGCCGGTTGCGTTTGACTGATGGAAAAACGGGGATCGCCCGGGCTCTTGGGCCTGGGCGGTTCCCGTATTTGATTGCGCGTTTTCGGCGCGGGATGGCTGCGCGCCGCCAACTTGCGCTGTACATTTTCACCGTTTTGCGGTAATATGTTCGTATATGAGGAAGGGAGGCGAAATAATGCCTGACCGTTATCTTGAATCGCTTACCTGTCCGCTGCCGGCGGACATTGCCCGGCTGAAAGGCGCGGGCGAATACAGCCTAGCGCTGGCGCTGATCGATGAAAGGCTGAGCCAGCCGCTGCCCCGGATGCTCAGGACCCGCCTGGAGGCCGAGCGCTTTTTGCTGCCTCAATGGGCCGAGCGCTATCCCTATACCCATGAACAGCTGCTGCTGGAGCTGCGCAGCCGCGTGCACAGCTTTACCGACCAGGAGCTTCAAAGCATGCTGGCCCAGGGACTTCTGGATTTCATCTATGTGGACGGCACCAGGTATTACCATGAGGACCTGCCGGATTCGCTGCTTAAATCCCAGCCCCAGCTCAACCGCCGGGCGGAGCAGCCCCGGGAAGACAGCAGCGAGGCGCTGGACGCCGTGATTGCCCGGATGATGGATCATGACGTGGTATTCCGCTATCGCCTGCGGGCAACCACCCGCGTGCGCACGCTGGAGCCTGATATGCTCTACCGCATCCATATGCCCATCGCCGCCCGCAGCATGCAGCAGGAGCCCGCTCAGGATGTGGAAAGCAGCGTTCTGCTGGTTTCAATGGACGCCGAGGACGCGCCCCAGCGCACGGCGTACCTGGAGGATGCCCTGCGTCTGTCGCCCGATTTTTCGCTGGAATATACCGTGACCCAGCGGCCCCATTATGTGAACCCCATGGATGAGAGCCTGTGCAAAATCGTTTATCCCGGAGCCAGGCCGGTATGCGGCGAGGATCTCGCGGAGCAGCCGCCGCACATCGTATTTACGCCCTACCTGAAAGCGCTGGCGAAGGAACTGCAGGGCGATGAGACCGATCCCGTGCGCACGGCGCGCAGGTTTTACGATTATATCACCAATCACGTTACCTATTCCTTCATGCCGCCTTACCTGCTGATGGAGAGCGGGGCCGAGTACTGCGCGGTCAACCTGCGGGGCGATTGCGGCATCCAGGCGCTTTTGTTCATCACGCTGTGCAGGATCGCGGGCATTCCCGCCCGCTGGCAGAGCGGACTGTACGCCAAGCCCGGCGACGTTGGCAGCCATGACTGGGCGGAGTTTTACAGCGAGCGCCTGGGCTGGCTGCCGGTCGACTGCTCCTTTGGCGGCGGCGGACGGCGCGGCGGAAGCCGGCTGCGGCAGGATTTCTACTTTGGCAATCTGGATCCCTGGCGCATGGTGGCCAACCGGTTGTATTTCGCGCCCTTCGCGCCGGAAAAGAAGTTCCCCCGGGTCGATCCCTACGACAGCCAGCGGGGAGAGATCGAAAACGGCCGTCGGGGCCTGCGGGCGGGCGAGTTCCGCACCCGGTATGAAATGCTGTGGCATGAGGAAAGCGAGGCGCGAAAATGATCATTTGCGATACTCATTGCGATACGCTGTACAGTATGACCGTGCGGCCGGAGCAGCCGCTGGATGTGACCATGGAGCGCTTGCGGCAGGGCGGCGTGAGCCTGCAGACGCTGGCCATGTACGTGGGCAAGGGACGGCAGGGCGACGTGGAAGGACTGTTCGCCGCCATGTTCCGTCAAATGGAAGCGCTGGAGCGCCAGGGCTGGCGCAGGGTGGACGACCCCAGCCAGGCAGAGGACGGGCGCGTTTCCGTGATGCTGTCTATCGAGGGCTGCGAGCCCTTCGATAAGGGCCTGCAGGTGGTGGAGGAGTACCGCCGCCGGGGCGTGCGCATGGCTTCCATCACCTGGAATTATGAAAACACCCTGGCGTATCCCGCCTCCAGCGGCGATACCCGAGGGCTCAAGCCCTATGGCCTGGAGGCCATCCGGCTCATGCAGAAGATCGGCATTGCCGCCGATATCAGCCATCTGAACGACGCGGGCGTATGGGATATCCTGGAAAAATGCGATCTGCCGCCCCTGGCTAGCCACAGCAATTGCCGCGCGCTGGTGGATCACCGCCGCAACCTGAGCGACGATATGCTGCGGGCGCTTTTTGAAAAGGGCGGCTATGTGGGCGTCAATTTCTGGCCCACCATCATCGGCGAACCCGCCACCATTGACCGCATCATCGATCATATCGCCCATATGTACGACCTGGGCGGCGCGGGCATGGTGGGCTTCGGATCGGATTTTGACGGTATTGAGCGCAAGCCCGAGGGCATCGAAAGTCCCGCGGACTTCCCCAAGCTTTTGAATGCCCTGCGCCGCCGGGGATTCTCCGAAAAGGACGTGGAGGACGTGGCCGGCAAAGCACTGCTGGGGTATTATAAACGGATCGCGGTGTGATGTAGAATAAGGAGAGCACGCGCTTTCTTCTGAGAAGAAAGCTGCAAAGAAGCGGCGGGCGAATCCCGTTGGCGGATTCTTTGCAAGCTGTCTGCGCCTGGATGGTTTGGGTTGGCGCAAAGAGCGCGCCGGGGCTGTGAAAAAGCTGTTCCCCGCCCGATTGATGCAAGCATCATCGGTCGGAGTTCAGCTTTTTCGGAATCACTGCGCGATTCTCAGCACGCTGCGCGTGCTGACCCCGGGCGCGGATGCCGCAGATTCCTTCATCTATTTTTCGGGTCTTACTTACACTATACGATTGGCCTGAAGAGTGTGACTTTCGGGCCCGGGTTCTTTATCTCAACTAAAACATCCCTGAAAGGAGTCCCATGCAAACACCCATCTGCGATTTTGTGCGAAAGTACGCCCAAAGCAACGCCGCGCGGATGCATATGCCCGGGCATAAGGGAAAAACGGTGATCGGCCCGGAAGCGCTGGATATCACCGAGATCGCGGGCGCGGATGAGCTGTACCATGCCCGGGGCGTCATCCGGGAGAGCGAAAGAAATGCCGCCGCGCTCTTTGGCACGGAGGATACGCTGTACAGCGCCGAGGGCTCCAGCCTGTGCATCCGCGCCATGCTGTATCTGGCGCTGCTGCGTGCCAAAAGGCTGGGCCTGCCCGCCCGGCTGCTGGCAGGCCGCAACGCCCATAAAACGCTGATGACCGCCGCTGCGCTGCTGGATATTGATATAGATTGGATCTTTCCTGAAACCGAAGCGGGGCCGTTGCGCTGCATGATATCGCCACAAACGCTGGCCGAACGCTTGACGGGCGGGCGGTATATGGCGGTTTATGTCACATCGCCCGATTATCTGGGCAACAGATTGGATATTGCCGGATTGGCGGCGGTCTGCCATGCCCAGGATACGCCGCTGCTGACCGATAACGCCCATGGCGCGTACCTGCGCTTTCTGCCGCAGGATTGCCATCCCATCACGCTGGGAGCGGATATGTGCTGCGATTCTGCTCATAAAACGCTGCCCTGCCTCACAGGCGCCGCTTATCTGCACATCGGAAAGGGCGCGCCGGCGGAGTTTGCCGCTCAGGCCCAGCAGGCCATGGCCATGTTCGCCTCCACCAGCCCTTCCTATCTGATATTGCAGTCGCTGGACGCCGCCAACGCGCTGCTGGCGGGCGCGCTGCCGGATATGCTGGCCCAAAGCGCCCGGAATGCCCAAAGCCTGCGGCAAACGCTTGCAGCCCGGGGCTATGAGATGACCGGCGACGAGCCCATGAAGCTGACGCTGACGCCCAAGCCCCGGGGCTATACCGGCACGGCGCTGCACGACGTCCTGCGGAGGCAGGGCATTGAGGGCGAGTTTGCCGATCCCGATCATCTGGTGCTGATGTTTTCCGCCATGACCGCGCCCGAGGATTACCAACGGCTGCAGGCCGCCCTGCTCGGCATCCCGCGAAGGCCCGCCGTGAACGAAGCGCCGCCGCCGCTGCCCAGGCCAGAGCGCGTGTGCTCCATCCATCAGGCCATGCTGTCTTCCAGGATCACGCTGAGCGCCGAAGCGTGCCTGGGACGCGTGCTGGCCGACGCCAATATGGGCTGCCCGCCCGCCGTGCCCATCCTGGCCGCCGGAGAGCGCATCGACCGCGCCGCCATCACCTGCTTTCGGTATTACGGATGGGAAAGCTGCGGCGTGATCGCTCCCTGAATATCAACGCCGCTTAATAATTCGTTAAACGGTTGACAGTTTTTCCGGGCGCGTATACAATAGCAGCATCAAAGCAAAGGAGCTGTCCAATGAGCGAAGCATTCAACATTCAGGAATATATGACCCAGGGCGTGGAAAATATCGTGCGCTCCTCGCTGCGGGCGGTGCTGAAAAATCCCCGGGAAACGGCCTTCATGGTGCGGTTTGCCGCCGCAAGCAAAAGCGCGTCCAAGCTTCGCGCCAGGCAGGAGAAGGAAGGGCTGCACGTGCCGCCCTTCCTGATCGCCAGCATCACCTCCAGCTGCAATCTGCACTGCGCGGGCTGTTATTCCCGGGCCAACCACGCCACGGTGGATTGCCCGGCGGAGCGCCAGCTGTCAGGCGAGGAATGGCTTGACATTTTCCGGGAGGCCGCCGCGCTGGGCGTCAGCTTTATCCTGCTGGCCGGGGGCGAACCCATGCTGCGCCGGGATGTGATCGAGGCCGCGGGCGAGATCGGTGATATCCTGTTTCCCATTTTCACCAACGGCACCTATATGGACGCCAGATATTTTGACCTGCTGGATAAAAGCCGCAACCTGCTGCCGGTGCTGAGCATCGAGGGCGGGCGGGAAAAGACCGACAGCCGCCGGGGCGCGGGCATTTATGACCGGCTCATCGCCAATATGGATGAGCTCCAGCGCCGGGATCTGATTTTTGGCTGCTCGGTCACGGTGACCAAGGAGAACCTGACCGACGTCAGCTCCGACGCCTTTATCCAAAGCCTGGCTGACCGGGGCTGCAAGGCGGTGTTCTTTATCGAGTATGTGCCCGTCACCGAGGAAAGCCGGGAATTGGCGCCGGACGATGGCGACAGGGAATACCTGAAGGCCGAAATTGCCCGGCTGCGCCGGGAGCGTCCCGAGATCGTGTTCGTATCCTTCCCGGGAGATGAAAAGACCTCCGATGGCTGCATCGCCGCCGGACGCGGGTTTTTCCATATCAATTCCCAAGGCGGCGCCGAGCCCTGCCCCTTCTCGCCCTATTCCGATATCAACGTCCGCGATACATCGCTCAAGGCAGCCATTTCCTCCCCGCTGTTCCGCGCCTTGCGCGATGAAGGCACGCTGAAGGAGGATCATAAGGGCGGCTGCGTGCTGTTTGAGCGCCGCGCCCAGGTGGAAGCTTTCCTGCAGAGCGAACGCTGAATTTTCATATGTCTATCCCGCGCCGCGGCGCGGGTTTTTTATTTGCGTCCAAGCTGCCCCTGATATTGCACCCTGATGAAAGGCACATGACTGACAACAGGAATTCGATGGGAGAAGAACGTTAAGGGGCGCTGCCCCTTAAAAACCCTGCCAGGGTGAGAGCCCCACCCTGGACCCGGCTGCGGCGGATGTTACTTGGCGCGGTAAACAAACAATTTCCCGCAGTTGATTGAAATGGGGTTGGCGCAAAGAGCGCTCCTGAAATACGCGATCAACAAAAATAACCCAGACTCGAGCAAGCACGGTCTGGGCATTTTTGTATGATCGCTATGACGCTGACGCGTCATTGACGTCGGCAAGCCGCCGTCATTTCTGGAGCGGGTAACTGGTTCAGAATTGCAACTGCAAGCCCGAGTCTGAGGTCGGTACGCGCAGCGTACCGAGGATTGCGCAGCAATCCCGAAAAAGGCGTGAGACGGCAGATGGAGCTTGCTCCTATCTGACGCCTCTCGCCTTTTTCTTTGGCCTCAGATGGCCTCTTTGCGACAACCCATATGCTATTCTGGCGGAAGTTGTTTGAAAGTGCCGTTAAGCATGTTCGCTGGGAAGGGTGTCCAGAGGGCCCAAGCGGGCCCTTTGGCGCAGAGCTCGAGGCCGCGGAGGCCTCGAACGTCCCCTCCTTCTGCTTTTCGATATATCGCTTTTTATCGGGTTTCAGCAGTATAAAAACTACTTTTTACAAGCGGAACGCGCTTTGGTTATTGACATTTTTTTCGTGTCATAGATATAATGGAAAGTGGGTAAGTATAGGATATTTCGCCCATGGGCGGTATCCGCAGATTTCCTTTACGTTTTTTCCCTGCGCTTTCTTGACGCAACCGCGCTGTAACCGGATATATGACCGGCAGCGTGTATCATCAAAACGGGCACAGGCAATTCTTCGGGGCGTGCCCCGGCACGATAGAGAGAGGTAACAATGAAACAAAAGCGCATTACAGCTTTTATATTGGCGGCGCTGCTTATGCTGCAGCTGCTTCCCGCAGCGGGGGAGAGCGCTGTCTCCGAATGGAAGGAGGCTGTTTCCGAGCCGCTTGCCGCCGTCGCCCGCCATACCGTTACTTTCCTGGCGGAGGAGCAGGTGGTTTCCCGGGTATACCTCACTGACGGCGCTTTATTGGATCAATTGCCCGACGCGCCGGAGACAGAGGGTAAGCGGTTCATCGGCTGGTACAGCGATTTGGCCGCCGTTTCGGCTGAAACGATCGTTACCGGGGATATGACGGTCAGCGCCGTCTATACCGACGTGGACGCCGATCTGGAGGCCCGCAAGGCCGGCGCCCGTTTCCTGTATGAGGACGCGGGGAAGTACGCTTCCGTTTCCATCTTCGGAAGCTATAACGGCAATCAGCGGCCCTCCGCCGCTCAGAATACCAACGTGCTGGGCGCCGAGGTGCTGGAGGCCTGGACGGCCAATAACATCCGCAATAATACTTCGCTCACGCTGGAGGCTGTGATCACCGCCCTGCCCGAGGGCCGCACGCTTTCAGCCTATACCGTGATCGACGACCAGGCGGTGCGGCTCGTGGCATCCGGCCTGACGCTGGGCGACCGGGTGACCTTTGACCTGGTCCGCAGCGGGGCCAAGGGCATCGCCCTGACAGCCGACG
>JAFUDW010000048.1 GCA_017464225.1 Clostridia bacterium | reverse complement strand
GATTGAGCTTGCTCAAATCAGACGTCAGCTTGCTTTTTCTTTTGCCTCAGACGGCCTCTTTGCGCCAACCCATAAGCTAAACTGGCGGAAATTGCTTGATAGTGAATTCAACCTTGTTCGCCGGAAAGGGTGTCCAGAGGGGCTTTGAGCGCTCGGAAAATGATCCGGTGGATCATTTTCAGCGAGAAGCGGGCCGGTAGGCCCCGGATCCAAGCGGGCCCTTTGGCGCGGGATCATAAGGGGCTCGAAGCGCCCGGAAAGGCTGCCGGTGGCAGCCTTTCAGCGTAGAGCGGGCCGGTAGGCCCCGGACGCGGAGGCCCTTATCGTTCCCCCCCTCGCCAATTTCTTGTTCATTAACCTCCTCACAGAAAAACCCCCGTCAAAACGACGGGGGCAGTATTGCACCGCGATAGGATCAGATGATCTGCAGGTATTTGCTCTGCACATAACCGGACTTGCCATTATAGGTCACATAGCTCCATTTGGTTCCCACCTCTTTGAGCTCCACGTAAGCATACTGCGGGATCACCTGGATGCGCGTGGAACCGGTGGAGGCCGACTTGCGCATGTTCAGACCGCCCTGGGCCGTCATTACCTGGGCATAACCAATGGTGGACGCCGGCTTGGAAACCGAGGAAGAAGAGGATGAACTGCTCGAAGCGGCAGTCAGGTATTTGGTCATCACATAGCCTTCATAGGTGCCGTACCGGACATACGACCAATCGGAGGCGAAGGATAGCACATCCACAATGGCCTTGCGCGGGATCAGGATGATCCGCGGCGCGCTCTGGGTAGGCGCTGTACGCATGTTCAGGCTGCCGCTGGGCGTATACACCTGCGCCTGGAACTGGGGAGTAGTGGGCGTTGTGGGAATTGTGGGCGTAGAAGGCGTGGAAGGTACCGAGGGCGTGGAGGGTGTCACATTGGGGATATAGACAAACTTGGTCATCACATAGCCCGTAGTGCCGTTATAATAGGCCTTGCACCAGGTATCGCCATATTCCAGCACGGTGAAAGCGGCGTTCTGCGGAATGGTGCGAAGCACCGAAGCGCCAGTGGATCTGCCCGCTCGCAGGTTCAGGCTGCCGCTGACGGTATTCACATAGGCCGTGATGCCCTCAGTGGGCGTAACAGGCGTTACAGGCGCAGACGGCGTGACCGGGGTCTCTCCGGTAAAGCGCACAAACTGGGTCATTACATAGCCTGTGGTGCCGTTATACCAAGCCTTACACCATACCGGACCATATTCCAGCACGGTAAAGGCGGCATTCTGCGGAATAGTGCGCAGGATGATGGCGTCCGTTGTCTGCGCCGCGCGCATGTTCAGGCTGCCAGAAATGGTATTGACATAGGCCGTGATCCCCTCCGCAGGGGTAGAGGGCGTGGAGGGCGTGGAGGGCGTAGAGGGCGCGGAACCGCTGCCCACCACCTGGATCTGGCAGGTCGCTTTGACGCCATGCGAATTGGCAACCAATATCTCCGCCGTGCCCGGAGCCACGCCGCTTACCTTGCCCGCGCTGTCCACCGTGCAGATCGCCGCGTTACTGGTGGAAAAGGTGATGGGCAGAGGCGCGTTGGTGGTATAGGTCAGGGTGACGCTGCCGCCAACGGGCAGGGTGGCGCTGTACAGATCCAGCGTCAGCGTAGAGGTGCTCAGCACCTCCGCTTTGCAGATCACGCTGACCTTGGGCTCGGCCTCATGGGAAATGGTGATATTGGCATAGCCCACGCCGATGGCGGTCAGCGCGCCGCTGCTGGGATCCACCTGAACCACCGTGGTGTTATCGGATGTGAATTTCAGCGTTTTGTCCGTCACGTCCGAGGATGCCGTTACAGTGTAATTCAGATACTTGTTGGTATCGCCCACATTCAGCGTGACCTTGTCGGAAGCCAGATTGATCACAAAGGTAGGGTCGGCTTGGGCGGGCAGAATCAGTCCCACGCACAGCGTGATCAGCATCAGCGGGAGAAGCCAGCGCAGCTTTTTAACAGACATGGAGGATACAACTCCTTTGCGTGTTTACAGATTTTACTATATTATAACTTAATTAAAATATAATTGCAATACATTCTTAACAAAATAATCACAAATTATTAAGATTTTTCGCTCTTTTTCGAGAAAAAGGGCATAAAAAACGAAGGTCTTCTTCCGAAAACCTTCGTTTCAGGCGATCTATGCTCAGTCGCGGCCGGCTTCCTTGATCTTGGCAGCCTTGCCCTGCAAGCCGCGCAAATAGTACAGCTTCGCACGGCGCACCTTGCCCTTACGGATGACCTCAATATGGTCAACGCGGGGGCTGTGCAGCGGGAACGTGCGCTCAACGCCGATGCCGTAGCTGACGCGGCGAACCGTAAAGGTTTCGCGGCAGGAGCCGTTGCGGCGGGCGATGACAGTGCCTTCAAACGCCTGGAGGCGTTCGCGGTTACCTTCCACAACCTTCACGAACACGCGCAGCGTGTCGCCTACGTTGAAGTCGGGCCGATCGGTACGGAGTTGCGCATTTTCAATGCTCTTGATGATCTCGCTCATTTTTGATAGTTCCTCCTTCCCTCATAGACGTTCGTGCGCGGCGGCTGAGGCACCAGCTTATGCCCGCAGAGGACCGTCCGGTTCACACAAAGGGTATTATAACATAAATCCTGTATGGAATGCAAGCACTTTTTCAGTTTATTCCCGGTTTATTCGCGGTTGATCACCGGATTTTATTCATTCCGCGCCCAATACAGCACGGCATCCACCGCGCGTTTCCAGCCGCGCAGCAGCTCCTCACGGCGCTCGGCATCCATCGCAGGGACAAATTTGCGCTCCACATGCCATCCATCGGCAGTCTGTTCCAGGTTATCATACACGCCTACGGCCAGCCCGGCCAGCAGCGCCACGCCCAGGGCGGTGGTCTCCAGCACAGCGGGGCGCTGAATGGCAATCCCGGAAATATCGGCTTGGAACTGCATCAAAAAGTTATTAGCCGTGGCGCCGCCATCCACCCGCAGACTGACGGGACGCTGGCCGATATCCCGCACCATGGCCTCAAACAGATCGCGGCTTTGATAAGCAATGCTCTCCAATCCGGCGCGGACGATCTGCGCCCGCCCGGTGCCGCGGGTCATGCCAAACAGCGTACCCCGGGCGTACATGCTCCAGTGCGGCGCGCCAAGGCCTGTAAAAGCAGGCACCAAATACACGCCGTCGCTGTCAGCCACGGACGTCGCGATGGCCTCGCTTTCGCTGGCTTTTTTTACAAACTCCATTTCATCCCGAAGCCACTGAATGGTGGCGCCGCCCATGAATACGCTGCCCTCCAGGGCGTATGTGGGCTTGCCGTTCAAACGCCAGGCCATGGTGGTCAGCAGGCCGGTTTCCGAAAGGCGGAATTCGTCGCCCGCGTTCATCAGCATAAAGCAGCCCGTACCGTAGGTGTTTTTGGCCATGCCCTTTTCAAAGCAGGCCTGACCGAACAGCGACGCGTGCTGATCGCCCGCCATGGCGGCCACCGGGATCTCGCAGCCCAGGATGCTTTCATCCAGCATGCCGATCACCTGCGCGTTATCCACCACCTGAGGCAGCAGCGCCCGGGGAATATCCATCATATCAAGCAGCTCGTCATCCCAATCCTGGGTATGCAGGTTGAACAGCATGGTGCGGCCCGCGTTGGTGGCATCCGTCACATGAGGATGCCCTTTCACAAGGTGCCAGGCCAGAAAGGTATCCACCGTGCCGAAGCACAGTTCGCCGCGCTTGGCGCGATCGCGCACGTTCAGCGCATCCAAAAGCCACTGCAGCTTGGTGCCGCTGAAATAAGCGTCGGGAACCAGACCTGTCTTATACCGAATGGTTTCTGCAGGCCCGGCTTTGATCAGTTTCTCAAAATAGCTTGCCGTGCGGCGGCATTGCCATACAATGGCGTTATACAGCCATTTGCCGGTGGTCCGCTCCCAAAGCAAGGTGGTTTCGCGCTGGTTGGTGATGCCGATGGCGGCGATCTCAGCGGGATCAATGCCTGTATTG
>JAFUDW010000047.1 GCA_017464225.1 Clostridia bacterium | reverse complement strand
ATGGGTCAGCGTCCGAATAACGCAGCGCTCCAGCATGCGCGTATAATACATCGCGCTGCTTGAGCTATTCGTCTGCCGGTTGGCCATTACGCCATCCCCGCCCTTGAGATAATGAATGCTGGCGATGGGATTGTTCTGGAACCGGTTCTCGGTGTTGATCTCCACCGGCAGGGTGATTTCGTTCAGACTCCCGCAGTCATAGAAAGCGCTCTGTCCCAAAGACGTCACCGTGCGGCGCAGCGTGACCTTTTCCAGCGACGCGCATTCACGGAAACAGGATGCGGGAATTTGGGTCACGCTCTCCGGAAGAACGAAGGCCGGCTCTTCCTGCGGTTCGGTCACAATGGCCGTGATGCCGGTGCGCCCATAGGCATGTTCGCCCAGGGTGGTAAAGCCCTCGGGCAGCGGTACATCATTTAACGACGTCTGCGCATAGAAAGCGTATTTGCCGATGGACTGCAGAGTGGAAGGCAGAACGACCTCGGTCAGCTTACCGATGTTCGGATTGTCGGAATCAGCGCTGGAGCCGCTGAAACCGTAGAAGGCGTAATCACCGATGGATGTGATGCCTTTCTCAAAATCAACATGGGTCAGCGTCCGAATGACGCAGCGCTCCAGCATGCGCGTATAATACATCGCGCTGCTTGAGCTATTCGTCTGCCGGTTGGCCATTACGCCATCCCCGCCCAGCAGGTAATGAATGGTGGTAATGGGATTGCTCTGGAACCGATTCTCAGTGTTGATCTCCACCGGCAGGGTGATCTCGTCCAGCTTGTTACAGTCATAGAAAACATATTCGCCAAGAGACGTCACCGTGCGGCGCAGCGTGACCTTTTCCAGCGCAGTACAACTTCTGAAGCAGGACGCGGGGATCTGGGTAACGGTGGAGGGCAGGAACAGCCCGCTGCCCGTATCGACCTCGGTAATGGCGGGAATTCCAGTATAAGCAAAAGCAAATTCGCCCAGCGCTGTAAAGCCCTCGGGCAGCGAAATATTTTCCAGGAACAGATGTCCATAGAAGGCGTATTTGCCAACGGATTGCAAGGTGGAAGGCAGCACAACCTCGGTCAGCTTGCCGATGCGGGGATTGGCGGAATCGGCGCTGGAGCCGCTGAAACTATAGAAGGCGTAATCGCTGATGGCTGTAATGCCCTCCTCAAAGTCCACGTGGGTCAGCGTGCGGATGCCGTAACGCTCCAGCGTATATTCATAATACTGGGCGCTGCTTGAGCTGCCCGTCTGCCTGCCGGCCATCACGCCGTTTCCGCCCTTGATATAGTGAATGGTCGTCAAGGGACAGGCGCTGAAACGCTTGGTGGTATCCAATTCCACCGGCCAGGTAACCTCGGTCAGGCCGGAGCACCCGGAAAAGGCGTTTTCGCCCACCGCATGCACGTTGCGGTGCAGGTTCAGCTCCGTCATGGTGGTGCAGTTCTGGAAGCAATAGGGGCCGATGGTGGTGATATTGGCCGGGATATCCGCCGCGACGAAGGAATAGCCGATCTTGCCGCGGTAGCCGTAATACATATCGTTGACCGCCGCCACATAGGTGTTCCTGTTATGGTTGTTGGGCAGCTGGGCGTAATCATCTTTATGATCCTTGATCCTGGCCGCGGCGCTGGCCAATTCCGTGGCGGGCGCGATCATATCGTGCAGGATCAGCTTGGCGTTATACATGCTGTTGCGGTCATTCACCGTAAAGCCAACCTCGGCGCCGATGCGGTCAAAGGTGGTCTGGTGGTTGGTGATATAGCTTTTCTGCATGGCCGCGTTGTAGACATGCGTATCCCAATACTCGATGCTCTCATCCAGAAAATCCTGCCACTCGGTATAGGTGCTGACCTTCTTTTCCAGCTCCTCGGTCATGATCCTGGCGACGGCCACCATGGCATCCACCACGGTGGGATTCAGGCCCACAGCCTCCAGCAGCTTATCCTTCAGCTTTCCCAGCACCAGGTTTTTGGCCAGGTCATAGATATTAACGTCGATCTGCCCCAGCAGATAGGCGAAATCATCCTTGGTGATCTCGCCGGCCGAGGCGGCGTAGGAAACGGCGGTCAGAGCAAGCTGGATCTTGGGATCATTATAGCTTTCCTCGTCCCCCGCAAATTCCACCAGCAGGGACGTCAAATCGGTGGCCGGTACGTTGGAAGCCGAGGTATCAAAGGGCACGTCCTGGCCATTGCGGTAATAATTCCAATAGCGCAGGGGAACCTTAGGCACCATATCGCTGTTGTTGTTGAAATTATAGATATTGCTGTAGCCCGTGGTATTCTTTCCCACGGCAGGGCAGGCAAAGGTATAGGCAAAAATCTGATCGGAAGGGGCGTACGCTCCGGAGGCCGTCAGCTTGCCGGCAATGATGTTGGCCACCGCCGCGCCGCGGCTGTGACCGCAGAGCCAAACGATGGTATGGTCAGCCGCGTAATTATCGTAATTGATGTGGTTGATCAGATCGCTGTATATCTCCTTGGCGGCCTTATGAAAGCCCTCGTGGTAGCCTTCGGAGTCCGGCCCCAGATGGTACAGCGTGCTGTACCATTCGGCGCCGATGGTGCCGCGGATGGGCACGCAGTACACGATATAATCGCCCACCTGCTTATATCCGATCACATACGCGCAGTGATCGCAGTCCAGCGCTGTGCGGGCTGCGTAGGTGGTGGAATAATTCACATTTTTATCAGAAATGGTATATCCCATGCTGCCCGAAGTGAGCGTGGAAACCACCGTGGAATAGCTGTACACGTCGGCGGACAGCGCTGCCGAAGCCTTGGCCAGATCGGTGGACAGCTCGTTGGCGTCTGCCATCAGCATGGCGTCGCTGTAAAAGAAAGGACTGGCGTTGCTGACCAGCTGATAAGGATAGAGCTCCGCCAGCGCGGCGTCCGCCAGCGCGGAGGACGGCTGAACGCCCGGGATGCCCGCTGAAAGGAGCAGGATCGCCGCGCAGATCATTGTAACAATACGAAGCCGGATGCACATGGTCATCATCCTCGTTTCCCATTTTTTATCATTATATGACGTATGCTGTAAAGACTGAATGTTCATAAAACATACTTTTGATTTAACCCGCAGGCGGCATGATTTCAGGTCATGCCGCCTGTACTGCTTTCAGCAGCTCGTTGATCGGGATAAAGCCTACAAGGTCATATTCGATGCGGATTTCCTGGTGGCGCTTGCCGTCAATCTTCTCGGCTTTGCCAACACGGACAGCGTGGATCAGCTCACGGGCCGCATAGGGCGTCAGATGATCCAGTTCATCGTAGCGCCGGATCGTCCGGATAAAGCGCTCAAGGTTTTCCGCCTGCGTACTCTGCGCTTCGATCTCCTGCTGCAAGGCAGTAACCTCGGCTTTCAGCGCCGCCTGCTCATCCTCATAGGATGCGCTCATGGCGATGTAGCGTTCATCGCTGACCTTGCCTGCCACATTATCCTCGTACAGCCGCATGAACAGTCGATCCAGCTCCGCAAGCCGTTTCTCATGCTGGGCGAGCTTTTTCCGCTGTGACTTGATGGCTTCCTCCGAATCCATCTGCATCTTCTCCCGCATATACGCCCGGAAGTGATCCTCATATTGTCTGACAAACCCAATCACCATCGACATGTGCTTCCACACCAGCCGCTCCAGCACCGAAGCCCCGATATAATGCGTAGCGGGGCATGCCTCATTGTTGTTTCGGTTGCGTGCGCAGCTGAAGTGATCGCCGGATGCCCTTCCCTTGGCTACCCCGCTGAAGCTCAGTTTGCCGCCGCAGTCCATGCAATAGACAAGGCCGGACAGCAGGCTTGTCCTGCCGAGCTTTGTCCTCCTCTGCCGGGATTGCCGGATCTGCTGAACCTTTTCAAATACCTCTTCCGTGATGATTGCGGGATGCGTGTTCTCAAAGATCATCAGGTTTTCCTTGGGGCTCTTCTTCCGCTTCTTATCCCAAAGGGAATTGGTGTAGGTCTTGAAATTGACCGTGCAGCCGGTATATTCCCTGCGTTCCAGAATGATGGATATGGAAGGAGCGTGCCAGTGGTAAGGATAGGCACCGGGCTTTTTCGGGTAAGGCCGACCCATCTTTTCCATGTAAGCCGCAGGTGTCAATACCTTACGTTTCGTCAGCTCGTTGGCGATCTGGGATGGGCCTCGCCCCTCCATGCACATGGAGAAAATTTCCTGTACGATCTTTGCCACTTCCTCATCCACGATCCACTGTTTCGGATTTTCGGGGTCTTTCATGTAGCCATAGGGACAGTTGACACCGAGGTGCTCCCCGCGCTCTCCCTGTGCCCGCTTGACCGCCCGCACCTTCCGGCTGGTATCACGGGCATAAAACTCGTTAAACCAGTTTTTCATGCCCGCCATATCATTGTTGATGCTGGTCTGGTCAATGGTATCGACGGCATCGTTGATGGCAATAAACCTGACACCGTTATCCGGGAAGATGAAGTTCTGGTACAGGTTCGTCATGGCGGAGTTTCGGCCCAATCGGGACAGGTCTTTTGTGATCACCACGGTCACATGGCCCGCTTCGATCTCAGCCAGCATGCTTTGGAAGCCTGGCCGATCAAAGGTGATGCCGCTGTAACCATCGTCCACGAAGAAAGTGGGATTGGGGAAACGGTGATCCTTTGCGTACCTTTGCAGGATGTCCTTTTGATTCTCGATGGACAGGCTCTCGCCGGCTCTTTCATCCTCCTGGGACAGCCTGCAATAGAGGGCAGTGATTTTTTGATTGATCCCTGACATTTCATGATCCTCCTTTTGCGTCAGGGCCTCCATCACTGCAGGATTGGCTGACTCCATTATAACCTCATTCCGCTGATTTGTCATGTAAATCTTCCTCGCTTTCCAGGGCTTTTTCATTCTCTTCATCGTCCGCTGTGTGATTTACTTCTTTCATTAGCTCCGCATCATCATGCGCCATGATCCGCTTTAGCTTTGGCACGATACATTCCGTACCAACATATTCTCCTGAAATCGTGTACGTGCTGCCTTTGATAACTTCCTTGATTGTCAAATCCGGAAGCCAATAGGCAGACAGGTTGGGGACGGATAGTCTTCCATCGCTTTCTAAAGTAAATTTCGTTCCGTTCATGGTTGGATGTTCCTCCTGTTGTTGAT
>JAFUDW010000046.1 GCA_017464225.1 Clostridia bacterium | reverse complement strand
GGCGGCTGGACGGCAAGCTGTTCTACGCCGCCAAGCACGTGGAAAGCCCGGACGGCGCTTTCATGGTGGGCTGGGCCCGGCGCAGCGAATCGCCTTCCTCCCTGTCCGAGGTTTCCGGCTGGGCAGGCAACCTGGCGGTGCAGAAGCTGATCCAAAAGGAAAACGGCGATCTGGCCCTGGCTCCCGTGGAAAACATCGCTGATCAGTATACGAAACGCCGCCATCTGGCGGTGGAGGAGGATGCCCTCACGGTGCAGGCCGGCGCGCGGTTCAACTACACCGAGGTCTTCACCGCCTATGAGAGTTTCCTGCTGAAGGGCACCTTCACCTACACCGGCAAGGGCTGCTTCGGCCTGGCCTTTGATTACAACGGGCAGGCTGGCAAGTACAAGCTGATCACCGTTGATCCCACCGCCCAGAAGCTGCAATTGCAGTTCAACGAGGGCAGCACCCTGATCACCGAAACCGACGTGCAGCTGGAAGCTGGCAAGGAATACGCCTTCACCTACCTCCAGGAAGGCTCGGTGGGCATGTTCTGGCTGGAGGACGCCTCCCTGACCGTGCGCCTGTACGGCGTCAGCGGCAAACCCATCCGGTTGTACGCAGAAAACAACGTCGTTTCCTTCACCGACCTGCGGGAATACACAAAATAAAGGATGATCCTCATGATGAACCACAGCCTGATCTTTGCCCGGGCCTATGAAAAAGAGGCGGGCGGGAAAATTCCCGCTCCCGCCCGCCCCATTTTCCATCTGACGCCCTGGGTGGGATGGATGAACGACCCCAACGGCTTTTCCTATTACCGGGGCCAGTACCATTTGTTTTATCAATATCATCCCTACGACACCCAGTGGGATGCCATGCACTGGGGCCATGCCGTGAGCCATGACCTGCTGCACTGGACCTATCTGCCCGCCGCCCTGGCGCCGGACGCGCCCTATGATTCCTTCGGCTGCTTTTCCGGCAGCGCCATCGAATTGCCCGACGGCAAGCAATTGCTGCTCTACACAGGTGTGCGCAAGGAGGGCGGCGACAAGGGCAAGGAATACCAGACCCAGTGCGTGGCCGTGGGCGACGGCATGGATTATCAGAAATACGCCCAGAACCCCGTGCTGGATGCCGCCGATCTGCCAGAGGGCCTGAGCCCCTACGACTTCCGGGACCCCAAGATCTGGCGAAAGCCCGACGGCGGCTATCGCTGCGTGGTGGGCGCGCGAAGGATGGACAAGCGGGGCGTGCTGCTGCTCTATGACAGCGACGACGGCTTCCATTGGCAGTTTACAAGCATCCTGGCAGAAAACGACGGCCGCTTTGGGCTCATGTGGGAATGCCCGGATTTCTTCCCCCTGGACGGCAAAGACGTGCTGTTCGTCAGCCCCCAGGACATGCTGCCCGAGGGCTTTGAATATCACAACGGCAACGGCACTGTATGCCAGATCGGCACGTTCGACGAGGAAACCCAACGCTTTATCCCGGAACACAATCAGGCCATCGATTACGGCATCGACTTCTATGCGCCTCAAACCCTGCTGACGCCGGACGGACGCCGGGTGATGATCGGCTGGATGCAGAACTGGGACACCTGCAAAAATACGGGCTACGAGGACAGGATGTGGTTCGGCCAAATGACCCTGCCCCGAGAACTGTCCATCCGCAATGGCCGGCTGTACCAGCAGCCCATCCGGGAGCTTGCGCTCTACCGCAGTCACCAGGTAGAATATAAAAACGTTGCCGTCGGCGATCGGATCATGCTGAACGGCATCGAGGGCCGCAGCGTGGAAATGGATATCCGCATCCGCCCGGAGGACGCGGAGAATCCTTACCACAAATTTACCATGCGCTTTGCCCAGGATGATCAGTATTATTCCATTCTCAGCTACCGTCCCCACGAATCGCTGCTGAAAATCGACCGGAAGTTTTCTGGGTCCCGCCGGGCCTACATTCATCAGCGCCGCTGCCAGGTGGCGCATAACAACGGCGAACTTCGGCTGCATGTGATCCTGGATCGGTTCAGCATCGAGGTGTTCATCAACGACGGCGAGCAGGTGATGACCGCCACCATCCTGACCGATCCAACCGCCCGGGGCATCAGCTTTGAGGCCGACGGCAAGGCTGTAATGGACATCACCAAGTACAGCCTGTTTTCGGAGGAATGAACGATGAAAACCTATGACGTTGTGGCCCTGGGCGAACTGCTGATCGACTTTGCCCCGAAATCCGTCAACGACGCGGGCTATCCCACCCTTTCCGCCAATCCGGGCGGTGCGCCGGGCAATTTCCTGGCGGCGCTGAACCGATACGGCTGCAAAACTGCCATGATCGGCAAGGTGGGCGATGATCTGTTCGGCCGCCTGCTGATCCAAACGCTGCAAAACGCCGGGATCGAAACAAAGGGCGTTTTGACGGACGAAAACCAGTTCACCACCCTGGCCTTCGTTTCCCTGGACGCAAGCGGGAACCGGGATTTCAGCTTTGCCCGCAAGCCCGGGGCGGACACCTGCCTGACACCCGATGAAATCGACGAAAGCCTGATCGCGGATGCGAAGGTGTTCCACTTCGGCACCCTGTCCCTGACCAACGAGCCGGCCGCTTCCGCCACCCGCAAAGCAATCGAGCTGGCCAAGGCCCATGGATTGATGATCAGCCTGGACCCCAATCTGCGCAAGCCCTTGTGGAAAAGCGAAGCGGACGCTAAGGCTGCCATCGAGTGGAGCCTGAAACAGGCGGACATCGTGAAGATCAGCGACGAGGAAATCGAATTCCTGTGGGGTCTGACCCCGGAGGAGGGCGGCAAGAAGCTGCTGAACGAATACGGCGTCTCCCTGGCCTATATCACCCTGGGCCCCAAGGGCTGCTATGCCGTTACCGCCTCCCATCAGATAACGGTGAACAGTCCCTCCGGCATTCAGGTCATTGATACCACCGGCGCGGGCGACATCTTCGGCGGCAGCGCCATGAGCCAGTTCCTGCAATACAAAAAATCCCCTTCCGATTTAACGGAAGAGGAATTGACCCGGATCGTCCGCTTCGCCTGCACTGCCGCCAGCCTGTCCACCCAGAAGCACGGCAGCATCACCAGCGTTCCCACCCTGGCGGAAATAAAAGAAAAGTCTGTATAACTAGTTGTCCGGCTATGAGGAACCACTTAACCAGATCTTCCACTTCCTGCGGTACACCGTGCTGACAATGGTAGCTTTGGTGCTGTTCATCGGTTCCTGCATCCTCTGCACCACCGATTTCAAGCCGATTCTACCTAACGGAGTGCCCTTACTGGCCTTAACCGGGATCGTCTTTTCCATCGCGCTGGCGATATTTTCGATTAAAAAGCTGAAATAGCTAACATTTGACGTAGCACGATGGCAATCCAAAGTCGCCACAAAGGGAAAACGAAAAAAATTTTAGAAAATTAGCACTCACCTCTTGACAGTGCTAACAAAAGTGCTATAATATGTGTCGAACAAAGGAACAGCGATCCAATAAACCACCGTCCCAATGCTCAAAATCAACATGGCGTGGCTGCCACAGCGGCCCAACACCCGAGGAGGTAAGAGTTATGTTGATGCCGAGTATTATTGCTG
>JAFUDW010000045.1 GCA_017464225.1 Clostridia bacterium | reverse complement strand
GTTGACGCCCATTTCACGGGCGGCCTTGTCCAGCGCCCGGGCGATGGGCCGGGGATCATCCTGGCAGATCAGGCTGACGGGCGTCACGGAGATGCGCTTGTTGACGATGGGCACGGCAAACTCCCGCTCGATGTCCTCGCCCGTGCGCACCAGATCCCGGGCCACGCGGCAGATTTTATCGTATACGCGGCGGGCGCAGACGTTGGCGTCGGGGTAGGAGCAATCCAGCAGGTTGATGCCCAGCGTGATGGTGCGGATATCAAAATTCTCCTCCTGGATCATGCGCATGGTCTGGAGGATTTCACCGGTTTCTATCATGGCCTTCCCTCCGGTCAGATGCGGTGCATGGCGTCAAAGATATCCATGCGCTGCATGTGGATGGCCATTTTCAGCTCCTCGCGCACGGGCTGCAGCCCGGCGTCGATCTCGCTGAAATCCATATGGGCTCCGTCCAGATCCACCACCATCATCATGGTAAAGTAGCCGTCCAGGATGGTCTGGGTGATATCCAGAATGTTGATGTTCATTTCGTACAGCTTGGTGGAGACCCGGGCGATGATGCCTGTGGTATCCAGCCCGGTCACCGAAATCAGCGCTTTGGTCATGGGGCACGTCCTTTCGATCAAAAATCCTTTTTATATTCTGCGTCCTGCGCGCTTTTCCTGCTTACCAGGCCGGGCACAGGCCGTTTTGCTGGTTATAGATGATGGCTTCGATATCCAGGAAACCGGCGTTGGTGATATCCAGGGCGTCCATTTCCTTCTCCACAGCCTTCACCGTTTCCACATTGCTCCATTCCAACCGGGAGAGCTTGCTGTCGTCATACCCGCCGGGCACATACCAGCTTTTTGATCCAAAGTAGGCGGCAAACTTTTCGGTATTGAAGGCATAGCCGTGCCGGGCCAGGATCTCGTTGCGGATATAGCGCAGCGTTTCCCGGCTGTAGGCCCACAGTTCGCCCTCGGTCAGGTAACGGGTATCGCTGTCCGGAATGATGTACTGGACAGTGTAGCAATACCGGGGCATGGGCAGGCTCCGGGGCAGAGCGGTGGCATAGGGCATGGGCTCGGGCGTCAGCGCAGGATCGCTTTCGGCCAGCGTCAGCCCATTTCCCGCGCCCCGGGGATTGCCGTAGTTCAGCATATTGCCGTAACCGCCCAGGGAGTTCTGAAAATCGATGATGCGCTCGATATCCAGGCCGCTTTCGTTTTCTGTGCCCGCCTTGTCCATGGCGCGCTCCACCGCCTTTACGGTGTCCACGTTGCTCCAGGCGGCTGAGGACAGCTTGTTACGCGTCAGGTAGCCGCCGGCGGCATACCAGGGCTTGGCGTTGAAATAGTTGTAAAACTTGTTGCTTTCAAAGGCGTAGCCGGCCCGGGCCAGGATCTCGTTGCGGATATAGCGCAGCGTTTCCCGGCTGTAGGCCCATAATTCGCCTTCGGTAAGATAGCGGGTATCGCTGTCCGGAATGATCCAGAAGGCGTTGGCGGGCATCAGCGGTTCAGCCAGGGCGCAGGATGCGGCGAGCAGCAGCGCCGCCAGCAAGGCGATCAGCGCTTCTTTCATGGTTTGTTCCTCCTTTGAGGTTTCACCAAAAGAACGAAAAAGGGGACGGTTTTCATCCCAGGATTCCCAAGTTAATGGAAAAAATTCCGCATTCCTGTCCGAGCAGCGCGCGCAACTCCTCCGGCAGCGGGCTTTCCAGGCGGATGATCGCGCCGCTCAGCGGATGCGTAAAGGACAGATACGCGCTGTGCAGCGCAAACCGCCCGGGCAATTGCGGCAGCGGCGCGCCGTACAGGTAATCTCCGGCCACCGGACAGCCCAGATGCGCCAGATGCACCCGGATCTGATGGGTGCGGCCGGTCTCCAGCCGCAGACGCACCAGCGCGCGGCCATTGGCCTTCAACAGCACCCGGTAATGGGTCACGGCGGGCTTGCCCTCCGGCGATACGCAGCGGCGCACGCCCTCGGCCATGCCGATGGGCGCGTCGCATACGCCCGCCGCCATCGGCGGCGCGCCCTCTGTGACCGCCAGGTACTCCCGTATATATCCCGGCGTGTGCAGAAGCCGCTGCATGCGGTCGTGCATGTGCGCGTTGAGCGCCACGGGCATAAGGCCGCTGGTGCCCTTGTCCAGGCGGCTCACCGGACGGTATACAAAGCCCTCGGGGCAGCCCAAATGAGAAAACACGGCGTTTTCCAGCGTCCGCGCGTCCTGATGAGCGCTGTGGATGGCAGGCAGCGGCGCGGGCTTATCCACAACGAGCAGATCTCCGTCCTGGTAGGGCGTCCGCAGGGGCAGCGGCCAGGGAGCGGGGGAGGGGGCATCGTCTGTGAGAAGCACGGTAACGACCTGCCCGGCCCGCAGACGGATGCCGGTATGGGCCGGCAGTCCGTCCACCCGCAGGCCGCCGCTGAATTTGAGGCTGCTGATCCTGTGGCGGGACAGGCGCAGATCGCGTTTCAGCACGTCGCCCAGGGCGCGGCCATCGGCCTCGGGCGGCACGGCATATTTCAGCTCACGCATTGCCGGTGATATGCGTCAGGTTCTGGATCCATTTGCCCGATTTGACAAAGATATAGCCCATCACGCACTTGATGATGTTGGCGCCCTCCACCACGGCGTAGGCTGCCAGCACGTTGGCGTGCAGCGCTTTTACCATCAGCAGCGCCAGCGGCACCGATATAGCCCAGGTATAGCCGCAGTCAAACAGGAAGGTGATCACCGTTTTGCCGCCTGAGCGCAGCGTAAAGTAGGAACAGTGGGAAAAGGAGTACAGTGGCATGGCGCAGGCCGTGATGATCAGCAGCCTGGTGGCCGTCCGGCGCACGTCCTCGGTCACGCCCGTGTATGCCCGGGGGATCAGCGGGGCGAACAGGATCAGCAGCAGCCCCATGGCGGCGGCGCCCGCGATGCCAAAGGCGATCAGCCGCCATACGTCGGCCTTTGCCCTGTCAAAATCGCCCGCGCCCAGCGCCTGGCCCACCATGACCGATACCGCCGTGCCCAGCGACATGTACACGGAGTTGAACAGGTTGGAAATGGTAAAGGTGATGCTCAGCGCCGATACCACCGTGAGTCCGCACATGGAATATACGGCGGTCAGAGTGCTCATGCCGATGGACCAGAGCACCTCGTTGGCCAGCAGCGGAGCGCCCATGCGCAGCACCCGGCGCAGCAGCGGCGCGGGGACCAGCAGCGTCCTGTACGCGCCTTCGATGAAGGAAAAGCGTGCATGATGCTTGTGGGTGTATATCATCACGATGCCCAGCTCAACATAGCGGCTGATCACCGTGGCGATGGCAGCGCCTGTTACCTCCAGCCGGGGCAGGCCCAATTTGCCGAAGATCAGCAGATAGTTGAACACGGCGTTGGTGATAAACGCCGTAACGCCGGCGATCATCGGCACCCGGGTCTCGCCCATCTCGCGCAGCGTGCCGGCGTAGCACTGGGTCAGCGCAAAGGCGGGCAGGCCAAACAGGATCACCATCAGGTAATCGTGGCCCTGCTTCAGCATTTCGGCCGCCAGCGCGGCGTCCCCGTCGCCCTGGAGAAACAGCCGGATCAGCGGCCTGCTGAAGCCCAGAAAGGCGGTGAAGGCCAGCGCCAGCAAAAAGACGGACTCCAGCAGCTTGATGCGGAAGGTATCGCGCAGGCCCTTGATATCCCCGGCGCCATAAAACTGCGCGCCGAAGATGCCCGGCCCGGCCAGACCGCCAAAGATGGCCAGATTGAACACAAACACCAGCTGGTTGGCGATGGAAACGCCGCTCATCTGCGCATCGCCCAGCGCGCCCACCATCAGGTTGTCCAAAAGGTTTACAAAGTTGGATATGCCGCTCTGGATGATCACCGGAATGATGATGGCCAGCACGGTGCGGTAGAAGGCCCGGTCGCCGATCAGCGTGCGGCGGGCCTTTTTGATCAGGGAAGACATAGGGAAAACCTCTTATATTCAATCGATGGCGTGCAGGATGCCGTTTTCGTCAATGGTCGCCTCGCCCGCGGGCAGCAGCTGGCTGACCGGCACCACCTCAAAGCCGTTGTCTTGGTAGAACTGCAGGATCTGATCCAGCACCGCTACCGTGCATCCGGCGCTGGTGTGGGTCAGGATGATGCTGCCGCCCTGCATGTTCCTTGTGGAATATTTCAGGCTGTTGGCCTCGCTGGCCTCGCTGCGGGCGTCCATGCTTTCGTGCGTCCAGCGGATGGCCTGCATGCCCAGCGCGTTTACGATGGAGCGCGCCTGGCCGCTCAGATGGCCGTATGGCGGGCGGAAAAGCGTCACCGGCTTTCCGGTGATGGATTCCAGCAGATCGCTGGTGCGGGTGAGCTCGGAATAGATTTCGTCCTTGGTCAGATCGTCAAAGTTGGGATGGTTCCAGGAGTGATTGCCGATCTCATGGCCTCTGGCGGACATCTCGCGCACCAGGTCGGGATTGGCGGCGGCAAATTTGCCGGTGACAAAAAAGGTGATCTTGACGCCGTACTGGTCCAGGATATCCAGGATGCGGGGCACATAGCGGTTATGGGAGCCGCAGTCCATGGTGAAGGCGATCTTGCCGTCGGCCCGATCCACGCCCCAGATGGCTTTGACGCCCGAGATGCCGATGGCGGCCAGCGTGCTGTCGTCCGCCGTATCGCGCTCGCCCACCCAGACCGAAAGCCATTTGCCGGGATACCAGCTTTCATCCGCCGCGAAGGTGACGCTGTAATTCTGGCGGTTGGTCTGGTGCAGGAAAGCGTAAATCTCCCTGCCTTCCTGATCCCGCAGGCTGACGCGGGTCCCTTCGGGCAGGTTGGGGGGGGTTTCAACCCGCAGTTTCAGAGTAAATTCCCGCCCCACGTAGGTCTGATACACTTCCTCGGCAAAGGTGTAGCTGGTTGCGCCCCGGGGCACGGCGGCGCAGCTGCCCGGCGTGCGGCACACATAGCCCTCGCCGTCCAGCAGCGTATAGAAGGTGACGCTGCCGTCCTGGGGCAGCCCATCGACGACGGAAAATTGTATTTCACTCTTTCCCTTGGGCAGGGTGACGGCGTATACATTGCCGCGCTGATCGCCCACGCGGAAGGAGATATCGGTTTCGGCGGCATGCATGGCCTTTACGGTGAGCGTAACGCCGTTTTGGGGCTGGTAATTGACCTGGCGCGCGCCAAAATACAGGCCCAGGCTGTCGGCCATGGCGGATGACGGCAGGATCAGATAGAGAAGGCCCGCAAGCAGCAGGATAAAAGCGGTTTTCTTCATGAATGATTTGCTCCTTTCGGGCGGATGGTTACGCAGCGCGGCGGCGCTGGGAACGGCGGTGGCGGCGGAGGGGCAGCGTATCGATGGGCGTTTCCTGCCTGCGGGGTGGGCGGATGACCGTGTGCAGCAGGCAAAGCGCCGTAAAGCCCGCCAGCGGCAGCAGCTTGAGCGTGCGGAGCACCTCGCCGAAGATCGTGAGCCGCAGCAGAAACCCGATGGCCGTCAGCGCGGCGGCGGGCGCGAGCATCATGGCGCACACGCGCCGGGTGCGGCGGGAAAATAGCGCCCACAGCGCCAGCAGCGCGCAGGCCAGCATATACGCCCATACGCTTACATTGTGGTAGGGGATATATTTCATTACCACCGCAATGGGGGTTTGCGCTTCGATATGTGAAAGAAAGTAACCCTTCGCCCAGCCCCAGGAGGCGTCCAGCCGCACAAACAGCTCGTACGCGGACAGCGCCAGCAGGATCGCGGCATCCCAGAACAAGGCGCGGGCAATGTGCGGATTCCGGTATTTCACGGCGTTTTTACCCTCCTTTGTGCCGACTCTTTTCCATTTTCAGTTTAACCATCCGCCCGCCGCTTGTCAAGCTTGATCTGCGAAAGAGGACGGATTAAAAGAAAATGTTACAAGATTTGTCCGAAGTTATAAAAACCGTTGAAATTGTTACAAATGTGTGATATATTGAATACGGTTACAAAGGATGGAGGCAGGAACCTTGAACGCTTTGATCGAAAACGCGAAAAACGTTGTGTTTGACGTGGGCTGTGTGCTGCTGGCCTGGGAGCCGGAAAAATACCTGCCCGTGCTGGCGCCTGGCGCCGTGAACGGCAGGCTGACCTGGGACATGCTGTACGGCACGCCCATGTGGGAAGGGCTGGATGCCGGCACCGTCACCGAGGAGGAGGTGGCGCGGGACGCCGCCCGCCGGGCGGGGGATGAAAGCCTGTGGGAGCAGGTGCTCCCCGCTGTACAGCGCTTTCCCGAGCTCATGCGCCCGCTGCCCCCGTCGGAGCTGATCCCCGGGCTCAAACAGGCGGGCAAAAGGGTATTTGTGCTTTCCAATTATGGAGATGACGGCTTTGCCCGCACCGAAGAGCGGTTCTCCGCCATTTTTTCACAGATGGACGGCATCGTGGTCTCCAGCCGGGAAAAAATCTGCAAGCCTGACCCGCGTATTTACCGCCTGCTGATGGAGCGCTACGGCCTGCTGCCCGGGGAAACGGTGTTTATCGACGACCGGCCCGTCAATATCGAAGGCGCGCGGGCCGTGGGCATGCAGGGCATCGTCTATACCGGTATGGACGCCATTTTATGATTTTTATCACCCATCGATGGGAGGGATATTCTTGACAGGAAAACACATGGGAAAACTGCTGCTGCTGTCGCTGCTGCTGTGCGCGCTGTGCGTGGGGCTCAGCGGCTGCATTGTCGATCCTGACAGCCAGACCCAGCAAACCGACGCCAGCACATGGAACCGTTATACTTATACGCCTGTGCCCGAGACCGCTTCGCCCGAGCCTGCTGAAACGCCTACGCCCGATCCCAACCAGCAGAGCTGGGACGAGCCCACCGGCGGCCCGCTGGAGGCTGCCACGCCTTCGCCCACCATCGGCGTGGCCACCATCCCGCCGAATCTGATCACCACCGAAACGCCCTCGCCCAATCCCAACGCCACCGAGTCCACGCTGATCAAGCGCGGCGATCAGGGCGAACGCGTGCGCAATATTCAGGAATCGCTGCGCCGCCTGGGTTACTTTGATGGCAAAGCCGACGGCGACTTTGGCGAGTATACCGAAAACGCCGTTAAGGAATTCCAGCGCATGAACAAGCTGACGCCGGACGGCGTGGTAGGCCCCTCCACACTGGCGCGCCTGGGCTCTTCCTCGGCGGCCACCGCCGCGCCCAAGGCCACGGCTACGCCAAAGCCCACGGCCACGCCCAAGCCCACAAAGCGCGTCACCGCCACCCCCCGGGCCACAGCCACGCCCAAGGTGTCCAACGTATACCTGACCCGCGGCAACAGCGGCGATAAGGTAAAGCAGATGCAGAACCGCCTGATCGAGTTGGGCTACCTGGACGGCAAGGCCAGCGGCCGAGTGGACGGCATCACCGAGGCTGCCATCATCGCCTTCCAGAAGCGCAACAGCCTGGATGACGACGGCGTAGCCGGTCCCGGCACGCTGGAAAAGCTCTATTCTTCTTCCGCACGCAAGGCCGCAAGCTCCTCCGGCGTGATCGGCGTCACCCTCAAAAAGGGAGATGAAGGCAGCGCTGTGCGCACGCTGCAGAGCCGCCTCAAATCGCTGGGCTATCTGTCGGGCACGGTGGACGGCTCTTACGGCACGGCCACCGAGGACGCCGTGAAGGCGTTCCAGCGCGCCAATGGCATCACGGCGGACGGCAAGGCCGGCAGCACCACGCTGTCCAAGCTCTTTGAGGATACGGCCAAAACCTCCTCGTCTTCGTCCTCTTCCGCCTCGTCTTCCTCCTCCGGTTCTTCCAGCCGGGCCACCGCTACGCCTGTGCCCAACACCTACGTCCGCGTGACCAAAGCGCCGGACGGCTCCTACGTCACCCTGGAAAAGGGCACCATGGGCACGCTGGTGAGCAAGCTCCAGCGCGCGCTGAAGAGCGCCGGCTATTTCAAGGGCACGGTGGACGGCTATTACGGCGAGGATACCGCGGAGGCCGTCAAGAAGTTCCAGCGCGATAAGGGCCTGATGCAGGACGGCAAAGCCGGCCCCGCCACCCAGCGCTATCTGTTTGAGGGCGACTTCCCCAACGAAAGCTGATATCAGAAATTTCACACAAAAAGCGCCGTCCGGGAAAACCGGACGGCGTTTTGCGCGATAACGGATCAGCCCCCTATCATCGCTTTATAGCCCAGGCCGCGAACGGTCTGGATCTCAAAATCCTTGTTATAGCGGAATCTGTCGCGAAGGCGGTTGATGTGCACGTCCACCGTGCGCTCGTCCGATTCGGTATCCAGATCCCAGATATCGTCCATCAGCTGCCTGCGCGTGAATATGCGGCCCGGATGGGACAGAAGCTTGAACAGCAGCAGAAATTCCTTTTTGGGCATGGCCTCGTATTTGCCGTTCACGGTCACCGAAAGCGAATTGAAATTGAGCTCCACCGATCCCACCAGCAGCCGATGGTCTGCGGCGACGCGCGAACGGCGCAGCAGAGCGGCGATGCGGAGGAGCAGCTCCTCCTCGTCCAGGGGACGGGTCATATAATCGTCGGTACCCGAAATAAACCCCAGCCGTTTGTCCTCCGGGGAATTGCTGTTGGATATCATCATGATGGGCAGATCCGCGCTGTTTTCCCGCAGGGTGCGGGTCAGCGTATATCCATCCATGTTAGGCACCGAAATATTGAGCAGAACCATATCCACATGGTGCCCTTCCATCAACTGCAGTGCCTGTATGCCGTCGTTGGCGTTCAGCACGCGATACCCGCGCTGGGAAAGCACAGCCTGTAACTGATTGCGGAAAGCGGCGTCGTCCTCGACAATCAAAATCTGAAACACAGGTTCACCTCCTTGCCTCCTTGCATATTATAACAAAGTTTGAGTGAATTTGCACCTATATTTTATTTATTCATAAATCTGTTACAATTTATTTATTCCATGGGGGATGAAACGCGCCGATAAATGCGTTATATTGTTGTTGACAGTATTTTCCTGCCCCGGAGCTGGAAAGGAGAGAGGGAATCCATGAAGAAAAAACGCCGTGTTTTGCTCGCTTTGGCCGCTATGCTGCTGTGTCTGGCGCTTGCGCTGTCCGCGCTGGCGGAGGGTCCGCTGAACGCGCTGTATCAGGCGGGAACCAATCTGCTGTTTGATACCGATAACGTTTCAGTCACCGCGCATGCCAATTTCAGCTATAATGGGCTGCAGTTTAAAATTGCCGATGTGACCTGCCGCCAGGATGGCGTGAACTCCTATCTGGATGTCAAGCTGCAAACACCGCGGGCTTACGCCACGGCCTTTGAAAGCGGCTTTACCGTGGTGGGCAACGGCTCGGTCTCTTACGCTATCGATCCGGTGGACAACCCCTACGTTTATAATACCAGCTCCATTGCCGAGAGCAGTTCCATCCTGTCGGGCAGCGTGCTGCGCCGCACCATGACGCGGCTGGGCGCCGCGGTGGTAAATGCGGCTGAGGGCAGCTTTGCCGATCGGATCACCGTGAGCGATGGCAAGGACGGCCCGGAATACCATGTGCGAGTGGCAAAGGGCCAGACGCCCGCGCTGGTCAACGCGGCGGGCACGCTGCTCTGGCAATTGGCGGCGCAGCGGTATTTCTATATTGACTATGATTATATGGGCGCCGTCCGGTCGGAGAATGCGTATTCGGAGGTAAGCGTCCTCTACGATGATTATTCGGCCACCTTCGCGACGGAATACCAGCGTATGTACGGCGAAGCGCTGCCCGGGGATTTTTACGATACGCTCTGGGACAGCGACAGCCCGGAAAGCAAGCAGGCCCAGGAGCGCTACAGCGCGGTGGAGGACGCCATATATGAAGACATCGTCCAGCCGCTGCGGCAGGCCTACGATCACGGCGTAGCGCTGGTGCTGCCCACGGGCGACGCCGATTATTATGAGTCCTATGACGCGTACATCGTGGCCATGGGCCAGCAAATGGTGGATTTTGCCGATTTTGACGCCGCCTTCTGCGCGTACTATCAGAAGACGACCGGCAGCGAGCTCACCCGGGACGAATTGGAGGCCATCTTCTACACCGATAACGAGGCGCTGATCGACGCCTACATGCAGATGTATGAGCAGATGATGGAAGAGTACCTGGCGATGGCGCGCGAGGATGGACGGGCTTCATTGGTCTATGTGAATCTGGACGGCAGCTGCCGCATGATCTATGATTACGAGGCGTACGCCCGCGGACAGTCCGGCTGGAGCACGGTCACTCGGCAGATATTGAACTCCATGGAATCGCTGGAGCTGGGGGATTGCGATTTTACCGTGGCGATGGACGGCGAAGGGCGGATCGTATCCGCTCAGGGCACGGCGGTGATCATCGTGATCGACGATTCGGGCTATGAAAATGCCCTGGAGATCGCCTTCGATATCGCCGCTGACCATTATGGGGATACGCGCGTGGAAGAGTTTGATCCCAAAGCCTACGGCGTGATGACCTACGCCCAGTTCCAGGAACAGTCCAGCGCGCTGACCGCGGCCCGGGAGGAGAAGACCTTTACGCTGCCTGAAACCATCGTGTTCGACGGCGTGCCCTATCAGCTGCTGCTGAACGATGGCGAGGGCGCTGATTGATCCGTGAAAGGGGAAACGATAAGGGCCTCCGCGGCCCTTATAAACCCGCGGCAGGGGACTTCGCCCCCTGCACCCATCCCGGCGAACAGTCTTGAGTGTTCTATCAAACGATTTCCGCCAGTATAGCTTATGGGCTGTTGCAAAGAGGCCGTCTGAGGCAAAGAAAAAGGCCAGTGCCGACAGATCGGAGCAAGCTCCATCTGCCGTCCCATGCCTTTTTCGGGATTGCTGCGCAATCCTCGGCCCGCTGCGCGTGCCTACCTCAGACTGGGGTTTGATATCGAAGTTTAAATATGTTACCCGCACCGGAAATGACGGCGGCTTGCCGACGTCAATGACGTGTCAGCGTCATAGCGATCATACAAAAATCGCAGACCGAGCTTGCTCGAGCCTGCGTATTTTTTGTTGATCGCGTATTTCCGGAGCGCTCTTTACGTTAAACCCGCTTCAATCAACTGCGGGAAGTTGCAGGAAAGAGTATGTAAGCAACATCCGCAACTGGCGGGTCCAGGGTGGGTCTCCCCACCCTGGCAGGGTTGTTAAGGGGCAGCGCCTCTTAACGTTCCTTTCTCCATTCAATTTACGCCCAAACACTCATATAAAATTTCCTGTTACATCGCTTTTACGCCGTCAAGCAGCGTTTTGAGCGTGGTCAGCGCGTCTTGGTTCACGCCGCCGCGGAGGTTGTAGATTTCAAAGTGCACCACATAGCCCCGGATGACGGCGGCCGCGTAATAGCTGGGCCCCATGCCGCCGTTCAGCGAAAAAATGACGAAGGGCAGCTTGCTCTGCGGAACGTATTGCTCTAAATAGGCGCAGTGTTCATCGGAAAGGCGGCCGTTCAGGTAATCGGCCAGCTGCGCCGCGCTGCAGTTTGCGGGCAGATCGTCGTAAAGATCGGCTGAAAACTCCACCGTAGCGCCGTCGCTCCCGAACATGCCCAGCCAGGTATGCCCGCCAACGCTGCTGCCCAGGTAGCTTTCAGTGCCCAGGCGAAAAGCCTTTTCATCATAGCGCAGCGTCAGCAAGGGTTTCCCGCCGCATTGGGCGGTATACGCTGTTTCTGCGAGGGCCGGGAGGGCGGCGAGCGCCAGCGCGCAGATCAAAACCAACAGTTTTTTCATGAAAATCCTATCCTTTCCCGGGGTACGGCCTCAGTATAGCATGGAAAAAAGTCCCATACAAGTTAAATTTGTATGACGCAGGAAGATATAACCTGCCGCGTTTTGCGCCGGGGCGGGCATGCTATCCTGCGGGAGGGCGATGCGTGTGCGCAGGCATTTGAAGCGAATGGAAAAACAGATGGAGCGGGAGGAGCGCCGGGCGCTGCGCCTGGCCGAGGGAAGGCCAAAGCGACATCTTTTGCGCAAGCTCCTGGGGGGAATGGCGGGCTTGACGCTGGCCGCGCTCATCGCGGGCTGGTTTGTGTTTGACGTGCCTTCCTGGCAGCGGCTGGATCTGAATAAGATCACCAACCTGCAGCAGACAGGCGCGGTGTACGACCGCTACGATCAGCCGGTGAGCGCCCTCAAGGGCAGCCAGGACAGAAAGGTGATCGCCCTTTCCACGCTGCCGGATACCGTGAAGAACGCCTTTCTGGCGGCGGAAGACCTGCGGTTTTACAAGCATTTCGGCTTTGATCCGGTGCGGATACTGGGCGCCGTGTTTGCCAATTTGAGGTCGGGCGGCTACAGCGAAGGCGCCAGCACCATCACCCAGCAGCTGATCAAGCTGACCCATCTTTCCTCGGAAAAGACGCTGGCCCGTAAGCTGGAGGAGGTATGGCTGGCGGTGCAGCTGGAGGCCGCCTGCACCAAGGATGAAATACTGGAGATGTACCTCAATTATGTGTATTTTGGCCGGGGCGCATACGGCATCGAGCGGGCGGCGCAGAATTACTTTGGCATCGGCGCTGCCGAGCTCAGCCCGGCGCAAGCCGCCGCGCTGGCCGCCATCGTCAAGGCGCCGTCCGCTTACGCGCCGCATATCAATCCCCAGGTCAACGAAAGCCGCCGCAGCTATATCCTGAACACCATGTTCGCCCATGATATGCTCACCGAGGAGCAGTACCGCGCCGCGCTGGCGGAGGAGATCGCCATTGCGCCCGCGCCGGTAAGCCAGGCACAATTCGGCTGGTTCAACGACGCCGTGATCGAGGAGGCCGAGCGCATCCTGGGCATATCAGGGGACGCGCTGCTGGGCGGCGGCTATCACGTGTATACAACGCTGGATCCCGCCTACCAGCAGATCGCCGACGGCGAGTACGCCGTCAGCGGCAATTTTGCCGCGGCAGCCTCCGATGGCACCAGGCCCCAAAGCGCCATGGCCTGCGTGGACGCGGCCAGCGGCGCCGTGCTGTGCATCGAGGGCGGGCGGGAGTACGCCGTGCAGCGGGGGCTGAACCGCGCCACGCAGCTGAGAAGGCAGCCTGGCTCGGCGTTAAAGCCGTTGGCGGTATACGCCCCGGCCATCGAAAGCCATGGAGCCACCGCGGCCACCGTGCTCAATGATACGCCCACCACCTTTGCGGGCGGCTATACGCCGCGCAACAGCGGCAACAGCTATCATGGCTATGTGACCGTGCGCGAAGCGCTCAAATGGAGCATGAACGTGGCGGCGGTGCAGATGCTCAGCCGCATCGGCGTTTCCGCCGGGCGCGATTACCTGCAGAAGGTGGGCATCCCGCTCACCGACGCCGATCAGGGACTGTCGCTGGCGCTGGGCTCGCTGACCTACGGCGTATCGCCGGTGCAGCTGGCGGCGGCCTATGCCGCCTTCGGCAATGGCGGGATCTATTACGAGCCTTACTTTATCCGCAGCATTGAGGACAGCCAGGGCAACGTGCTCTACGCTCACACCAGAAAGGGCGTCAGGGTACTGAGCCGGGTCACGGCATATTTGATGAACAGCCTGCTGCAAACCGTGACGGCCAGCGGTACGGGGGCCAAGCTTTCGGGCGCCGGCACGCCGGTGGCGGGCAAGACCGGCACCGTCAATATGACGGGAGGCGGCAACCGGGACATCTGGATGGCGGCCTATAACCGGGAGATCGCCACCGCCTTCTGGATGGGGTTTGACAATACCGATGCCAGCCATCGGCTGGCGGGCTGGGTGTCGGGCGGCGATTATACGGCGGCCCTTGCCCGGGATTTTTTCAAGGCGGCCTATAGCGGCAGGGATAAGCCGGCCTTTGATACGCCGCCCGGCATCGTATGGCAGACCGTGGATCGGGCCAGCGTGGAATGGCTGGGGGAAGCCATGCTGGCCACCAAGCTGACGCCCAAGTCCTATCAGTATGCCGAGGTATTTGCCGAGGGCAACAAGCTGTCCAAGCAGTCCACCGCCTGGAAGGCCCCCAGCGGCCCCAGCGCCTTTTATGTGACCCACAACAGCCAGGGCAATCCGGTGCTGTGCATCACGCCCGCTGAACGGGCCCTGCTGCGGGTGCAGCGGGACAGCGACGGTGAAAGCCTGATTTTGGCTGAATTGGACGGCAGCGCCGGACAGCCGGTATACTATACCGATGCAGCGGCGCGCCTGGGCGTGGTGTATACATACCGGGTGACGCCCATCAATTACGAGCTTTTGCAAAACGGCGTGCTGCTGGAGGGAACGCAGCTGGTGCAGATCGCCCAGGCCCAAGCGCCGTCCAGCGGAAATTCGCTCTGGAACGCCATTCAGGGCCTTTTGGAGGGCGGCAGCGGCGAGCGCGAAGCCTCCATATTTCAAACTGAATAAGGCTTTTCCCCGGCGGACGCGCCGGGGCTTTTATGTTGACATCAAGCTGCGGAACCCCTATAATTGTCGCAGAAATGAGGAGGTTTTTGGCATGAGCGTTATTACGATAGTGGGCGCGGGCATGATGGGCAGCGCCATCGGCATTCCTGCGGCGCGCAACGGACATGAGGTGCGGCTGGTGGGCACGCCGCTGGATCGGGAGATCATCGATCATGCCCGCGCCACCGGAAACCATCTGACCATGAAGCGCAGGCTGCCGGACAGCTACCGGTATTACCAGATCGAGGAGATGGAAGAGGCGCTGAAGGGGGCGGAGCTGCTGGTGGGCGGCGTGAGCTCCTTTGGCGTTGATTGGTTCTGCGAAAACGTGCTTCGCGTCATCGATCCCGCCCTGCCCGTGCTGACGGTGACCAAGGGCATGATGGATGACGAGGATGGCGGCCTGCATGTGTATCCCGAGCTGTTTGAACGGCAGTCGGGCAGCCGGGGCCTGAGGCTCAACGCCGTGGGCGGTCCCTGCACCAGCTATGAGCTGGCTGATCTGGACAATTCCGAGGTCACCTTCTGCGGACGCGATATGGCGCTGCTCCGCTGGATCAGGAGCCTGTTTGAAACCGATTTTTACCATGTGAGCCTGTCTGACGACGTGGTGGGCGTGGAGGCCGCAGTGGCACTGAAAAACGCGTACGCCCTGGGCGTTGCGCTGGCGGTGGGCCTGGCGGAAAAGCGGGATGGCAGGATCGGCGCGCTGCATTTCAATTCCCAGGCCGCGTTGTTTGGCCAGAGCGCCCGGGAAATGAAAAGGCTGCTTGCTTGGATGGGCGCGGGGGAGGACAGCCTGATGCTGGGCATCGGCGACCTCTATGTGACGGTGTACGGCGGGCGCACCCGCATGATCGGCACGCTGCTGGGCCGTGGCCTGTCCTTTGACGAGGCCATGGCTTCGCTGAACGGCGTCACGCTGGAATCCATCGTCATCGCCGCCCGGGCTGCCCGGGCCGTAAGGAAACAGATCGCCCGGGGCGCGCTTGACGCCGATGATTTCCCGCTGCTGAGGCATATCGACGAGATCATCGAGGAAAAGAAGCCGGTCAATATCCCCTGGGCGGCTTTTGAAACCGGAGTCAAAGGATAAAAGGAGGATACTTTCATGTATCGGCTTGACCTGAAGGATATACCTGAAAAGCGCGTATATCCCCTGAGCGAAAAATTCTCGGGACGCGATCCCGCCGGGCGGGAGATCGGCTTTACCAACTACTATATGACGGTAGACGGCAAGCCCTTCTTCGGCGTCAGCGGGGAAATGCACTTTTGCCGGGTTTCCCCCGACCAATGGGAGGATGCCATCGTCAAAATGCAGTGCGGCGGCATCAATATGCTCTCCACCTATGTGTTTTGGAATGTGCACGAGGAAGAAGAGGGCGTGTTCCGCTTTGACGGCTGCCGGAATCTGCGGGCCTTCCTGGAGGTCTGCGAAAAGCATCATATGTGGGTGATCATGCGCATCGGGCCCTTCGATCATGGCGAAATGCGCAACGGCGGTCTGCCCGACTGGCTGTTCGGAAAGCCCTACGATGTGCGGGAGGATAATCCCGGTTTTCTGGAAGCTACCCGCAGACTGTTCCGGGCGCTGCACGGGCAGATGGACGGGCATTATTTCAGCCAGGGCGGCTGCATCGTGGGCACGCAGATCGAGAATGAATATCAACATTCCTGCGCGCCCTGGGAGATGACCACCGGCGTATCCAATGAGTGGCTCACCAGCGGCCATTCCGGCCTGCCCTACATGCTCAGGATCAAGCAGATCATGCAGGAGGAAGGCATCGTCACACCTTTCTATACCACTACCGCTTGGGGCGGAGCTGTGACGCCGGTGGAAGAAGCACTGCCCCTGTGGGGCGGATATTCCTATCAACCCTGGCTGTTCTATAACAAGCCTGGCGTGCACCCTGCTACCCTGGAATACATCTATCGGGATAACCATAACAGCGCGGTGACGAAGGAATACAACTTTGAGCCTTCCTATGATCCTGAGACTCGCCCCTACGCCTGCTGCGAGATGATGGGCGGCATGATGTGCAGCTATAAATACCGGTTCCAGATGGACATGCGGGCCATCGATGCGCTGGCAAACACGAAGCTGGGCTCCGGCTGCAATCTGCTGGGTTACTATATGTACAAGGGCGGCACCAATCCCATAGGACTGCGCACGTCCTACCTGAATGAAGGGCAAATTCCCAAGCGCAGCTACGATTATCAGGCTGCTATCGGGGAATTCGGCCAGCTTCGGGAAAGCTACGGCAGGCTGAGGGCTATTCACATGTTCTGCCAGTTATTCTCCGGCTTCTTTGAGCAAACGAAGGCTGTGCTGCCGGAGCATTTGAAGGGTTTGCAGCCGGATGATTTGGAGCCTTTGCGCTTTTCCGTCCGGGTGAAGGGCAGCAGCGGCTTCCTGTTTGTCAATAATTTCCAGGATCACGCGGAGATGCGGGACCGGCACGGGGATGAAGTGCGTCTGGCCCTGCCGGACGGCGAAATCACCTTCCGTTTCGATATTGCCGCTGGGGAGAACGCCATTCTGCCCTTCAATATGGATTTGGGCAATGCAAAGCTGAACTGGGCCACCGCCCAGCCTTTGGCCCACGTGGGCAAAACCTGGTTCTTCCTGGCGCCGGAGGGCATGCAGTCCGTTTATTGCGTCGACGGCAAAGAAATCAAAGCAACGGTTGGCAAAGCCTTTGCCGTTGGCGATCAAATCATCATGACCCTCAGCCGCAAGGACAGCCTGGGATTTTGGGTATATGATGATGCCGCTTATCTGTGCGACAAACCGCTTTTATGGGATGGAAAGCAATTAATCGTTGAAATTGCCGACGGCAGCGCAGCCCTGCGCGCATGGTCGGAAGCGCAGCGGGATTTCGTCTTTGTTCAGCGCGTGGAGCATCCCTGCCAGCCCGTGTTCCTTCCCTGGCAAACGGTGGGAATGGGCCGCTATACCGTTGCCGTCCCCGCTGACGCGCTGACCGGGCACAAGCAAGCGCTGCTGCGGGTGCGTTATCATGGCGATATCGGTCATGCCTTCGCGGGCAACGAGCTGATTTCCGATAACTTCTGCAACGGCGACGCCTGGGACATCCGGCTGGACACTTCCGCGGAAACGCTTGAAAAATCGCCGCTGGTGCTGTACCTGACGCCCATCAAGAAAAACGTGACGGTGGATACCTCCGCCATGGCGGGCTTGCAGGAAAAGGCGGATATGGAAGCGGCGGAGCTGCTGTCCGCCGAGCTGATCATTGTGGATGATTATCCCGTTCAAGAATAAGGAGAAAACGAAACAAAAGCCGGATGGCGCGATAGACGCGCCGTTTCCGGCTTTTGTTTCGGTGAAATGGAAGTTTGACGGGGAGGGGGGACGTTAGAGGCCCCGAAAAACTTGCACCCCGGCAGGGAATGAGAAACGATCAGACGCCGCTCGCCTTTTCGCTTTCGGTTTTGGCGGCAGGACGGCGCAGACAGGCCGGGGGCGTGGAGGTCACCACGTCCCGGTGGTTGGCCACGCACTCAAAGCAGTTGCCGTGCCGCGGGCAATCCCGGGGGCAGGGGCAGTTGCTTTCGATCAGCGGATTGGCGGGCCGGTCGGGATTCTTTGGAACGGGGCAGGGCGTCATGGCGCATGCCTCCTTTTTTCGTATTACCGCACCAGACAGGGCTTTTTATGGTCGTACTTCCAGCCGGGGATCAGGTATTGCATGGCCATGGCGTCGTTGCGGTCATGGCTGGGAAGACTGTTGTACAGCTTGTTGGCGGCTTCCACCCGCTCCATGTTCAGTGTGACGCCAAGGCCGGGCTTATCGGGCACCTGCAGCATGCCGTTCACGATCTGCGGGGTATCGTTCAGCAGGTTTTGGCCGTCCTGCCAGATCCAGTGGGTATCCAACGGAGCCACCCGGCCCACAGCCGCCGCGCCCACCTGGGCGAAGGCCGCCAGCGTGATATCAAAGTGGTTATTGCTGTGGATGCCAAAGGTCAGACCCCAGGGCTCCAGCAGCTGGCTCATGCGCACCGCGCCGTCAAAGCCCCAGAAGTGGGGATCGGCCAGGATGATATCGCAGGCGTTCAGGCTGGCGGTATGATAGAACTGCCGCCAGTCGGTGGCGATCATATTGGTGGCTACCTGGAACTGGGTGGCGTTTTTGAACTCGCGCATGATCTCGCGGCTGCTGTATCCGGCCTCGGGGCCGCAGGGATCCTCCATGTAGGTGACAATGCCGTGCATATCCCGGCACAGGGCGATGGCCTCTTTCAGGCTCCAGGCGCCGTTGGGATCGATGTTGACCCGGGCTTCGGGGAAGCGCTTTTTAACGGCCCGGACGGCTTCCATTTCCTCCTCGCCCCGCAGCACGCCGCCCTTGAGCTTAAAGTTTTTCATGCCGTATTTCTGGGCTACGGCTTCGGCCTCCTCCACGATGCGCGCGGGAGTCAGAATTTCCTCCCGGCGCAGGCGGAACCAGGGATCGGGGCTGGATGACTCGTCGATATACTGCATGTCGCCTGCGGGCACTTTTCCCTTGTCGGACACATAGAACAGGTAGCCCAGCACTTCCACCTCTTTGCGCTGCTGGCCCTCGCCCAGCAGCTGGCACATGGGCACCTCCAGGTATTGGCCCAGCAGATCCAGCATGGCGCATTCGATGGCCCATTCGCTGCGCACTACGTATTTGAGCTTGGCGATGTCCAGCGTTTGGATGCCCTCACCGGCGTCGTCGGCATGGGGATCCACGGCCTTATGGATGCGCTGGAGCACCTCGCGGCCCTTCGATATGGGTGTGCCTACCACCAGCGGCTTCATGGCGATCAGGCCGTCATGGGTATAATCGCCGCCGTGGATTTCGCCAATGCCGGTGTGCCCGGCGGAATCCTTGAGGATCACCAGGTTTCGGGTAAAGCAGGGCGCGTGGGCGCCGGACAGCGTCATGAGCATGCTGTCATACCCGGCCACCGGGATGACCTGCATATCGGTAATGATCGGCGTTTTCATCTTTTCCCCCTCAGTTGTTTTTGGGATCGGCCATGAAGGCTTTCAGCTCGTCGCGTTTCTGATCCAGGTACTTGCCCCAGATCTCGCTGTCCAGGAAGGGATTGGGGCCGTTGGGATCGTCGATCTGCTTCTGGCGGCGGCCCAGGGTATCGTTGTTGATGCAGTGGTTGCCCAGGAAAAGCTCCACCTTCTGATCCCGCACCTTGGCCAGCGATTGCAGATAGATTTCGCGGGTCTTGAATTCGGGATCGCCGATTTCGATCAGATAATCCTTTTGCAGGGTGTTGAAGCCAAAGCCGCCGTAGTATCCGCAGCGCACGGTCTTATCGCCCTCATAGGCGTCAAAGAAAATAGCGATGCAGCCGTCGGTGTGCCCGGGCACCATATAGAAGGTCATGGTGGTGTTGCCAAAGGTCAATACGTCGCCCTCTTTGATCTCGTAATCCGGGGTGAAAATGCTGTCGCAATCGTTATAGGTGTTCTGGATGGCCGAAATCCAGGGCCGCTCCCGGAACATTTGGGCGTCGGGCTCGCCCAGGTACAGCTTGGTGCCGAACATGCGCTGGAAGAAGATCGCGCCGCCGATGTGATCCAGATGTCCGTGGGAATGGATGATCCATTTTACGTCGGCAGGGTTGAAACCGGCTTCCCAGATGGCCTGGATCAGCATGGCGGTGGCGCCCGCGTTGCCGCTGTCGATGAGCAGCAGGCCGTCGCCGGTGTCGATCAGATGCACGCATACCCAGCTGTCGCCCACATACCATACATTGCCAAAAATCCGGAAGGGATGCACGTAGCGTTTTTCCTGGTTCAGCCACATGGGGCCAAAGTGCGTTTGGGCCATTTCCTCGCGCCGCTTGGCGTAAGCTTTATAATCCTGTTCCATGCTCATGGATATATCACCTCATTATATTCGTATCGAGAAAAGCCGGGGCCGAGCGGCCCCGGCCATACCGGCGGTTACTTTTTCTTTTTCAGTTTGGCAAACAGGGGCTTGATGATGGGGGAGAAGATGCACAGGATGGCGATCACCATCAGCACGCCGGAAACCGGACGGGTGAAGAACTCCGTCCACTTGGGCACAGATTGGAAAGCCTGCAGCGTCTTCGTCTCCAGCGTGGGGGTCAGGATGAAGGCCAGGATCAGCGGCGAAGCCGGCAGATCGCCCAGCGTCATCAGGATACCCACGGCGGCGAATACCATCATCATGCCGCACTTATACAGGTTGCCGCTGTCCACATAAGCGGAGGCCAGGCAGATCACCAGCAGCGCGGAGTACATGTACCAGCTGGGAACCTTCAGGATGTAGGGGAACCAGCGCTTGCAGATCGCCTGCATCAGCAGCACCAGCGCGGCTACCACGGCCACGGTGACGAACATCAGGTAAACCACGTCGCCGCTGTTCTTAAAGACCATGGGGCCCATTTCCAAACCGTGGATGGTTAAAGCGCCGATCAGCAATGCGGTGGTGGAGTCGCCGGGGATGCCCAGAGCGGCCATGGGGATCATGGCGCCGCCGATAGCCGCGTTATTGGCTACCTCAGGCGCCCAAATGCCGCCCGCCGCGCCGTGACCGTACTCCTCGGGATGCTTGGAGCCGTTCTTGGCGGTGGAGTAAGCGACCAGGTTGGACAAACCGGAGCCCATGCCGGGCAGGAAGCCGATGCCCAGGCCGATCAGGAAGGAGCGGATGATATTGACCAGCTCGTCTTTGATTTCCTTGAGCGTCAGGCCAAAGCCGCGCAGGCCCTCCTTGCTGACCTCGGGGGGCTGATCAAAGCCCTTGCCGAAGGTGACCAGGATGTGACTCACGGCAAAGATACCGGTGAGCACCACGATCATGCCCAGGCCGCCGAACAGATACATGTTGTCAAAGGTAAAGCGGGCCTCGGCATCGATGGGGGAGAAGCCGACGGTGGCCAGCAGGATGCCGATGCAGGTGGAGGCCAGACCCTTGAACATATTGCCCTTCGATATGGCCAGCACCATGGTCATGGCCACCAGACACAGGGCGCTGTATTCCCAGGGCCCCATGGCGAAGGCGAAGTCCGCCACGGCCTCGGCCAGCAAACCGCCGATGATGGCGCTGAAGAAGGTGCCCATAAAGGAGGCCGTCATGCCGATGGCCAGCGCCTTGCTGGCCTGGCCTTTCTTGGCCATGGGATGGCCGTCCCAGCAGGTGGCCACAGCCGAGGCAGAGCCGGGGATGCCCAGCAGCACCGAGCCGATGAACGCGCCCGAGCAGCCGCCGATCCACAGGGCCAGCATGAAGAAGACGGCCGTGCTGGATTCCATGGTGTAGGTCAGGGGCATGAACAGCATGACCGCCATGGTGCCGGAAAGGCCCGGGATAGCGCCGAAGATGATGCCCACCGCCGTGCCTGCTACCATCAGAAGCAGGTTCAGCGGCTGGATCAACTGGGAAAAGATATACGGAAGATATGATAGCATTTCTTTTCCCCTCCCTTACTCAAAGAGCTCGCCCACGGGCAGATCCATGCCGAACAGCGGCACGTACATGGCCCAGATCACGGCGGTGACGGCCAGGGCGAACACGATGCGCACCCACAGCTTGGTTTCCACCTTGCTGGCCTTGGCAAAATACGTGGTGAGCCCAAAGACCAGGAACGGCGTGACGATCAGGAAGCCCAGGTATTTCATGCCCAGGATATACAGGCACAGCGCCGCAAATGTAATGACGATACGCAGCAGGCCCGCCTTGGTCAGGATGATCTTGTCTGCGTTCTTTTGCTTGCAGCCCTTCACAAAGACTCCCAGGCCGCAGATGACCAGGCCCAGTGCGCCGATGCCGGGCATCAGCTTGGGGCCGGGATATTCAGCGGTGATGGGCTTTTTGAATTGGCTGATCAGCACAAAAAAGATGATTCCCAGAACGACCAGCGCAAAGCCGGTGATCTGGTCGCGCTTCACTTTCATTGTGCGTCCCCCTTTTGGTTCGGAATCAGGACTACGCCTTACCCGATATAGGACCGAGTAAGGCGCAGTCTTTCCGGGATAATGTGCTATGCGTTGATTGTGGGATTACTGGTCGATGCCCATTTCCTTGCAGATCTCAACCACGGAATTCTGCTGAGCCTTCAGCAGCTCAGCGCCCTCAGCGTAAGGAACGAACTCCATGCCAAAGCCGGACTTTTCCAGGATTTCCTTCACTTCGGGATCGGTGGCGGCAGCCGCAAATACGTCGTGCAGGGCTTCGGCGGTCTCATCGCTGGCAGTCTCAGGAAGCAGCACATAGAAGTAGGTGCCGAAGATCAGCTTGTGGCCCAGCTCGGAGAAGGAGGGAACATCGGGCAGCACGCTGTTGCGGGCGCCTTCATCGGTGGCGGAGAAGCAGGCGATGGCGTTCACCTTTTCGGCTTCCACATACTGACGGGCCTGATTGGCATTGACCAGAGCGCAGTCGATAGAGCCGCCCACCAGACCGGTAAGCTTATCGGTATCGGATCCAGCGTCGGTGTAGCGCAGCGAGATGCCCAGTTCCTTGGCCATCATACCGCTCATCACGTGAGAGGAGCCTTTGGTTTCAATGCCGATGCGCAGGTCAGCGCCGTCCGAAGTCGCCTTGTTGGCGGCGGCGATGAACTCATCCAGGTTGGTGATGCCGCTGGCGGTGGGCACGACCAGCACATAGCCGCCCTTTTCAGTGGGTAGACCAACGCCGGCTACCTTGAATTCATCCGCGGGGCTGTGGTTATAAGCGCCGGTGGCGTACTTGATGCACATGGTGGTGTGGAAGAACAGGATCTTGCTGCCGTCCTTCTTGGCGGTGCGGATGGTTTCATAGGCTACCACGCCGTTGCCGTCGGTGTTGTTCTTGATGGTCATGGTGGTGCCGCCGTTCTTGCTGATCCAGTCGGTCAGCTGACGGCCGGCCACGTCGGTGCCGCCGCCGGCTTTGGCGGGCAGCTGCACTTCGATCTTCTTGGGAAGACCGGCAGCGGAAGCAACGGACGTCATGGCCAGCATCAGGGCCAGAAGGATGATGACAAATTTCTTCATGTTTATACCCCCTGTATAATTTGGTATTAAAAATACCTTGATGTAATGCATTATACCAATTATATTAACAGAAGTCAACAAAAACATGCGGATTAGCTATGCAATAAATACGCAATAAAATGAAATGAAACGCACCAATATGAAATGACAAGATGCATATTGCTGTGAAGTGCTTATGGCCCTGCAGAAACGCAACCTGCGGTTGAAAGCTTTTGCGGATTGAGGTATAATAGGATACAGATACAATCTAACAGATACAGGCAGGGGGCTTTGACGATGAAGCGGAGGATTGCCCTTTGGGTGACTATCATCCTGTGCGGCGTGTGCCTTGGGGGCTGCACAGACGGACAGAAAGCGGCTGACCCTGCCCTGGTGCTGGGTTTCAGCCAGCTGGGCAGCGAAAGCTCGTTCCGGATCGGCAACACAAAGGATATCGAGGAAAAAGCCAAAGCATACGGCGTCAGCCTGATGATGGACAACGCCAATCAGAAGCAGGAAAATCAAATCAACGCCATTCGGCGCTTCATCGCGTACCAGGTGGATGTGATCGCCTTCTCGCCCATCGTGGAGGAGGGCTGGGACAACGTGCTCTCCGAGGCCCGGCAGGCCGGTATCCCGGTGATATTGGTGGACAGAACGGTGGAAACGGAGGACGAAAGCCTTTATTTGAGCCAGATCGGCGCCGATTTCTATCGCGAGGGCGTGATGGCGGCGGAATACCTGCTGAAAAAGGCCGACGATATGGGCAAGGATCACCTGCGCGTGGTGGAGATCACCGGCACCGAGAATTCCACCCCCATGAAGCAGCGCCACGACGGCTTTATGGATACCATTGCCAGCGACGGCAGGATGGAGATACTGGAGAGCGTCAGCGGCGATTTCCTGCGCAGCCGCGGCGCGGAATGCATGCGGTACCTGCTGGAAAAATACGGCAGCGATATCGACGTCATTTTCAGCCATAACGACGAGATGACCATGGGCGCTTTGCCGCAGATCGAAGCGGCGGGCTTTGCCCCGGGCCGGGATATGATCATCATTTCCATCGACGGCGGTCAGGAGGCCATCGATATCCTGAAGGAAGGCAAAATCAATTGCATCGTGGAATGCACGCCCATGCTGGGCTCCATCCTGATGGAGACGGCGCTGGCGGTCAAAGCCGGAAAAACGGTGGATAAGGTGATCCATCCCGTGGAACGCGCGTTCAGCGATTACGACGATCTGAGCGCCCTGCCGCCCAGGGGGTATTGATCTATGGCTGTAAAAAAATGGAACCAGAGCCTGGCGGGCAGGATCAAGGGCATGGGCTGGCGCATCGTGCTGCTGCTCATCGTACCGGTCATGATCAGCCTGGCGCTCATGCTGATCTTTGCCGGCCGTTATTCCCGCTCCGTTGCGCGGATGGGGACCATTGCCGCCATCAAGCCGGTGATCTCCGACGATATTCCCGGCAGCGTGTGGCAGGTGGTTTCGGGGCGGGAAACGATGGAGGACAGCCAGGTTTACGGTCTGATCGATCGGGTGAACGGCACCATGGAGCTGATTACCCGGGATACCGGGGAGAACGCCCGGCTGGAATTGATCATCGCCCGCCGCACCATGGATACGCTGACCCAGTATGTGAACCGGATCCGGGACAACCTGAAACGGGGCGAGCAGGTGATCGCCAACGAAAAGGTGCTCAGCGAAGTCCGGAACGTGGCCGAGCTTGTGGTCAGCATGCTCAACGACTATATCACCGGTGAAATCAATTCTGCCGCGGCCATGAGCGCGTCGCTGAATCGCGTGGTATTTATCGCGGCCGCCGCCGAGCTCATGCTGGTGCTGATCACGCTGGTGATCGCGAACCGCACGGCCCAGGGCACCGTTCGCTTTGTCCGGGAGCCCATTGAAAAGCTGGAAAGCGCAACGGCCCGGCTGGCCGAGGGCGATCTGAGTGCCCGCCTGCCCGTTACCAAGGTGGAGGAAATGTACAGGCTCACCGGTCAGGTGAACGTGATGGCCGACAACCTGGCCGCCATGATGCAGCAGCGCATCCGGGATGAGCGCAACATGAAAAAGGCTGAGCTGCGCACGCTGCAGGCCCAGATCAATCCGCACTTCCTGTATAATACGCTGGACGCCATCGTATGGAAGGCCGAGGCCGGCGAACAGCAGGAGGTCATACAATTGACCCGCGCACTGAGCGATTTTTTCCGCATCAGCCTGTCCTCCGGCGCGGACTGGATCCCCATCAGCCAGGAAAAGAAGCATATCATGGGTTATTTGAGCATTCAAAAGACCCGGTACCGCGATATCCTGAATTACGAAATAGACATTCCCGACGAGATGGACCAATATTATATATTGAAGCTTTTGCTGCAGCCCCTGGTGGAAAACGCCCTGTACCACGGCATCAAATACAAGCGGGGCGGCGGCGCGATCAGGGTGACGGGCCGGATGGAAAACGGCATGCTGGTATTTGCCGTCAGCGATACGGGCAAGGGCATGGACGCCCAGACCCTGGCCGCGCTGCGGGAACGCATGGATGAAAAGCAGCTGGCTTCCAATTCCGGCGTGCGCGGCTTCGGACTGGTGAATGTGAACCTGCGCATCCGCCTGTATTACAATCAGCCGGAAGGGCTCCAGATCGAAAGCGGGCCCGATGGCACGGCGGTGCGGTTCCGCGTGCCCTGCCGCACCAAGGAGGAAATAGAATATGATGAAAGTCTTTCTGGCTGACGATGAAATCGTCATTCGGGAGGGGATCCGCAATTCCTTTCCCTGGCAGGAAACCGATTATCAGCTGGTGGGCGAAGCGCCGGACGGGGAGATCGCCCTGTCGATGATCCGCGATACCAAGCCGGATATCCTGATCACCGATATCCGCATGCCTTTCATGGACGGGCTGGAACTGTGCCGCGTGGTCAGGCAGCAGATGCCCTGGATCGGCATCGTGATCCTGAGCGGCTACGATGAGTTTGACTATGCCCGGCAGGCGATCCAGCTGGGCGTCAAGGAGTATCTGCTCAAGCCCATCACGGCCCGGGAGCTGCGCCAGGTGCTGGATCGGGTCAGCGCCCTGGTGCAGACTGAGCAGGAGGAGCGCACTCGCCTGGAAAGGCTGCGTTCCCGCGTGGAAAACGACCGGGAATTTGTCAGGGAAAAGCTGCTCAGCACGCTGTATTCCGAGGACGCCGCGGAATCCGACGCCCTGAACGTGGTCAGCCAGCTGCGCAGCATGGGCGTGCATTTGACGGCCAACCGTTACGCGGTGATCGATACGGCGTTCGAGCCGGTCGACCGGGGCGTGGCCGCGCTGCGTGAATTGGCGGAGAGCGGCGGGGGCACCGTTTTTGTGACCGGTATCCGCACGGGCGGCCGGGTGCTGATGCTGGGGGACAGCGACGGCGACGTGGAGGAGCGGGCCTACGCCTTCGCCTCCTCCTGCGTGACCGAGCTGGAGCGCATCGGCTGCATCAGGATCCGCGTCAGCATCGGAGAAACGGTGACTTCGCCCACCCAGCTCCTCCGCAGCATGAAAAGCGCCGCGCATATCCGGCACATATTGGCCGATCAGGAGAGCGATCAGCCGCTGATCGTGGGCGCAAGGGATTTTGGCGACGCGGGGGACGGCGGCGGCGCCCGCACCGTAACGGCCAAGGCCAAGCTGTACATGGCCGAGCATTTTGCCGATTCCAGCCTGATGCTCAAGGACGTTTCCGGGGCGGTGGGCATGAGCGAAAGCCGATTTTCCACGGTTTTTGCCCAGGAGAGCGGCAAGACCTTTACCGAATACCTGACCTGGCTGCGCCTGAACAAAGCGAAGGAGCTGCTGGCCTCCACGGACAAAAAAAGCGCGCAGATCGCCCTGGACGTTGGATATAACGACGGCCATTATTTCAGCTATCTGTTCAAGAAAAACCTGGGCATCACGCCCAGCGAGTACCGGGCGCAAAATCAAAACGAACCACAGTAATATAATTTTTACCCAGATGGCGGAAGGATTGAAAAAACGCGATAAATTTATACCGAAAGAAGAGAATTATGTATTTTCATTTTGTCTAAAACGGTGTATTTTTATCCTAAAGGGAGATCCGGTACGATCTCAACATATTAAAGGAGGAGTCCCCATGAAAAAGATTCTGTCCCTGGTTCTGGTGCTGCTGCTGTGCGCCGGCCTGTTTGCCGTCGCTCATGCCGACGAGGCTGTCAAGGTCGGCATCATCAATCTGGATCCCGCCGAGTCCGGCTATCGTGAAGCCAACGTAAACGACCTGTATGCCGTGTTTACCGCCGAGAACGGCTATGACGCCAAGTTTGTCACCGCTCCCACCGCCGATAAGCAGCTGGAAGCCGCCAACACCTTCATCACCGAGGGCGTGGATTACATCCTGGTGTCCGCCGCCGAAACCACCGGCTGGGACGAGACGCTGGAAGCCGCCCAGGAAGCCGGCATCGGCGTGTTCCTGTTTGACCGCATGATCGATTGCGCTCCCGAGCTCTACACTGCCGCCGTCGTGTCCGACATGCGCAATGAGGGCGTCACCGCCGTGGCTTGGCTGGAGAGCCTGGGCCTGGAGGAGTACAACGTTCTGCATATCCAGGGCCAGCTGGGCAGCGCCGCGCAGATCGGCCGCTCCGAGCCCCTGCAGGAAAAGTGCGAAGCTGATGAAAAGTGGACCATGGTGCGCGAAGGCACCGGCGGCGACAGCTGGGATCCCAACGAGGCCCGCAAGATCGCCGAGGCTGCCATCAACGCCGGTGAAAAGTTCAACATCGTGTACGCTGAGAACGACGGCATGGCCCAGGGCGTTGTGGCTGCTCTGGACGCCAACGGCATCACCCATGGCGTGGACGGCGACGTGATCGTGATGGGCTTTGACTGCAACAAGTGGGCCCTGCGGGAACTGCTGGCCGGCAACTGGAACTACGATGGTCAGTGCAGCCCCTTCCAGGCGGCCCTGATCGATGAGATGATCAAGACCCTGCAGGCCGGCGGCGAAATCGAAGGCCTGAACGAGCTCAAGCAGATCATCAACGATGAGAAGGGCTTCGACGCCCGCACCATCACCGAGGAAGACATCGCCACCTACGGCCTGGGCGAATAATGAACGCATAAAACCAAGGCGCGGTATGAACGAGAAAGTGCGTTCATACCGCGCTTCTTTCAAATCCATTTTCTACTTGGAAGGAGCGAACCCAGATGCAAGGCGACGCGGTTTTGACCATGCGCGGGATCTGCAAGCAGTTTCCGGGCACAAAGGCGCTGAACAATGTGGATTTTACCCTGCGCAAGGGCGAGATCCACGCCCTGATGGGCGAGAACGGCGCGGGCAAATCAACCTTGATCAAGGTGCTGACCGGCGTGCATGAAAAGGACGGCGGCAGCATCCACGTGGACGGCATTGAAGGAGAGGCCCATATCCATTCTCCCCAGGACGCCCAAAACGCAGGCATCAGCACCGTTTACCAGGAGATCACGCTGTGCCCCAACCTGACGGTGGCCGAGAATATGTTCATCGGCAGGACCGAGGGGAGCATCGTGCACTGGAAGGATTATGAAAAAAAGGCCGCGGTGATCCTGAACAATCTGGGCATTCCGGCCCGGCCCAAGCAGGAATTGTCCTCCTGCTCCCTGGCCGTGCAGCAGATGGTGGCCATCGCTCGTGCCGTGGATATGAACTGCAAGGTGCTCATCCTGGACGAGCCCACCTCCTCGCTGGATGAAAAAGAGGTGGAGATGCTCTTTGGGCTGATGCGCGATCTGAAAAACCGCGGCGTAGGTATCATCTTTGTGACGCATTTCCTGGAGCAGGTGTATGCGGTCAGCGATCGGATCACGGTGCTGCGCAACGGCGAGCTGGTGGGCGAATACCTGGTCCGCGATCTGCCTCAGGTGGAGCTGGTGGCCAAGATGATGGGCAAGGATCTGAACGATCTGGCCGAAATGGAGGAGTTTGGTCAAAAGAGCGCGCCCGGGGAGGAGATGGTCTACGAAGCCGCCGGGCTTTCCAGCGCGGAGAGCAAGGCCTTTGACTTCCATATCCGCAAGGGCGAGGTAAACGGCTTCACCGGCCTTCTGGGCTCGGGCCGCAGCGAGAGCGTTCGCGCCATCTTTGGCGCCGACCGGGTGACCGGCGGCAAGGTGCGCATGCGCGGCAAGGAAGTCAGGATCAATAAGCCCCACGACGCCATGAAGAACGGCATCGGCTACCTGCCCGAGGACCGCAAGCGGGACGGCATCATCGCCGATCTGAGCGTACGGGATAACATCATCCTGGCGCTGCAGGTGATGCGTGGATTCTTCCGCCCCATGCGCAGGAGCGAAATGGAAGCCTTTGCCGACGAATACATCAAGGCGCTGAATATCAAGACCGCCAGCAAGGATACGCCGGTGGGCAGCCTGTCCGGCGGCAACCAGCAGAAGGTGATCCTGGCCCGGTGGCTGCTGACCCACCCCGATTATCTGATCCTGGACGAGCCCACCCGCGGGATCGACGTGGGCACCAAGCTGGAGATCCAGAAGCTGGTGCTCAAATTGGCGGAGGAAAACATGAGCGTTACCTTCATTTCTTCCGAAATCGAGGAGATGCTGCGCACCTGCTCCCGCCTGATCGTCATGCGGGACCGCAATATCGTGGGCGAATTGACGGGGGACGAGCTGACCCAGGCGCATATCATGAAGACCATCGCGGGAGGTGAACAGCAATGAATAAGAAGAATAAGGGGAAGGGCGTAGGCCAGCTGCTGATCCCGCTGATCGCTCTGGCCATATTGCTCCTGTTCAATTTGATCCGCGATCCGGGCTTCTATTCCATCAGCCTGGCGGTGAACAACAGCGGCAATAAGGTGCTGACCGGCAATGTCATCAGCATTATCGACAGCGCCAGCGAACTGGCCATCATCGCCATGGGCATGACCCTGGTCACCGCGGCCTGCGGCGGCCAGGATATCAGCGTGGGCGCTGTGGGCACCATATCGGGCAGCATGTTCGTCATCGTGCTCAAGGCATTTTCCGGCATCACCATCTGGACGGTGCTGCTGGCGCTGCTGGTCAGCTGTCTGGTCACTGTGCTTTTTACCTCCTTCAACGGCGCGCTGGTATCGGTATTTAAGATCCAGCCCATGATCGCCACGCTGATCCTGTTCTCCTGCGGCCGCTCTATCGCTTACTGGATCGTGGGCAGCGCCACGCCGCAGATCGACAGCCCCATCATCAGCGCCATGGGCATGACCATCCCGGGCATCCCGATCCCCACGCCAGTGTTCGGCGTGATCCTGGTGGGCCTGATCCTGGCGGCCATCTTTAAATTCACCACGCTGCGGCTGTACACCGAATCAGTGGGCGTCAATCAGGGCGCCGCGCGGCTCAATGGCATCAATCCAATCGCCATCAAGATGATTTCCTTTGTGATCCTGGGCGTATGCGTGGCGGTGTCCGGCATCATCGGCACCAGCCGCATGGGCCAGGTGAGCCTCAAAACGCTGCTGGTGGATATCGAAATGGACGCCATCCTGGCCGTTGCCATCGGCGGCAATAACCTGGGCGGCGGGCGCTTCCGGCTGATCGGCAGCATCCTGGGCGCGTACATCATCCAAATGCTCACCACCACGCTGCTGGCCATGCGCGTCGACCCCGTGAACATCAAGGCGTATAAGGCCGTGGTGATCATCATCATCGTGATGGCGGGCTCGCCCGTGGTCAAGAGCAAATTGGTGGCTCTGTGGAGCCGCATCCGCTCCGGCAGCGCGCCGGCCGCGGCTGGGAAGGGGGCGAATTAAATGTCGCTCAAACAAAATGAACGGGGCAGGCGCCGGGAGCCCATTACAGATTCCCAGCTGCTGATGACCATCACCATCGGCATCTTCCTGGTCATGTACGCCGCGGCCATGATCTTCATGGGCGGCGGCTTCCTGCGGACGCAGCAGCTTTTTGACCTGCTCAACGATAACGCGGCGCTGATCATCATCTCCTGCAGCCTGACCATCGTCATGATCGGCGGCGGCATCAATATCAGCGTGGGCGGCGTCATCGGCCTCACGGTCATGGCCTGCGCCATCTTCCTGAATAGCAACGGCATCGGGAACAGCACCCTCAGCATCCTGGTGACCTTCCTGCTGGCGCTGGGTATCGGATTGGCCTTTGGATTGCTCCAGGGCTTCCTGATCAGCTATCTGGAGATCCAGCCCTTCATCGTCACGCTGGCGGGCATGTTCCTCTCCCGGGGCTTGACCACCATTCTGTCCGCCAATCCCGTGAAGGTCACCCATGAGGGCTTCCTGGCCCTGGTAAAGACCAAGGCGGCCTTCCCCTTCCTGGGCTATACCGCCAAGAACGGAAACCTGATCGCGGCCAAGCTGGAAATAGGCGCCATCGTGGCGCTGTGCGTGGTCGTTGCGGTATTCCTGATGCTGCGCTACATGAAGCTGGGCCGCCATATCTACGCCCTGGGCGGCAATCAGCAGAGCGCTCTGATGCTGGGCATCAATGTGAAGCGCACCCGGTTCTGGAGCTATGTGATCAGCGGGCTGCTCAGCGGCCTGGCAGGCTTCGTTTTCCTGATGCACAAGCCCGCGGGCAACGCCAGCGTGGCCATGCGCAGCGAAATGGACGCCATCGCCTCCTCCATCATCGGCGGCACGCTGCTGACCGGCGGCGTGGGCAATGTGATCGGTACCTTCTTTGGCACCATGATCCTGGCCACCATTCAGAAGATCATTGCGCTGAGCCCACTGAACGAATCCTGGTGGCAGGAGATGGCCAACGGCGCCATGCTGGGCCTGTTCATCCTGCTGCAGAGCGTGATCCTGAGCAACCGCGGCAAGCGGAAAATGAAGGACGTTCAGGCCGCCAAAAAGGAATAGCGCGTTTTCATCAATCAAATAAATAATCCCTCCGCCATGGACGTATGCGCGTATGGCGGAGGGATTTTATGACTGATTTCATCTTTGACAGACGGTGCAGAGCGAGGCATGCATGAACCCCTGTTTCATGGAAAATTCCGCAGTAGAAGACAGCGAAAACCTTTATTGCCTATTTGTGGACACTTGAAAGCGGTTTGTGTATAATAATATTGGATTAGCATGAAAAGACTTGGCTGGCGCGGTTTTCCCCAATCGAATTTGGAAAGCAACCAAGCACAGGCAAAACGGCGCTTGAAATGCAACCTTTTATGGACAATCCGAAAATATAGAAAATTGGTCAGCTGAACAGGCTGGCGGATGAATTGGTACAGGAAAAGCCGCCAAACAGAATATTGGGACGATCGGAGGAAGAATATGAGCAAATACACAGATTTGGCCATGGAGCGCCGCGGCCGTTTCGGCCCCGACGGAAGGCCGGCCTATAACTGCGCCCAGGCGGTGGTAACGGTATTCGCCGGAGATGCGGGGTACGATGAGGAGGCCGCCATGCGGGCCGCCACCTATTTCCGGGGCGGTATGCAGATCGGTTCGGTCTGCGGCGCCGTTACCGGCGGCCTGATGGCGCTGGGCTTGGCCGGGCTGGATGACGCGGCCATTTCCAATGAGTTTATCCGCCGGGTGCGGTCGGCCCACGACGGCATGATCAACTGCAAGGAACTGCTTGCGGCCAGCGCCGCCCGGGGAGAGGTAAAAAAAGCCCATTGCGACGCCCTGATCTGCGCCTGCATCGATCTGGCGGAAGAAGCCCTGCGGGAGAACGGAAAGCTGTAAGGCCGCGCCCGCTGCCGCGGGCATGGCGCATATGAGAAGAGCGGAAAACAAAGACGGCGGAGAGGGAGAAGCATGCGGTTACTGTTTGAAATGGATCAAAAGGATTATGCGCAGTGCACGCGCACCTTTACGCGCAATTCGGCAAGGAGCATTGTCATCAGGAACGGCAAAATTGCCATGATCCACAGCCTGAAATATGATTACTATAAATTTCCGGGCGGCGGCATTGAAAACGGCGAAAGCCCGGTCGCGGCCATGATCCGCGAAACAAGGGAGGAAGCGGGGCTGATCATTCCGCCCGAAAGCGTAAAAGAGTACGGCTATGTCCATCGCATCCAAAGGAGCGATCAGGATAAAACCGAGTGCTTTGTCCAGGATAATTATTATTATCTCTGCAGCGCTGAAAGCCGATTGGTTGCGCAGGATCTGGACGATTATGAAGCGGGGGAAGCGTATCAGCTGGAATTTGTGGAGCCTTCCCTCGCCATTCAAAAGAACCGAAGCGTTGCGGAAAGCCCCTATAACCCGATGATGTTTGAGCGGGAGGCCAGGGTGCTTGAAATGCTTTTGGCCGAGGGATTGCTTTGATTGCGTTGCGCGTAAAAGCAGCGCGCCGCTGCGGCGTGCGGATGCGGAAAAGCGCTTTTTAATTTGCGTATGAGACAGGATGCGTACAGAATATGAATATTTACGTGGATTTTGACGATTGCCTTTGCGAGACCGGGCGGTATTTCTCCGGGCTTGTGGCGAAGATGTTCGGAAAGGATATCCCGTATGCGGATATCCGGCATTTTAACCTGCAAAAATCATTTTGCCTGACCGATGCGCAGTATGAGCGGATGATGATAGCGGCGCACCGGCCGGAAGCGCTCCTGTCTTTTGAGGAAACGATAGGCGCGTCCCAGACCGTTAACCGCTGGCTGGACAGCGGGTATAACGTGTCCATCATTACCGGACGGCCTTACAGCGCTTACGAGCCCTCGCGGGCATGGCTGGATGAGCATGGGCTGGAGCGCATCCCGCTGTACTGTCTCAATAAATATGGGCGGGACAGCTTTATCAAAAACAGCGATTTCAGCCTGGAGCTCGAGGATTATTACAAAATGCACTTTGATTACGCCGTAGAGGATTCGCCGGCCGCGTTTCGGTTTTTTGCGCATCTGCCCGATTTGAAGGTCATGGTGTTTGACCGTCCGTGGAATCAGCGCTGCGAACTTCCCGGAAAAGGGTATACCCGCTGCTTCGATTGGGAGACCATCAAGCGCTTAGTGGATGCAAGCGGCGCGGTTTGACCGTGCCGTCAAAACGGTCGCCGCGCCGCTCGAGCTTTGCTCTGCGGACTGTTATCCGCCAATCTAAACCCTAATAAAAGTGTACGCTCAAAAACAGAAATTTGACGGGGAGGGGAACGTTAAGGAGCGCTGCCCCTTAAAAACCCTGCCAGGGTGGGGAGGCCCACCCTGGACCCGCCAGTTGCGGATGTAAGTTGGCGTCGTAAACAGGCAACTTCCCGCAGTTGATTGGAATGGGGTTGGCGCAAAGAGCGCACCGGAAATACGCGATCAACAAAAAATGCGCAGACTCGAGCAAGCTCGGTCTGCGATTTTTGTATGATCGCTATGACGCTAACGCGTCATTGACGTCGGCAAGCCGCCGTCATTTCCGGTGCGGTGACGTATAAAAGCTTTATAATCACACAACCCAGTCTGAGGTAGGCACGCGAAGCGGGCTGAGGATTGCGCAGCAATCCCGAAAAAGCAGGATGACGGCTGATTGAGCTTGCTCATATCAGACGGCAGCCTGCTTTTTCTTTGCCTCAGACGGCCTCTTTGCGACAATCTATCCAATAGACTGGCGGAAATTGCTTGATAGTATCGTCTACCTTGTTCGCCGGAATGGGTGCAGGGGGCGAAGGCCCCTGCCGCAGAGCTCGAGGCCGCGGAGGCCTCGAACGTCTCCCCGTCAAATTCCTGTTTATATGATTTTAATCATGGCTCAGTATAAAGCGTCCGGGAGCGTATGTTCATGCAGCCTGATTTCGTTAAACGCGATCTGTTCCCGGCAGTCCTTGATCCCAATTGGCCCGCGCGCACAGCCGGTCTTCCAGCGCGTTCTTTTCGGCGTCCGGGGATATTTGCTGCGCCTCCCACCAGGCGATCATGTGGCGCAGGCCGTCCTCCAGTGAAATTTGCGGCTCCCAGTCCGGCGCGGCCTGTTTGATCTTATCCAGGGAAAAGATATGCGAAAACCGCTTTTCATACCAGATATGATCAAATTGCCGGGGATCGAGATCAAACAGCGTTTTGCTGGGCAGGTACGCGAAGCGCGGCTCGCTGCCGACGATTTTTCCAAAGGCGCGGTAATAGGTTTCCATATCGGCGGCGTTGCGGCTGGTGATGTGAAAATCCTGGCCGTATGCGGCGGGATTCAGGCAGCAGGCCAGGTATCCCCGGGCCAGGTCGGGCGCGAAGGTGAAGGTGAACACCGTTTTACCATCGTCATAGAGCAGCAGCGGCTTGCCCTGCCGGATGCGGCGGACGATGTTTGCGTTTTGCCGCAGCACGCCGATATTGGCGCAGCCTTCGCCGTAGGTCAGGGAGGGGCGGATGATGGTGATAGGCGCGTCGATCTCCCGCATTTTATCAAACAGCCAGGCTTCCATCCGCGCCTTGCCAAAGGCATAGGAAAAGGCCGGGTTGTCCCAGGGCCGGGCGTCAGCCTCCCGGATCGGATAGCAGGTATAGGGCTTGCGGTAGGCGGAGGTGGTGGAGGTGAAGATCCATTGACGGGTACTTCCGCCAAAACAGGTCAGCGTGCGTTGGGTATCCTCCCGGGTGCGGGACAGCATATCGATCACCACGTCCGCCGAAATGCCGGCGGTTTTTTCCCGGAAGGCCGCGGCGTCGCTCCAATCGGCCAGGATGGTCTGCGGCTCCACGGCAAAATTGACCTTGCGCAGGCCGCGGTTGAGGGCGATCATATCGTGCCCGGCCTTGATGCCCTCGGAAATGATGGCCCGGCTGATCACGCCGGTGCCGCCGATCACCAGTATTTTCATAAAAACCTCCTGTTTTTATATCAATCGATAGGTCCTGATAAAATCCCGCTCCTGCGCGCCCGCCGCAAAATACCGCAGCAGGATCTCGGCGCAGGCACGGCTGTCGCTGTCGGCCTGGTGATGGTCAAGCGCGATGCCGTAGTGATCGCACATTACGTTCAGCCTGTGGGAAATGCCGGGAACCAGCCGTCGGCCCATCTGCACGGTGCAGCAGTATTTGACCGAGCTTTTCCATGCAATGCCGTAGTCCTGCAGGCATTTTTTCAATACGCCCATATCAAATACGGCGTTGTGCGCCACCAGGATGCCGGAGGACATCAGCGGTTCGATCTTTGCCCAAAGCGCGGGAAAGGTGGGCGCGCCGGCCACAGTGGCTTCGTCAATGCCGGTCAAACGCGTATTAAAGTCGTCAAAGCCCGTCTCCGGATTCACGTAGGAAAAGAACTCCTCCGTGATCGCTCCGTTTTCGATCACAGAGATCCCAATGGCGCTCATCCGGTCGTTATACCGGTTGGGCGTTTCCACGTCAAAGGCGATGTAGCGGTACAATGTAAACCTTCTTTCTCTTTTGTCAGATCAATATCCCGTCGCAGTGGTCGATCTCATGCTGGATGATCTGGGCGGTGAATCCCGTGAACTCGCCCGTGCGGGGCCGGAACGACTGATCCTGATAGCTTACCGTGATCCTGTGATAGCGCATGGTTTTCCGCATGCCCGCCAGGGACAGGCAGCCCTCCTCGGCATCGTAAGGCCCGGATTTTGCCGTGATCTTCGGATTGATCATGATCATCTGCATGGGCCCGCTGCAGAATGCGATGACGCGCTTGCGCTCTCCGATCATATTGGCCGCCATGCCTACGCAGCGGTCCAAATTGGCCCGCAGGGTGTCCAGCAAATCAGTGATGATTTGCCGGTCTGCTTCGGTGGCGGGCTCGGATTTTTGCGCCAGGAAAAGGGGATCATGAACGATGGGGCGGATCACGGGGCATCCCCTCCGATCCGCTTGAACAGCCGGGCGCTCCAGAATTCCATGCCCAGCTCCTCCAGGTAAAAGTGCAGGATGGACCGCCAGTTCTTTGTGGCGGTGCTCAGCACCATGTAATCAGCCTCTGGGCGCACAGCGCCGGCCGCATATTCAAACAGCGCCCTGCCCACGCCCCGGGAGCGCCGGGCAGGGGTCACATACAATTCTTCCACCTCAAAGCAGGCGCTGCCCTCCGGCATGATGGAACGCATGTTTTTCGATTGAAATCCCTTTCCGAACAGATAGCCGATGATTTCTTCGCCCTCCTGCGCCAAGAAAATGCGGTTGCCTGCAATGTCCTCCCGCTGGTTGGCGCGATAGCCATGGCAGCTTTGCTTCGCTTCCCAATCCCGGGATAAGGCGATCAGCCGCTTGAGCACGTCATCGGTCAAAGTCACTTCTCGAATATCCATGTATTCTCCTCTTTTGCTTCTGTGATCATCCGATCCAGGCTTTCGGCAAATCGGTGGTCGTCCTCCGGGGTGCGTCTGGCGGGCCCTTTCAAGTGATGCTTTCCGCTGCGGCGGGCCTTTTTTGACAGATGGCGGTCCATCAGCAGGCCGTCGATGTTGCCGTCCGTGAACCGTTTGCCGCTGGGATGGATGGCCCGGGCCCCCTTGCCCAGGGCCAGCGCCGCCACACCGTAATCCTGGGTGATCACGATATCGCCCTGCCGACAGAGATTGATCAGCGCGATATCCACCGCGTCGGCGCCCGCACCGATCACCCTGATCTGGCTGTAATCCGACGTGAGTGCGTGGTTGGTATCGCACAGCAGCGTCACCGGAATGCCATGCTCCCGGGCGACGTCCTCCGCGATGCGCGTCACCGGGCAGGCGTCGGCGTCAATATAAATCCTCATGGCCGCAACCACATCCCATAGCCCCAGGCCAGCAGCGCGATCTGCGCGGCCAGCATCAGGGGAAAGAATACCCTAAAATACCAATGCTTTGTCTTGTGGCGGCAAAGCTGCATCCCCAGCACGCCGCCCAGCGCGCCAAAGCAGGCTGCCGCTAAGAACAGCGTCTTTTCCGGCACGCGCCATTTTCCAGCCTTGGCGCAGCGCTTGTCGAAGGCCATCAGGCTGAAGGAAAACAGGTTCAGCAAGGCCAGCGCCGCCGCAATCGATCCAATGGTATTCATATGCTTATATCCCCATCTTTGTCATGATCCCGTCCGCCGTAACGCCGGGGTGGGTCAGGTACAGCCGGGCGATCTGCTCCGTAAGCGCCGGATCAAAGCCGTACTTTTCGGCGATGAAGGTGACGCCGTTTCCCTTTTCTGTTTCCTTCATCACGATTTCGATCTGACGCTTGATATTGCCCTGCGCCGCTTTGGGCGCGGCTTCCCGGGGCGCGTGGGGGAGATCGACGCGCTTCACCTGCCAGCCCTCGTCCGTGACGGTCAGCAGGGCCAGGGTGATGGGCTGATGGAACCGCCGCGGCCCGCAGCTGCCGGGGTTCAGCAGCAGTGTACGCCGGTCTGCGCCGGCATGACCGACCCACGCGCTGCTGTACTGGTGGGAATGCCCAAAGATCGCCAGGTCGTAGGGCGACAGATCCTTGGGCAGATCTTTCTTTTTGTGGGTCATGTACACCCGCAGCCCGCCCACTTCAAAATCCAGGCTGACCGGCAGGCCCTCCGCCCATTCTTTATCGTTGTTGCCCCGCACCGCTTTGACCGGGGCGAACTGCGCAAGCTGATCCAATATGCGTTGGCTGCTGATATCCCCGCCGTGGAGGATGCAGTCGCAGCCCGGCAGGCATGCCAGCGCCTCCGGCCGAAGGAGATCATGGGTATCGGATAGAATGGCGATTTTCATGGCTTTGTATTTCTGCTCTTTTTATTGGCTGTCTTTTCAGGCTCTTTACAGTTTCAAGATGGAAAAGTCAAGGTTTTATCCGAAAGAGAATCTTGCGGATTTTACGTTATTTTTCTCTCAACAATTCCTTTTCAAATCGTTCTTTAGCCGTTTCCCATCCTCTAATAGCTGCATTGCGTAGAGATATTACTTCATTTCTGATAGAAAAAGATTCTTTTGCCAATTCGTTTTGATACGCTCGAATATCGGGAAATGGCAAAGCGAGCGCATCTTCTCGGCTTAATCGATAACGGCTTGGGGTTGAACCACGTGCATTAGCATACATGAGATTGCGGTAGTATCCAGTTTTCAGAATAGCCATAACTGCCTCTGGATTATAACCGTTTTTACACCGTAATACCAAGAACTCAGACGATGCCAATGTGGTACGTTTTATTTCTCGTATCATTACAATCTTTTGATTCAATATTGTAGGGCCAAGCCTTGCAACTAAAATATCGTTTTCTTTAACCTCAAAAAAGGTGCCGTCTAAAGTATTTGCGGGGACAGTTCTAACTGTTTCAATATCAAGAGGATTATTTGGTAAATCATCTATACGTATCCAATCAATAATGCTGCATCCGTATTTATAAGCATTTATTTTCTCGTCAATTATATCACAGATATCATTTATGCATATCGAACTTGCAGTCCTTTTGGTCATATGACGTTTAGTGTCAATAACCCCATCCATCTGGCTAAATTTTATTGCGATGCATAGTTTCTTTTGCTGTGAAGATTGAAGCGAGTAGTGAATGGAAACTTTGTTTTTAAAATCATCCAATAAATCAAACGCTTGCGCTTCCTTTCTTTTCTTTTGGTATAAGCTGAGTTCCAATGCTGATACCATCTTCAACTGGACAGAATAATCTATGTAAGGGATATATATTTTTTTCAATTCGTCTTCGATTAAGCAGGATAGTTTCCGCCGCTACTTCTTTGTAACATTTGCTGTAAGCATATCTTGCATAGCAAGGTGTAAAGCAACCAATTCTTGTTTATAATAGGTTTGATTTCACGAATAACGGAAAACCCAGTGGAAGCGATTATTTCACTATCATTAATGATGGCAATAGCGCCGCGATGTGGACGTGTTAAAGATACAACAATATCTCCAGCCCGTGTTTTCTTTTTTGCCCGGCTTGGCGCTTTTTTGATCTCAGTTTTTGTTGTTTTATACTGGTTCAATCCAAGTAAAATGCCAGAGATTTCAAGGTACTCAAAATACTCACCGTCAAATTCGGAAAAATCCGTTGTATCATTTGAGAATTCAACTATTTCTTCAAGACGATAATAAGGTTTTTCTTTTATTATATGTGAGATATTTTGAAAGAAAGGCAAATAAAAATGTGTATCAAGCCTTGTTTCCAAATCCCCCCGCTTAATAGCAAAGACACAAAGGTCGTCTGCGTCGGGGGTCATACGAAAAAAGGTGTGGGGTCGTCCTGAAAGGCTTCGTATTGCGTTATAATTTCATCAAATTGGGATTCAGTTTTTCTTCCTGTTGCATCGTATCCGATTAATTCAGGCGATGCCATGAAAATTGCTTCATTTTCGTCCGGCTCTTCAGAGGTATTCCGCTTCCTCAAAAATATTATGGATGCTTTGACACCAGCGCCAAAGTGAGCAAAAGCATGCTGCGGCAAGCTGATCACAGCCAAGAGCTGGAACTTCTCCAGAATAAAATCTCGGACATATTGGGAGGAACTATTGGTCAATACGCCATCTGGCAATACGATGGCCGCTCTTCCGGAGCCAGGTTTCAGAAATTCCCAAATCCGTTCGATAAACAAGATTTCCGAGCTTTGCCGTGGACGATCCTTCTCTTTTCCTTTTGCATCCTTTACTTTACCCAACTCATAGGTGGATAAATAGGGCTTTTCCGCTTTATTAATGGTCGAACCGAAAGGTGGATTGGTTAGAATCAAATCAAATTTGTCTTTTGCAAAACCACGATTATGATCGTGCATTTTATCGATGCTGTCCAGCGCATCAAAGCTGATGACGTTTGTATGCCCGTCATCATGCACGATCATGTTCATTTTCGCTACGCGGGCAATTTCATCGTTGATTTCAATACCATATAGGTGTTCTTTGGCAAAATCATGCCAATAGTTGAAATGTTCCACAGGCTGCGTTTCTTTGTCATAGAATTCTTTGGCCTGTGTTCTCATGTAATCCAAGGCATGAAGCAAAAATCCGCCGGAACCGCATGCTGGGTCCAGCACATCCCAATCATGCTCGGGCTTCATCATTTTTACTGCAAATTCAATGATAGGGCGAGGTGTAAAGTATTGCCCAAAATCTCCTTTGAAAAAGCCGTCCATGAATTGCTCGAAAGCAACGCCTTTTACATCCAGATCGGTTTTGTTCAGGTTGATGGCTTCCAAGTGAGAAACCACAGTGCGAAGCACCCGGTCATCTACTTTGATGGATTCTGTAAATACTTCCGGATCTTTTTCTTTCTGCTCATTATAGAGCGCGTTGATGCGTTCAGCCAGCTTTGAGGAAGGTTCATGCGTTTTGATCTGAAACTGATAGGGATCGCCATTTTTTCGGGGCTTTTGCTCGTCGCTGATCTTGACAAAAATCAGTTTGCATAATTCGCCAAATGCAGTTGGCGGGGATAAGCGACCGCCGCCCCACAGCGTGTTGTGGCATTTTTTAATGGCAGCAATCAAATCTTCCCTGGCAACAGGTTTGATATCCAGCGCGTTCTTCTTTTTCCCATCATCATCTTTATAATATCCACCTTTATAAAAACGATATTCTTGAGGTTTTCCATAGGATTTGGGTAAGTCAGCGATGATATTATTTTCGCGTTCATAGATACCGGTTTCTAAACTGGAAAAATCCAGTACACGGCGAGTAGCACCAGCGATTACAACCACATAACTCGCGCGCAATTTTACCCATGTGGCATTTCCAACACCTTGCTCAATCGCTTGTAAAAATTCTGCGTCTGTCACACCATCTTTTTTGCACTCTACTACGGCGTAAGGTTTTTTGCATTCATCATCGGAGAAGATTACAATATCTACTCTGTCCGTGGGTACACGGTCTGGGACAGTCACTTCAACTTTAATGCGGTTGGCAGGATAATCATATTCATAAATTAACTCTGCCCAAAATTCAGCACGGACTTTTTCTTCCGGGTCGCTGTATTTTTCTTTGTGGTTGTCAGATGTGACATATGTAATCCATTCTTTTCCTTCACTACCGGTGATAAATGCATATCCATCAGCCTTTGCCCTATCCAAATATGTCATGTGTAGCCCTCCAAATATAATTCAATTCCTGTTTTATGCAATAAAGAGACTCATCTGTGAATATCATCAACCCTTTGTATATAGCTCTTCACTATAACCTCTTTCCATATGGACGCGATTTTCATCGGCTGCAACCGGATATCGAAATATCATAAGCTAAATTTTCGGATGCACGGACAGCATAGCAATTATTGAGGCGGCGTACAGCCGAATCATTCATTTCATGATAGATAGCTTCGGAACCTGTATCGTAGATACTGATAAAATTACATCATAAACAACTAATTGATTTCCAACCGACTAATCAACTCTATTTAATTCCCCAAAATGGTTTATGTATCTTTTTCAATCTCCATAATATCATCCATGGTACACCCCAGCGCCACGCAGATTTTCACCAGCGTTTCCACGCGCACGTCCTCGTTTTTGCCCAGCTTGGCCATGGCGTTGGTGCTGATTTTGGCGGCTTTGATGAGCTGCGTTTTGGTCATGCCTTTGTCGATGAGCAGTTTCCATAATTTATTGTAGGATACGGACATTGCGTTGTTCCTCCATTTTGATATAACCAGCCGTTTTCAACAAATTCAGTATAGCAAAAAAACTTTTGGATTGCAATGATAAATTGCGGTTTTCAATCAAGGGCGTCAACAAAATAAAAATATGATGGGATAGGCTGTTCTACTGCCGGATGCGGCAATCATGGCGGTTTCCGGCACGGAAATGCGTCCTCTTTAATCCTTCCTTGCTTTTCTGTCTGTTCCGATGTACAATAGACGGCGATAAACCTATAAATATGATAGGTTATTGGAGGCGAAGGGATGATCTACCTGGATTATACGGCGCATATGCCGCCGTCCCCGGAAGCGCTGGAGGCTTTCTGCGATGCGGAAAGCGCGTGCGTCGGCAACGCCAACGCCCATCACGCGGCCGGGGAGGAAGCCAAGCGGCGGATGGACGCGGCGCGGGAAAAAACGGCGGAGCTGCTGTCCGTTTTTCCGGATGAAATCATCTTTACCTCCGGGGCCAGCGAAAGCAGCAATACGGCCATCCAGGGCATCGTATACGCCGCCCGGCATTTCGGTCGGCATATCGTCACCACGCCCCTGGAGCATCCCTCGGTCAGCGGCTGTCTGACGGCGCTGCAGGAGCGGGGATACGAAATTGACGTGCTCCCCATCGGCCGGGATGGCCGGATCGATCCGGAGGCGTTATCCGCCGCCCTGCGTCCCGATACCGTACTGGTAACGCTGTGCGCCGTGGACAGCGAGCTGGGCGTGGTTCAGCCCGTGGAGGAGGCCGCGCGGATCATCCGCCGTTTTCCCCATTGCCATCTGCATGTGGACGGAACCCAGGCCGCCGGCAAAATCCCCATTGATCTGTCCCTGGCCGATACGGCGGCCTTTTCGGCCCATAAATTCGGCGGAATCACGGGCAGCGGTATCCTGTATAAAAGGCGGGACGTTGATATGGAGCCGCTGATCCACGGCGGGGTAAGCACTTCCGTTTATCGCAGCGGCACCCCGGCGGTAGGCCTGGCCTGTTCGCTGGCGGCGGCGCTGGAAACCGCCCTGCGGGACATGGCGAAAAATAACGCCGATGTTTCCCGCCTGAACCGCATGCTGCGGGAGGAGATGACCGCCCGGGGCGTGCGCATCCATAGCCCGGAGGATGCCGTGCCGCATATATTGAACCTCGGCGTGGAGGGCGTCAATGGCGCGGCCATGCGGGATCAATTGAACGCCCGCGGGGTATGCGTATCGGTCAAATCGGCCTGCTCGGTGGAGAATACGCCCTCCCGGGCGGTATACGCCGTAACAAAAAACCGCCGCCAGGCGCTGGAGGCTTTTCGTCTGAGCCTCAGCCATCTGACAACGGCGGAAGAATTGCAGGAGTTTATTCACATTTTTGATCTTGTTTGCAGGGAGCTGAATCCATGAGCCGTACTTTTACGCCCGTTCAGAAAATAGAGCAGAGCATCGTCCGCCGCTATCATGAAGAGCTGTGGAGCCCATTCTGCAAGGCCATCAAACGCTACGAGCTGATCAAGCCCGGCGATAAGATCGCCGTGTGCATTTCCGGCGGCAAGGACAGCATGCTGATGGCAAAAATGATGCAGATGCTGCATCGGCATTCGGAGATCCCCTTCGATGTGGAATACCTGATCATGGATCCGGGCTATAACGAGCTGAACCGCCGCAAGGTGGAAAGCAACGCCCGTTTCCTGGAGATCCCTTATACGATCTTTGAAAGCGATATTTTTGAGATCGCCAACAGCCAGGATAAAAATCCCTGTTTCCTCTGCGCTCGGATGCGCCGGGGTTGCCTGTATAAGAAGGCAAAGGAGCTGGGCTGCAACAAAATCGCTTTGGGGCACCATTTTGACGATGTGATCGGCACCACGGTGATGGGCATGTTTTACGGCGGGCAATTGCAGGCCATGATCCCAAAGCTGAAAGCCAAGAACTTTCCCGGCATGGAGCTGATCCGCCCGCTGTATCTGGTGCACGAGGAGGATATCATCGCCTGGAAAAATGCCAACGAGCTTTCCTTTATCCAGTGCGCCTGCCGCTTTACCGAAAACTGCACCCTGTGCGACAACGGCCAGGGCGGCAGTAAGCGGCAGGAGATCAAGCAATTATTGAAGCAGCTCAAACGGGACAATCCCAACATCGAACGCAACATCTTTGCCAGCATCCATACCCTGCAGCTGGATACCATGGTGGGCTGGAAATACAAGGGAAAGGAATACTCTTTCCTGGATCAGTACGATTGAACGGGAAAACGCCAAACCGGTGATAATCAGCCTATGTTCCCCGCGCTGATGGCCCAATCCCGGCCTGTTGTCTGCGTGTTTACCATGCGGGCGAACAGGCCGTTTTCGCGCATCAGGTCCGCCGGCCTTCCGGCCTCGGCAATGCGGCCGCCGGAGAGCACCACCACCTGATCGGCGCCGCTGACCGTGCGCATCCGGTGGGCGATGACCATGACCGTTTTATCCTTGATCAGCCGGGACAGCGCTTCCTGGATGACGGTCTCGTTTTCCACGTCCAGGCTGGCGCTGGCCTCGTCCAGCAGGATGATGGGCGCGTCCTTGAGGAAGGCCCGGGCGATGGAAATGCGCTGGCGCTCGCCGCCGGAGAGCTCGCTGCCGTTTTCGCCGATCACGGTGTCATAGCCCTGGGGCAATTTCAGGGCGAACGCATCGCAGTTGGCCAGCTTGGCCGCGGCCAGCACCTCTGCGTCCGTGGCGTCCTTTTTGCCGATGCGGATGTTTTCCAGGATGCTGTTGTTGAACAGCGTCACATCCTGAAATACGATGGAATAGACGCTCAGCAGCGTTTCGGGATCAATTTTGGATATATCCTGCCCGCCCACGGTGATTTTTCCGTGATCAATATCCCAGAACCGGGCAGCCAGCCGGGATACCGTGGTTTTGCCGCCGCCGGAAGGCCCCACCAGGGCGGTCACCTGGCCCTGCCTGGCGGTAAAGGATACGTCCCGCAATACGGTTTTGCCGTCGTCGTAGGAAAAGCCCACGTGGTCGAAGCGGATATCATAGCCCTGGGGGTTGAAGTCCGCGCTGCCCGTCTGCTCCGGGCAGTGATAGATTTCGTTCATGCGGGCCACTGGCACGGAGAGCAGGTTGAGCATGCCCAGATTGATCAGGTTGGCGCTCATGGGCTCGTACAGCCTGGAAGCCAGCAAAAGGAAACTGAACAGCTGCATGACGTTCAGCTGCCCCTTCATCAGCAGGATGCTGCCCGTCACCGCCACCGTGCCGATGCCGATTTTAAGGATCAGCTGGGCGGACACAATGAAGGCCGCCTGCCCCACCTCCGCACCGATGGCCTTCTTTTCCACGTCGTCGATTTTCGCGTCCAATTCCTGCAGATAGGCGTCCTCGGCGTTGCAGCTTTTCAGATCCCGGGAGGTTTCGATGAATTCCTGCACGGCGTCGTCCAGCCGGACCTTGGATGCGGACTGACGCCGGATGAACCGCTCCTGTATCTTTCGGGAGCCGAACACGATCAGGATCGCGATGGGAATGGGCCAGATGGCCGCCAGCGCCATTTCCCACTTATATAGCAGTAGCATAACGCAGATCAGCACGGTGGATAAAAGGCTGCCGTAAAACTGGGGGATCTGGTGGGAGGAGGCATGCTCCAGCGTTTCGGAATCCGCCATGATGGTGCCGGTCAGATCGGCCAGATCCTTTTTGCCAAAGAAGGAGAGCGGCAGCTTGCGCAGCTTTTCCGCCAGGGATACGCGGCGCTTGCCGGATTCCTCATAGGTGGCGAAAAAGGTGGCGTTGTACTGCAAATAGTTGGGGATCAGGATCACGGCGAGGCACAGGGCCGCGCCAAGCAGATACAGTCCCCAGCGTTCGGCGGCGACGCCCGCCAGATAATCGCCGGTAAAGGCAAACAGCAGCCACACCGGGAGCATCAGGGAAATATTGGAGAGCGTCACCGCGCCGATGGCCTTTAGCATGTCCTTCGCGCCTTTTTCGGACAGGGCAAACCTGCGCATCAGATACTTTTTCATGCTTCTTCACCTACCTTCCAGTTCACCGCTTTCTGGTATTCAGCCCACATAGCGGCGTAAAGGCCGTTCTTTTGCAGTAAGTCCGCGTGCTTTCCCTGCTCAAATACTTCGCCGTTCCTGAGCACATAGATTCGGTCGGCGTTGCGTATGGTGGAAAGTCGGTGGGCGATCATGATCACCGTGCGCCCCTTGGCCATTTCCTGGAACGCCTGCTGCACCTGCGCCTCGCATTCCGGATCGGCAAAGGCGCTGGCCTCATCCAGGATCACCACGTCCGCGTTTTTGAGCATGGTACGGGCAATGGCGATGCGCTGCTGCTCGCCGCCGGACAGATAGGTCCCCTGGCTGCCCAGCACGGTATGGATGCCATTGGGCAGGCGGTCGATGATCTCCATGCACTGTGCCTTTCGCAGGGCGTTCAGCATCTCCGCCTCCGTGGCGTCCGGCTTGGCGATGCGCAGATTATCAGCGATGGAGCGGCGGAGCAATTTGCTGTCCTGGAATACATAGGCCACATGCCGCATCAGCGTTTCCTTGGGGATATCCTTTACGTCCGTGCCGCCCAGCAGCACCTGCCCGGCCTCAGGATCATAGAAACGGGAGATCAGCCCGGCCACGGTGGTTTTTCCGCTGCCCGAGGGCCCCACCAGGGCGATGATCTCATCCTTTTCCGCTTTCAGGGAAAGATGATGGACGGCTGCCGGAGCGCCTTCGGCATAGCGATAGGTAATATTCCTGAGCTCCACCGACGCGCCTTTGGGCTCCCGGGCCTGCTTCGGCTCCGGCAAAGGCTTGATGGCCAGGATGGTATCCATCCGCGCCACGGCGTCCTGCACCTTCATGCTGTTTTCGCTCATGAACATCACTTTATTCATGGTGGTGGCGATGGCCGGGGTAAAGATCAGATAGAACAGGAAATTGAGCAGGATATCCATCTGATAATTGTTCCCGCGGATGAGGAACAGCGTAAGCCCTAAAATAAAGGCAAAGGCGCTGTTGATCAGCACGGTGTAGGTCAGCATGGGCCGTCGCATGGCGACGGTGTAGTGCATGCAGAAGCTGCTGTAATCGTCGATGGCCGCTTTGAACCGATGGAAGGAAAATACAGTCTGCCCAAAGGTTTTGACCACCGGCACGCCCCGCACGTATTCCACCGCTTCGTTGCTCATGCGTTCCAGGGCGTTTTGATACTGCCGCATATCCTCCTGCATGGCGGGACCGGCCATGCGCATCATGGCGGCAAAGCCCAGCAGCACGGGAACCAGGCAAGCTATGCCGTAGCGCCAATCGTAGAGGAACAGCATCACCACCATGCACACCGGCATCACGATGGCCCCGGCCATATCCGGCAGGTTATGGGCCAGCAGCGTTTCCGTGGAGGCGGTGACCTCCGTCACTGTGCGCCGCACCCGGCCGGAGCCCATTTCATCCGCAAAGCCGATGGGCAGGCGGGCGATATGGCGAAGCAGCGCCTTTTTCATGTTGGCCGCCGTGCGGAAGGCCCCGCCGTGGGAGCAGATCAGCCCCGCGATATACACCAGCCACGCCAGCACTGCAAACAGCACGGCCAGCCAGCCGTTGCGCACGATGCCCGTCGCCTGGGAAAAGTTGGGCCGGACCTCCAGTACCTCCTTGATGATCCGCCAGATGCACACGAAGGGCAGCAGCGCCAGAATGCTGCTGAGGCCGGATAATATCAGGGACAGGTACGTCAGTATCCGATAGCTTCCCGCGTAGGTCATCAGCCGTCCGAAAGCGGAGGGCTTCTTTTCTTTTTGCATGCGCTCACGATCCTTCCTTGTTAGCTATATCTAACCATTGAACTTAAGAGAAGCCGACCTTCGTCGGCCAATCTTTTATGGGGGGTCAAAGGGAGCCGTACCGCTCCTTCATGTATTCCGGCAGGGGCATCCGCAGGGTGTAGGCGAAGCCGGCGGTGTAAAAATCATGCAGCTCCCGTACGCAAACCCGGGCGGTTTCGATGGGGATATCATGAAGAAGCAATTCAAACAATCCCTGGAACATGCCGCTGGTGACGATATGCTCCATTTCCGGAGATATTTCTCCCTGGGCGATCTGGAAGGAGGCCACGTTCTTTTTAAATTGATGCGTGGCTGCCACTTCCCGTTCCGTCAGCTCGTGCAGCAGGTTGTCGTAGGGCGTGCCGTCCGCGCCCTTGAGCAGGATCAGGAATTCTGTCTTGTGGGCGTGCATGTATTCCAGCATCTGGGCCATACCTTCGCCGCCCGTATCGCCCATGCGCTCCTTCTGCTCTTCCCTTGGCATTTGCCAGAAGGCGTTCAGCGTTTCCTGGTAGATGCCCAGCAAATGCTCGTAGTACGGTCCGACCAGCGCGGCGAACAGATCTTCCTTGCTTTTATAGTACCAGTAAAAGGAGCCGGTGGTCACGCCCGCCTCTTTGACGATGATGCGCAGGGAAGCGTCCCGGAACCCTTTTTCCAGAAATTCCTTCAGCGCGGCCTGATGGATCCTTTCCCTGGTTGCGTCCCCTTTTCCGGACATGGTCGACCTCCTTTCATGGATGTTCCGGAAGTATTCTATAACAACGTTATGTTATTGTCAAGCTTTTTTGTATGCTTTTGTTTTATCATGGATTTTTTGCACATTGTTTGTGATATTCTGATGCGGGACGTTCTCCTGGAAGGAAAATATTACATTGCAGCGAACGGGAAGATCGCTAAGAAAACCACTGCACGGAGAGGAAATGCCAAAGAACAGCATTTTTCCGGGCAGGGAGTTCTTCTTTTTCTGGGCTTTAGAAAGTCGTGCTGGATAAGGCGGAAATCCTCTATAACCACAGAGCTTTGCTCTGGTTTTCAGGGGGCCCGCAGCGCCCGGGAAATGATCCGGTGGATCATTTTCAGCGAGGGCGGGCCGGCAGGCCCCGGGACTGAGGGCGGAGCCAACCAACAAGCTTTTTGCAATTCTGCAAGAATGGCATTGCTTGCTGGTTTTAGTTGGCGAAAATAATCTTCACGCAAAAAAGCGATAAAAAGAAATGCTTTATTTTGATTGTTCAAACAGCCAATCCCGCACAGCCTCGATCTTATACGCATAGTCGAAGCTGGTCATGTGCTCGCCCGCGCCGCTGCCGGCGGCCTGGCCCGCGGCCAGGGTAGTGCCGACGGTGAAGGTGACAAAGTTGGCGTTGTTGCCCTCCGAAAGCAGAGCGGCAACGGCGGCGTTCTGGGTGTCCGCGTCATCCTGGGCGCTCCATTCGGCGTGGCTGTATGCGGCGCTGTCCGCGTCAAACACGGCCATCAGCCCGGCCTGTCCCGCGGATGCCTTGGGATCACCGGCGGATACGATGTAGAAGAAGGACTTATCCTCCAGCGCGTTCAGGATGCTGTTATCCCACTGGCTGCCCACAAACAGGGAGGCGGCGAACAGATCCGGGTAGGTCAAGTTCAGATAGAAGCTGGTCATGCCGCCCATGGACTGGCCGGTGGTGTAGATGCGATTGGTGTCGATGGAATAGGTTTCGGTCAGCTGTCGGATCAGCCGCACCGCCACTTCGATCTGGGCGGAATGATTGAAGTTATCGTCCACCACCGTCTCGGTGAAAATTGGGATCACGATGAAGGCGGGATGCTTTTCCTGCTCCGCCGCCGTGGCCCACACCACGCCGCCCCAGCCTTGGGTCAGCACGGCTTCAGCGCTCTTGCCAACCAAACTGGAATCGGGGATGAACTGAATTAGCGGATAAGAAACACTTTCATCGTAGTTTTCCGGGACGAACAGCTGATATTGCAGCGTCGTTCCTGTTTCCGCGTCCTCATAGGTCAAAAGCTGAAACTTATCCTGTACCTCGGCCAGGATCGCCTGCAATTCCGTATCACTGGATTTATCCACGCTGCCGCCCGCGCCGCCGCGCATGCCGCCATTGCCTCCGGGGCCACCGTTGCCGCGTGGGCCTTCGGCAAAAGCGCAGCTGGTCACGGTCAGCATCGCCAGGGTCAGGATCATCGCCATCAATTTCTTTTTCATAAACATGCTCCTCTCAGATTGCTCTGAGATACCCGGACTTACGCCGCTGGGCTGCTCGATACCTCATGGTTCATAGTATACGCGGGAACCTTAAAAGAAACTTAAAATGATACGCCCACTGAAAAAACAAGATTTGGAAACCTATTCATTTCGCTTGGTCAAGCGCTTTGCGCACGGCTTCGATCAGTGCGTCGGAGGTGGTGGTGGCGCTGCTGACGGTATCCACGTTGGTGGTGTTCTGCTCTACCATAGCGCCTAGCACTCCCTCGATGGCGTCGGTGATATAGGGCTCGTCCTCCACGTTGCCGGTGCAGACAGCGCGGCTGATTTTTCCATCCTTTACCACCACAGATACGGTCAGGCGTCCATTATAGCCGATGGCATCTCCTTTGTATTTTCCGTCTGTCCAGGCATCCGGTTCCTCATATACTTCTTTAACCGCTTCCGCTGGCTGAACGGCTGCGGTTTCTCCTTTGATCGGCATGAAAATCAGCGTGAGCCCGCTGACCATCAAGGCGGAGCAGAGCAGCTGGATCGCCGCCATCCAGCCCTCCCGCCCGCTTTTCTGCGCCCAGCGGCACAGACGCAGGCTGGCGTAGACCAGGAACAAAAGGGAATACAGGGCGATATTCAATATGGCCGTCCACTTGCCTTCCCGTGCGCTGGTGGTGTTGAGCAGCAGTACATGGATGAACATAAGGGCGTAAAAGATGTACGCCAGTCTTTGCAGCCGCTTCCAGCGCTTGGGCTGCATTTTTTTGCGGATGCGGAGGAAGGATGTGATGAACAGCGGCAGCATGATGGCGATCATGATCAGCGAGCAGATGGCCGCCAGGAGTACGTTCAATCGAAGAGACGACGCCTGGGTGAACAAATACACAAAATAGGTTTTCCCGTAGGCGATATTATGCCCAAGCGTCAGGATGGAGGCCAGAATGGACAGCGGCCCCCGCAGGGGTATCACCGCTTTCCGGAAGGCGCTTTTGTCCGGCACCGCGCCCGCGTACATAACGAAAATGAACAGCGCGCCAGCCAGGCCGCCCTGCAAAAATACATTGGCCAGGATCTGGGGAATCCCGGAAAGGTTCTGGCTGGCCCCGCTGTACACGAACGCGACGATCCCCAGGGATACGGCACAGGCAATTCCGTAGCACAGCCCCGCCCGCTTTTTCAGCAAGCCTTTTCCAAAGCGAACGATCAAAAACGCCAGGAACAAAGAAATCAATAATACCATATATTCTCCTTCATACAGAAAACCGCCGCAGGGCGGTCAGGACCCTGCGGCGGCAGGAAAAACGCATTACTTCTGGATATCCACGGTGAAGGCCAGGGGCGTATCGAAGCCCGTAGCGGTCACAATGATTTCATACGCGCCAGATTCGGGGAAAATGGGGGTCACGGTGGCATCCTTGCCCTTGCCGCTGGTGACGGCAGCGTCGGTGTCCAATTCGCCGATGTTGTTGATGATCACGGCAGCGCCGCGACCGGAGGCGGCGTATTCCTTGCCGTTCACGGTGACGGTAGCCAGGTTCTTGATGAAGGCGTCCTTCAGGGCTTCGTCGCAGCCTTCCGCGGTTGCCAGCTCGCCCAGTTCAGCGTCCCAGACCACGGGCAGGATATCACTGGACAGCACGAAGGAAGCGCTCATGAGGGCGTACACGCCGTTGGCGTCGGTCAGCACCAGAGTATAAGCGCCGGGCAGATCGGCGGTCCAGGTCATTTCGCTGTTGTTCTCCACGGAGACCTCCAGGCCCTCCACGGCGTAGGAAGGAGCATAATCCTCCACCAGGCCGGTAACGGTCACAGCGGTTTTGCCGTCGGCGGAGCGGGCGTCATCCACGGCCAGGCTGCTGGGGAACTTGATGGGCAGATACGCGCCGTCGAAAGTGTATTCATAAGCATCGTCCGCGTTGATGAAGGTGACCTTCACGATCTTTTCGCCCATCAGCTTGTCCAGCTCGGGAATGTTGTCGTAAACCAGCTCGTCGTTGTGGGTATTATCCACGGACACGTTCCAGGAGATTTCATAGGGCTGCACCCAAATGCTCTGCAGGTGCTCCATGCCCACCTTGAGGCCGCTTTCGGTTTCCACGATGATGCCCTGCACGTTGCTGTTCACGGCAAAGCCCTCGTCCTCCCGAGTATTGCGGATGTAAGCGGTGCTGGTTTCCAGAATGTTGATCTGATAATCGCCCCAGTGGGAATCGGTGACCACTTCGATGTCGGCGTCAGTTACGGTAGCGGCCACGTTGAACACAGTTGCGCCGTACACAGCCTTGCCGTCTTCCACAGTGACCGGCTTATACTGAGCGGGGGCTTCGGCGGCTTCCACGAAGGTGGGGTTCAGGGCCTTGTAGGCTTCCACGTCGGCGGAAGCTACGGCCACGTTCACGTTGGCGATGCCGGTCAGGTGGTAGCCGTCCTTGTTGGTCTGCTCATCCACAAAATCGGAAACGGTGTTGACAAAGGTGCCAGATTTGCCGGTGGTGGCGGAGGTGACCACGTCGATGGAATCGGTACTGCTCACGTCGCCCGCGTAAAACTCAGCATAAGTCAGGGTGGCGGTGCCGTAAACGACGCCCTCCTCGGCGGCGGCAAAGGAAGCCAGGGACGCGGCCAGCGCCAGGGCCAGGATCAGGGAAATCAGCTTTTTCATGGAATGCGTTCTCCTTCTGCGCGTTTGCGCTGTATTCTATCCACCGCTTCAACTCGCAATTAGCTGTAGCTAACTACCGGACAAAGAAAAACGCTTTTTACAAAGCAGTTAGACACATCTAATTATACATTCAAAAGCCTATCACGGCAATAGGTAAAAAGGGATTTTTTCTGACCAGATTCTTATCGGGCTTTCTTTTTCCCGTCATAGGCTTGGTGGAGTGTTTCCCAGGCAGGCATCTGCGCTTTCAGCGCGTTCCAGACGGGCATGGAAGGCTTGCCACCGCGTTCCAATAAAGCTGTGAAATCCTTGTCCAGCAGCTCCATTTCTGCCACGGCGTTCCGGCAGTGATTACAGGCAATCAGGTCGCCGATGGATGATTTTGCCATAATAAAATACAAGATGCGCATCACGAAGCGGCGAAAGCCGGGGCGGTAGAACATATCATCCTTTTCCGGCAGGATGGGGATGCCCAGCTGCGCCAGCCGGTCATAGGCTTCGGCGGGAGCATCCAGCATCTGCTTGCGCTGCTTCCGGGTGGAGCGGCGCAGATCCCCGCCGCAGGCATAAGCCAGATAGGCGATGGGCAGCACCGCCGCCGGATGGCAGAACAGAAAAGCCTCCATATCCGGTTGCCAGCGCATTTTATAGCCCGTTCCCCGAAACAGCGCCGTCAATTTTTCCTGGGCGCTCTGCGACGGCAGGCTGTGCAGCCCTCCGATATCCAGCCCCGACTCCCCGAACCGTTCTACGATGGCGTGGTCTTTGAGGCGCTCGCCGCCCGAGATCTGAAAGGCGAACAGGATCTCCTTCGGTGCGGTGGAAAGCCGAAGCAATTCCTCTTGCATGGCTGCGGCCCGCATGTTGTTGCCAACCAGAACGACCAGATCGGTATCCGCTTTAGCAAGCTGCGGCAAAATATTCTGCATCTGGTGATAGGGCATGGCCGCGAACACGGCGTCCCAGCGGATCGCCGGGTCGATCTGATCGGTGACGGCGGGGTGATCCAGCGTCGTCCGGCGCTGCAAATGATGGCGCAGCTTCAGGCCCTGCGATGCCAGGGTATCCTTCCATGCTCCGCGGGCCAGCAATGTCACGTCTTGCCCGGCCTCGCAGAGCACGTGGGTCAGATAGCAGCCGATGACGCCCGCTCCAAATACCAGCACTTTCACTTTGAACGCTCCTTTCCGTCCCGCGTTATACGGGATGGTATTCCCGGAAGATCAGCCCCGCGAACAGCGCGCACAGCACAGCTCCCGCCAGCATCCACCAGCACAGCGCGCCCTGGGCGGCAATCAGCCCGGATGCCGCCACGGCTATGCCCAGCAATCCGCCCAGCGTCAGCGCGCCAAAGCCCCGGTATAGCTGTGCCTTCGAGAGCTTGCGATCCAGCTTCCGGATGCGTTCGCTGATCAGCTCTGCAACGCCCACCAGCATCAGCAGGGCGGGCAGCATCGAAAGCACCCAAAACCAGTTCATGCCCTTTTTCAGAAGCAATACAAGGCAAACGATCCAGGTGATCCAGCCCACGTTTCCCGGCAGATCGTACGCCATCCATCGGGCGTCGGATATTTTTGATTCATACGTTGTGTTCATAAACTTCTTCCTTCTCCTACAGCGGAAATCCACACCATTTTGTTATCAGTTAGATATCACTTACTGATTATAACGTACAGCCTTTGTTTTTTCAACCCGTTCTATATAATTTATCGAATAGCATAAAACGTCATTTCTGCGCATTTGATATAAATTGATATAATTCATATATAAATTTGGTATAGCTTCAAGCCTTTTAACAGAATAGAAATGGCGCATTTTTCATGGTATTATTATATCGATACTGTGGGTGCAGAATGAGCACTTGGAGGCAATGTGTGGTCACGGCATCTTGATGGGAGGACTATGAATGAATATTCTTCACTTAAAGTATGTAGTCGGCATTGCGGAAAACGGTTCCATTAACAAGGCGGCGGAGGAGCTGCATGTTGCTCAGCCTAATCTGAGTCGGGTGGTTAAAGAACTGGAAACAGATCTGGGTATCCAGTTCTTTCGCCGTTCCTCCAAGGGCATGATACTGACGCCGGACGGCGAATTATTTGTCAATCAAGCTCGAAAGATCCTGGAGCAGATCGACGAAATGGAAAGCTTGTATAAAGAAAAAAAGGCCAGCAAACAACACTTTTCTATTTCTGTACCCAGAGCGAGCTACATATCGGATGCTTTCGCTGCTTTCTCCAAAACGCTGGGAAAGGAAAAGGTGGAAATCTTTTATCAGGAAACCAATGCGCTGCAGGCGGTGAAAAACATCCTTGAGGTTGGATACGATCTGGGCATCATCCGATATGCGGCAGGCTATGATAAATACTTCAAACAGATGATGATGGAGAAGGGGTTGAAGGGCGAGCTCATCGCTGAATTCAAATATGTGCTGGTGATGCGGGAAGACAGTGCTTTGGCAGGGATGGAAACAATCCATTTATCGGATCTGCAGCAATACATTCAGATTGCTCACGCTGACCCGTATGTGCCTTCCTTGCCGCTCTCCGCCGTGAGAAATGAGGAATTGCCGCAAATACCGCGGCGCATCTTCGTCTTTGAACGAGGAAGCCAATTGGATTTGCTGACGGAAAACTCAGAAACCTTTATGTGGGTGTCTCCGTTGCCGAAGCGGCTTTTACGGCAACTGCGGCTGGTGCAGCGGGAATGCGCGGAAAATCAGCGGGTATATCGGGATATGCTGATTCATCGGCAGGATTATCAGCTGACGGAGCTTGATAAGCGCTTTATCACAGAACTGACCCAATCCAAGCGGGTCTGCATCACAAGAAAAAAATAAAATAATCCGCTCGAGGGGCTTTGCTGTCAAATTTGGCGGCAAAGCCTCTTTTTTATACCAGATATCGAACGCATATGATCGATTGCGATATCTGGGAGCCTCGGGCGTATGGCCATGGGTGGTGTACACGACGGCGGCATAGCAGCAATTCTGTTTGAAATGGGCCAGAAAGTCCGTTTTCGCAGAATCAGAATCCAGCGTCAGCATCGACCTGCAGATCATGTTCACTGCCAGACGCCTGCTGTTTTTCAGATGTCCGCCTACAAAGCCCCCGATGTCCTTAGCCTTTTCCTTCTCGTCCCGGCTCATGGCGTGATACTGTTCCACCGTCTCCGCTGTGCGCCGGGTGGTCTTCAGCTTTTCGCAAAGGTCATCCCAGCTGATCGTGCTGTTATTCCATATGAAGGCATCAGCGCTGCTGCCGAGGGTAATCTTCAAATCACGCATGCAGAATCACTCCTCCATATCAGACTGTGCTTCCAGAATCGACAGCATCCAGCGCAGGGCCTCCTTCATCGTTTCCAGTTCCGTGTCACCGCCAAGGCTG
>JAFUDW010000044.1 GCA_017464225.1 Clostridia bacterium | reverse complement strand
GATACCATTGCGGCGCTGGCCACCCCGCCGGGGCAGGGCGGCATCGCCATTGTGCGCGTGAGCGGTGAAGCTGCGCGCACTTGCTTTGAGCGGCTTTTCCGCCCGGCGGGCAAGCAGACGATGGAAAGCCATCGGCTGCTGTTTGGCCACGTGTATGATGGGCGGGGACAGATGATCGACGAGTGCATGGGCGTGCTCATGCTGGCGCCGCGCTCCTATACCCGGGAGGATGTGGCCGAGTTTCAGCTCCATGGCGGCGAGCAGGTGGCGAGCCAGGTGCTCTCCGCGCTCTACGATCTGGGCGTGCGGCCTGCCGAGCCCGGGGAGTTTACCCGCCGCGCTTTCCTGAACGGGCGCATTGACCTGAGTCGGGCCGAGGCCGTGATGCGGCTGATTGCCGCTCAGGGAGAGCAGGCGTCCAGAGCGGCGCTGCGGCAGCTCACGGGCGGCGTCAGCGCCTTTGTGGGCGATATCCAGGGCCAAGTGACCGCGCTCACGGCGGGCGTGGCCGCGGCGCTGGATTACCCTGAGGAGATCGATGAGGAAGAGGCGGCGGGCGATATTGCGCCCAAGGCGCGATTCCTGGCGGAAAAATTGACGGAGGCCTGCGACGAGCGGGCGGCGCGGCTGCTGGAGATCGGCTTTGAGGCGGCGCTGTGCGGGCGGCCCAACGTGGGCAAGAGCTCGCTGCTCAATTGTCTCCTCTGCGAGGAGCGGGCCATCGTGACCGATATCCCCGGCACCACCCGCGACGTGGTGCGCGGCAGCGTTACGCTGTCCGGCATGCGCGTGAACCTCAGCGATACCGCGGGCATCCGGGAGCAGGCGGAAACTGTGGAGGCCATCGGCGTGGAGCGCGCGCGGCAGGCCATGCAGTCCGCCGATCTGGTGCTGCTGGTGCTGGACGGTTCTTGCCCGCTGACGCCGGAGGACGAGGCGCTTTTGCGGGATACCGAGGCTCTGCCGCGGCTGATCGTATTGAACAAGGCCGATTGCGGCGCGGCCTTTGAGTTGCCGGACGCGATCCGGGTATCGGCGCAAACGGGGCAGGGATTGGATATGCTGCGCGGCCTGCTGGCCGATCGGGCCCGGGTGCGCGGCGATATGCCTTTGACCAGCGCGCGGCATATGCGCCTGGCACGGCAGGCGGCGGAGCAGCTGCGGTCGGCCGCGGAGGCCCTGGAATCGGGTCTGGCCCTCGATCTGGCGGCCATTGATCTGCATGCCGCGCTGGACACGCTGGGCGGCATCACCGGCGAGCGCGTGGATGAAAAGCTGCTGGACAGCGTGTTTTCACAATTCTGCGTGGGAAAATAAAAATGATGAATACGCAAAGCCTTGAAAAAAAGAACGGGATCGCCGATATGCTGGACAGACTGCTGTCCAGACCGGTTTTCTATGCGCTTTTCACCTTGATCGCCATCCGCGCCAACGACCTGAAAAAGGCCGAGCGGGCCGTGTTCGGCCTGTCGGAATACGACGCGCGGCAGGTGTTTCCCTTTCTGCGGGTGCCGCTGTGGATACTCTGCGCGGCGGTGCTCTGCATGTATGCCTGCCGTTGGATCAATGGGAGAATCAGCAGGAAGCAGCCCATGCTCTGGTGCTTTCTGGGCATGCACGGCGCGCTGGCAGCCGTTACGCTGGCCTTCCACGGGGCCAGCGGCTATTGGCTGCATTGGATGTGTGGGCTGTGCCTGATGCTGATCATCGATATGGGGCTGCAGCGCGAGCGCGAAAGCCTGCTGGAGGGCATGGCCTGGGCGTTCCTGATCTGGCTGGCGCTCAATGTGCCCGCGCGGCTGCTTTGGCCGGGCGGCCTCAATTACCGCCAGTCGGTACTGGTTTGGTATATCGAGCCTGTGGAAAACGCCGAGGCGGCCTTCGTGCCCGAATGGCTCCTCGGAAACAGGGTGTTCTATTATCGGCTGGCATTCCCGGGCCTGTGCCTGGAGATGATCCGCACCCAGGTGAAGCATGGCCGGTATACGCTGCGCACGGGCATCGTGTTCGCGCTGACGCTTTTTGCCGTGGTCACCCAGCGGGGCGGTACGGCGCTGATGGGCTTCGCGCTGCTCATGGGCATGCTGGTCTGGTGCAATCGCAGAGCGCTGCCGCGCTATGCAACGCCCGCCGTCATGCTGGGAGCCTCGGCGCTGCTGTTCATCGGCATGCATTTCCTCCACATCCAGGAGAACCTTGGCTTTTTGATCCGCGACCGTTTGGGCAAGGATACCGATCTGACCTACCGCACCCATATCTGGGAAGAAACGCTGAAAATCATCAAAAATTACCCGCTGACCGGCGTGGGTCTGCTGCCGGTGGAATATGTGCGCCAGCTGTTTGGCAGCACATTTGCCCAGCCGCTCAACCATACCCATAATCAGCTGCTGGAGCTCATGATGCACGGCGGCGTGCTGGCGCTGCTGCCCTATCTGGGCATGGTATGGATCGCCACACGGGAAGCGCTGCGTTATCGCCGCTGCGCCGCGGTAAAAACGGCGGCCATCCTGCTGATGACCTTCCTGTTCATGGGCACGGTGGATATTTTCCATAACGATCCCATCTATTATCCGATGTTCATGCTTTTGGCCCGGGCCGATCGCCTGGCCGAAGGCGCAAAAAAACTCCCCCGCATCAGCCTGCTCCAGCGGATCAAGCGGGACGCGGGAAAGCTGCGGAGAAAATGATCAGCCGCCGTTGGCAGCGCTCAGCTCCTCGCCGTTCCATAAGCGCAGTTGGGCGTCGTCCACTGTTTTGGCGATTGCCAGCGCTTCCTGAGACATGCCGTTTTCAAACAGCATTTCAATCAGCGCGCGGGCCGGGCGGCAGGGGTCAAATTTCATGGTGATCTTCATGGGGCATGCCTCGCTTTCATTGGTTGGAGTTTGGGTACAGCTTATTACAAAAATGCGCGGAGCGCAATGACAGCTTTTGTCGAATAAAGCGGAAACCCCAAAATAATATCAAATTTTCATAGTATGTTCACGGAATATGCGCATATTTGCCGTAAAATGATAACGGGATGCAGAAAAACGCCGCATCCCGTTCATATTACTCTGTGAGTTTCAGGGGATCGATATATTTGCCGTCCCGCAGGGCGCAAACCTGGATGCCGCCGCTGCCCGCCGTGCCCACCGCCTGCCCGGCCGTCACCGCCTGTCCTGCCGCTGCCCGAAGGGATTGCAGCTGTCTGTAGCCGATTTCGATGCCGTTTCCATGATCGATCCACAGGCAGCCGTCCTCGGCCCTGAGCACAGTGCCCGCGGCCATGGCGAGGACGCTTTGCCCGGGGACGGCGGAAAACCGCACATAGGGCGAAAACCGCCATAGTCCGCTATCCGTGCGCGCAGCGCCGATAAATCCTTCCGCCTGGGCTCCGGCCACGGGCCATTGAAAGGACGCTTGCTCCCGCGCCTCGGTCAGCGATTCATCCCGGCTGGCTGCGGCGTCCCGGGCGGCCAGCCGCTTCAGATCGTCCTGCCGGGTGTACAGGGCGGCGAATATGATGGCCAGCACGCAGAGGGCGGCCAGGGCGGTTTCGCCCCATTTTTCGATCAAACGGCGCAATCCTTTTTCACCTCTCCGCTATTATGGCGCAGGTTTACTTTGTATATTCCATGAAAATATGTTACAATACTGTTGTGGAGGTGTGACCGATGCGCGATACCTTTCTGATTGTGGATGGAAACAGCCTGATGCACCGGGCTTTTCATGCCCTGCCGCTGATGGATTATAACGGGACGTATACCAACGCCCTGCATGGATTTTTGAATATGCTGCTGCGCTGCCTGCGGGAGCGCTCGCCCCGCTGGTGCGCCGTTGCCTTTGACGAGCACGCGCCCACCTTCCGCCATACCGAGTATGCGGAATACAAAGCGGGCCGCGCCCGCACGCCCGACGAGCTCAGACCGCAGTTTGATTCCATCAAGGAGATCCTGGCCGCCATGGGCCTGGGCGTGCTGAGCCTGACAGGCTACGAGGCCGACGATATCCTGGGTACGCTGTCGCTCCAGTGCCGGGAGAAGGGCGTCGACGCCCTGCTGCTCACCGGCGACCGGGACGCCCTGCAGCTGGTGGATGATGAGATCACGCTGCTGCTCACCCGCAAGGGGATCAGCGAGGTGGAGGAGTGTACCCCCGCCCGCGTCAAGGAGCTTTTCGGCGTCACACCGGAACAGATCACCGACCTCAAAGGCTTGATGGGCGACAGCAGCGACAATATCCCCGGCGTGCCCGGCGTGGGTGAAAAGACGGCGGTCAAGCTGCTGGATCAATACGGTACGCTGGAGAGCGTGCTGGCTCATGGCGAGGAGATCAAGGGCAAGCTGGGCGAAAAGATCCGCGCCAACGCCGACCAGGCGCGCTTTTCCAAGTGGCTGGCCACCATCAAGCGCGATATCCCGCTTACTGTGCGTTACGACGCCTGCGAGGCCCATCGTCTGGCGGGCGGACTGGACGCGCTGCGCAAATACGGGCTGATGACCATTGCGGGCCGCGTGGCCCAGGAGGCGGGGGAGGCCGCGCTTGAAGCGCCGCAAGCCGACGCCCGGTTCAACGATTGGCAGGAGCTCACCGCCCAAAGCGTGGAGGCGCTCTGCGCCAAGGGCGTGCCGGTGGCCGTTTTTGCGGGGGAAGAGGAGCTTTCGCTCTGCGATGGGGAAAACCGTCTCCGCGCGCCGCTGGGCGGCCAGGTAGGGCTGTTTGACCTGCCGGGCGCGTCGGGCGATCCGCTCCGGGAGGCCTGCGCCGCCTGGGGCGCGGGCGTGTATACCCATGACGGCAAGCGGCTGCTGCATACGCTGGCCGATCGGGGGCTCCCGCTGCCCGGCATCGCCTTTGATACCATGCTGGCGGCCTACGCCCTGAACCCACAGGAGAAAAGCTATCATTTGAGCGCGTTTGCCGAGGCCGATGCGTCGGGCGTATGGTCGCTCCGTCAGCGCCAGGCCGCGCAGATGCGGGAATTGGGCGTGGAAAGGCTGTATAACGAGATCGAGCTGCCGCTCTTGAGCGTGCTGTTTGATATGGAGCGCGAGGGCTTCCGGGTGGATACCGCGGTGCTGCGGGAGATCGGCGCCCGCCTGTCGGCCAGGGAGGAGGAGCTGCGCCAGAGCATTTACACGCTGTGCGGCGTGGGCGAATTCAATATCAACAGCCCCAAGCAGCTGGGCGACGTGCTGTTCAACAAGCTGGGGCTCAAGACCGGGCGCAAGACCAGCAAGGGCTTTTCCACCGACGCCGAAACGCTGGAAACGCTGCGGGAGGCGCACCCCGCCATCGCCGATATCCTGGAATACCGCCAGGTGAGCAAGCTGCATGGCACCTATATCGACGCGCTGATCCGCAAGGTGGACGATGAAGGCCGCATCCATACCTTTTTTGACCAGACCGGAACGGCCACGGGCCGCATCTCCAGCGCTGAGCCCAACCTGCAGAATATCCCGGTGCGCACCGATATGGGCCGGGAGATCCGCCGCGCTTTTGTGGCAAAGCCCGGCTGCGTGCTGGTGGATGCCGATTACAGCCAGATCGAACTGCGCATCCTGGCGCATTTTTCGGGCGACCCGGCCATGGTGGACGCTTTCCGGCAGGGCCAGGATATCCACGCCCGCACGGCGGCCGAGGTGGCGGGCATCGATATCGCCGATGTTACGCCGCAGATGCGCTCACACGCAAAAGCCGTCAATTTCGGCCTGGTCTACGGCATCAGCGATTTTGGCCTGGCCCGCAATACCGGCATGAGCCGCAAGGAGGCCGCCGCTTTTATCGAGCGCTATTTCGCCGCCTATCCCGGCGTGCAGGCCTTCATGAAAAAGGCGGTGGCCGAGGGCTACGCCACCGGCATGGCCCGCACGCTGTTTGGCCGGGTGCGCAAGCTGCCCGAGCTCAAATCCAGCAATTACAACATGCGAAACTTTGGCGAACGCGCCGCCATGAATACCCCGGTGCAGGGAACGGCGGCCGATATCATCAAGCTGGCCATGGTGCGGGTGCATGAAGCGCTGAAAAAGGGCGGCTTCCAAAGCAAGCTGATTTTGCAGGTGCACGACGAACTGATCATCGAGGCGCCGGAGAGCGAGGCCGAGGCCGTGGCGCGGCTGCTCAAGGAATGCATGGAAAACGTGATCGATCTGTCGGTGCCGCTGGTGGCCGAGGTCAAAACATGACAAAGCTGGTATGAAACCAAATAAACCGTTTGTTTTAGGGCTCACAGGCGGCATCGCCTGCGGCAAGACCCATGTGGCGGCGCAGCTGCGCGCCCTGGGCGTGCCGGTGCTGGATGCCGACGCCATCTCCCGCGGCGTCACCGCTGTGGGCGGCGACGCGCTGCCCGCCATCCGGGCGGCCTTCGGCGACGCCGTCTTTGACGGCGACGCGCTGAACCGCCGTGCGCTTGGCGCCGTTGTGTTTGCCGACGATGAAAAGCGCAGGCAGCTGGAGGCCATCATCCATCCCCTGGTGATCGATCGTATGCGCCGTGATACCGAGGCGGCAGGCGCGCCCATCGTGGGCTGGGATGTGCCGCTGCTGTATGAGACGGGCATGGACGCCCAGTGCGACGAGGTGTGGTGCGTGTATGTGACGGGGCAGGAGCAATTGCGCCGGGTCATGCGCCGCGATCATCTGGACGCGCGGGCCGCCCAGGCGCGCATTGACAGCCAGATGCCGCTGAGCGAAAAAAAGGCCCGGGCGCAGCATGGCATCAGCACCATGGGCTGCCGGGCGGATACCCGCCGCCGGGTGCGCAGCCTGCTGCGGCATCTGCAAAGGAGGCTGGCCCATGAGTGATTACCGCCCTGTGCCGAGCAACCGCCGCAGCGCCCAGCACGCCGGCGGGAGCGCGTGGAGCCGTCCCGTGGCGCGCAGCCTGGCGCCCCGGGAAAGGGTAGAACAGCCCGCCGAATCCCGCCCGCGCAGGACCATCCGGCCCGCCCGGCGCTTTCCCTGGCGTACGGTGATCGTGCTGGCGCTGACCCTTTTGGCGGCGCTGCTGTTGCTTGGCGCCATTCGCGGAAAGCGGGAGGCCCTGACCCGGCAGCGGGAACAGGAGGCGGCGGAGTACGCCCAGCTGGTGGCCCGCCATACCGTGGATTACACCCGTCCCTGGATCGAAAAATACGCGCTGGAGAATGGGATTGAGCCGGCCTTCGCGGCGGCCGTTATCCTGCGGGAGAGCAGCTATAACACCATGGCCACCAGCAGCGTGGGGGCAAGAGGGCTGATGCAGCTCATGCCCGATACCTTTGAGCAGGTGCGCAGAGCGCTGGGGGAGGATACCACCTTCGCCGATATGTACGACGCGGAAACCAATATCCGCTACGGCTGCTGGTATCTGGGATACCTGAGCCGCATATTTGACGGCGATCCCATCGAGATCGCCTGCGCCTACCATGCCGGGCCCAACAATGTAAAGCAGTGGATCATGAATTACGCAGCCGATGAAACGAATCTGCGGCTGGAGGAGATCCCCATGGAGGATACGCGGTATTACGCGGGAAAGGTTTACGACGCTTATGCGATCTATTACCAGCATTTTTACCCCGATCCGGCATAAGCGGCTGCTGGCGCTGCTGCTGGCGGCGCTGCTGACGCTGCCGCATGGAGCCGCGGCCGAAATGATGACCGACGTGGGCGTGCATCTGGGCATCATATCGGTGGCCACCACCCAGATCAATCCGCTGACGCCGGTGGAGCGGGAATTCATGTCGCTGACCGGGCTGATCTATGAAGGGCTCATGTACCTGGACGATAATTACCAGCCCCAGCCCTGCCTTGCCGAGCGCTACAGCAGCAGCGCCGATGGAAAAACCTGGTTTTTCTACCTGCGGGAGGGCGTCACCTTTCATGACGGCACGGCGCTTTCGGCCTATGACGTGGCGGCCACGGCCAACGAGATACTTCGTCTGGCTGACGACGGCGCGGGCCGCTACAAAACGCTCAAGTATTTTGTCAATTCCATTGAGGCCAGCGACAGCCGCACGGTCGTTGTGCGCACGGGCCGCGCCAATTACGGCTTTCTGTACGCCATGACCTTCCCGGTGCTCAAGGCGGGCGAGGTGCAGTCTCCCAATCCCGTGGGCACGGGCGCGTATATGCTGGAGATGTTTGAGCCCGCCGTGTATATGCTGCTGTCGGCCTATACCGGATGGTGGCAGAACCTTCCCGAAAACCGGCAGATTTTGGTCAACTTTTTCAGCACCAACCGGGAGCTGATCTCGGCCTACGAATACAGCAACGTGGATGCCGTGCTGACCCGGGCCATTACGGCGGCCCAGTACCGCAGCGGCGTGAGCAGCTACAATATCGATTTCCGCGCCACCCAGCTGGAAACGCTGCTGATGAACAACCGCTCCACCGAGCTTTCGGACGTGCAGGTGCGCCAGGCCATCCGCTACATGATCAATATGGATGATATCGTCAACAACGTGTACTACGGCATGGTCACCCGCACCGACACCCCCATGATCCCCGGCACCTGGACGTACTGGAACGGCGATTACCGGCAGGAGTACAACAAGCAGAAGGCGAACGAGCTGCTGGACGCCGCGGGATGGGATCAGTTTACCGAGAGCGACGCGGGCAACCGGGTGCGCACCAGGATGGTGGACGGCAAAAAGGCCAACCTGCATCTGCGCTTTTATGTGTACGAGGAGCAGGATAACAGCGTGCGCGTGGAGGTGGCCAACCGCATTGCTGACAGCCTGCTGGAGGTGGGGATCGAATGCACGGTGGATACCCTCACCTACAAGGAGGCGGCGGAAAAGCTCAAGGCCGGCTCTTACGATCTGTGCCTGGCGGCCTTCAATATCGATTTTACCCCCGATCCGGGCTACCTGCTGATCTCGGGCAATACCGCCAATTATATGCGGTATAAATCCAGCGAAATGGATACCCTGATCCAGACCACGCTGCGCGGAGCCATGGACTACAGCGACTATTCCCGCGCGCTCCAGGAGATACAGAACCTGTTCTGGCAGGATTGTCCGCTGGTATGCCTGTATTACCGCAACGGCGCCATCCTGACCCGCCGCATGTTCACCGACGCCCGCGACGTGCGCGAGCCCGAGGTGCTTCGCGGGATCGAATATTTTAAACGCTGACATAAGCGCCGTGCATTCGGCGCTTTTCCTTATGCCGGTTGGAATAAGTGCAGGCATATAATCATATAAACAGGAATTTGATGGGGGAAGACGTTAAGGAGCGCTGCCCCTTAAAAACCCTGCCAGGGTGGGGAGCCTGTCCGGGGCCTTCCGGCCCGCTTCTCGCTGAAAACCATCCCAAGGGAAGGTTTTCCGGGCGCTCGAAGCCCCCAGACCCGGCTGCGGCGGATGCTGCTTGTGTGCTCTTTCAAGCAATTTCCCGCAGTTGATTGAAAAGGGGTTGTCGCAAAGAGCGCACCGGAAATACGCCGCAAAACAAAAACGACTGGAAACGAGCAAGCTCGATCCAGCCGTTTTGCTTATGCGGCTATGACGCTATCGCGTCATTGACGTCGGCAAGCCGCCGTCATTTCCGGTGCGGGCAATTTATCGATAATTTCAACATCAAGCCTGAGTCTGAGGTCGGTAAGCTGTGCGTACCGAAGATTGCGCAGCAATCCCGAAAAAGGCAAAGGACGCCAG
>JAFUDW010000043.1 GCA_017464225.1 Clostridia bacterium | reverse complement strand
GACAGACAGACAGACAGGGTATCCCTCTATAGATAAACCTTGGTTAAAATATTATTCAGAAGAAGCGATCAATGCTCCACTTCCGGAATGTACTGTTTTTGAGTACCTTTGGAATAGCAATCATACATTTCCGAATAATATTGCGCTAAATTATTTTGGGAACAGGATAACATTTCAAAAACTGTTTGCTTGTATTGATGAAGCTGCCGCCGCTTTTTCCTCTATTGATGTAACGGCAGGAGATGTTGTTGTAATAGCGTCCGTAACCACGCCGGAAACGGTATATTCCTTTTACGGGTTAAATCGAATCGGCGCTATTTCTAATATGGTTGATCCTCGTACAAGTGTTGATGGGATTAGAGATTATATCAAAGAAGTAGATGCAAAATGTGTACTTACCATAGATGCTGCGTACTCAAAAATAAAGCAAGCTGTTGTTGGCACAAATGTGAGATACATTATTGTAGTCTCACCGGCAGATTCCCTTGTAGGATTGAAGAAAGCTTTATATAAAATTAAGAATGGGGCTTTCCAAGATGCTAATGACTGTATTTTATGGGATGATTTTATAACACAAGGAAAGCATAATTCAATACCAACGGCAGAATATAAAAAAGACACTTGTTGTGTGATTGTTCATACAGGGGGTACAACAGGCACGCCAAAAGGCGTAATGTTAAGTAATGATAATGTGAATGCTCTCGTTTTGCAATCTATACTTACAGAAATTGATATGAAACGTGAGCATACTTGGCTGGACATTATGCCGCCGTTTATTGCGTATGGTATTGGAATGGGACTATGCTTGCCTTTAGTGATTGGCATGGAAACCATACTGATTCCATCATTTGATGCAAGTAAGTTTGATGAACTGTTATTAAAGCATAAGCCCAATCATATGGTGTTTGTGCCGTCATATTGGGGAACCATTATCAAAAGCAAAAAGCTGAAAAGGAAGGATTTGTCATTTATTATTGCACCAACGGTCGGCGGAGATACTATGGACAAGGAACTCGAACTTTCTGCCAATCGTTTTTTGAATGTTCACGGATGCGCATATACGGTAACAAAAGGATATGGCATGACGGAAATATGCGCGGGAGTAACAGGAACACTCGATAGCAATAACGAAATTGGTAGCGTTGGAGTACCTTTTGTAAAGTCTATAGTATCAATTTTTGATCCGGTAAACGGGCAGGAAATGAAATATAACGATATAGGTGAAATCTGTGTTTCAGGGCCCAATTTAATGCTTGGCTATTATGGAAATCAAGCTGCTACAGATGAAATAATGCATCCCCATGAGGATGGCAATCTTTGGTTGCACTCCGGCGATTTGGGATATATGAACGAAAATGGAAGTCTATTTATAATCGATCGGATTAAAAGGATAATAGTTAGGTTTGATGGGTTCAAAGTGTTTCCATCCCTACTTGAAAATGCAGTATTTTGTCACAAAGCAATAGAAAAATGCTGCGCAGTTGGCGTAAAAGATGCAGAACATGATCAAGGGCAGATTCCGATTGTCTTTATTGTCCTTAAAGACGGATTTTCAGCAGAAAAGGTAAAAGAAGAACTTATTTTGCTATGTAAAGATAAACTTGCAGAATATGCGCAGCCTAAAGCTTTTTATTTCGTCCCGGAACTTCCGTTGACTCCTATCGGAAAAGTCGATTATCGTGCACTCGAAGAAATAGCAAAAACTACGGCAGGTATTTAAGCCTGCCGTTTGCAGTGCAAGGTCAGATTGAGTTTATAGCCCTCATAAATATCGACGCGGGTTATATTGTACAAGGTATCTTTGTAACATTTTCTTTTCAGTGACAAGAATCACCGTCTGCAAAGATTATACCATAAGTGCTGTATATTCAGCAATTTTCTTGACAGTATCCCCTTTTTGGGCGTATGCTTTCTTTATAATATTAATCTGTAAGGAGACCGCCATGCTGCAAAAGCTGAACGTGACCCCGGAGACCAGGCTTGCCGACGTGCTGGAGGCATACCCCTGGCTGCCCGAGGCGCTGATCCAAAAGGATCCCAAGTTTAAAAAGATCAATAATCCTGTAGTCAAGGCGCTGATCAGGCGCTCCACCGTAGCCGACGCCGGCAAGTACGCGGGCGTTTCGCCGGAATACCTGATCGGGGAGCTCAACCGCCTGCTGGACGAGCGGGAGGCGTGAGCCCATGGAGATGAAATATTGCATGCAGTGCGGCGCGCGGCTGCGCATGAAGGAGCACGAAACCGAAGGGCATCCCGTGCCCTGGTGCGACGCCTGCGGCGATTACCGCTTTCCGGTGTTCAACGCCGCCGTCAGCATGGTGACGTTCAGCGCCGATCGCCACCGCGTGCTGCTGATCCGGCAGTATGGCCGCCCCTTCTGGATATTGCCCGCCGGGTATATCAATAAGGGCGAGGATGCCGAGGACGCCGTCCGCCGGGAGCTGGGCGAGGAGCTGGGGCTGAATGTGCAGTCGCTGTGCTTTAACCGCAGCCGGTATTTTCCGCCCAGCAATACGCTGCTGCTGAACTTTGCCGTTGCCGTGGAGCAGGGCGATCCCCGGCCCAACTGGGAGGTGGATGATTGGCGCTGGTTCACCGTGGACGAGGCCCGGGAGAACATCAAGCCCCAAAGCTACGCTCAGGCGTTCCTGCTGCATTATCTGGATCACAGAAAGGCGGATACCCCATGAAGAATAAAAAAGAGCTGCTGCGCGCCCTCAAATTCACGCTGTTTTCCATCAGCGCCGGCATCATCGAAATCGGCGCTTTTACCCTGCTCAACGAGGTCGCCCACCTGAGCTATTGGGTCAGCTATCTGATCGCTTTGGTTCTCTCGGTGGTGTGGAATTTTACGCTCAATCGCCGCTATACCTTCCAGTCCGCGGCCAATGTGCCCCAGGCCATGCTCAAAACGCTGCTGTTCTACGCCGTGTTTACCCCGTGCAGCACTTGGCTGGAGCATTACCTGACCGGACTCGGCTGGAACGAGTACCTGGTCACCGGCATCAATATGGTGCTCAACTTTGTGCTGGAATACCTGTACCAGCGGCTGTATGTGTTCAAAGGCCATGTGGACGACAGGAAGAAATGAGGGGGAAGGGAGCGTTGGGCCTACGCGGCCCAAATCCGCGGGGGCTGTTGCACGAACAAAAAAGTGCAGCAGCCTTTTTCATAGCCGGACAAGCAGCGTAGACCCCAAGAAATGACGGAATTTTTCGTGGGGCTCAGTGCAACAGCCCCGGGGTTTAAAGGGGCGGCGCTCTTTTCGGTGTATGCCTTTCATCAGGGTCAATATTGAAGATACGCTCCCTCCATGGGGGAGGCGGCATGTTCGCTGAACAGGCGCAGCACGCCTCTTTCATACTTTCTGGGTTTGGGCTGCCAGCGCGATTTCCTCTCCCGCAAAATCTGATCGATTTCTTCCGGCGTCTTCCTTTCGCCATGAATACCCACAATGGCTAAAATACGTTCATTTACATCCAATTGGATCAGATCCCCCTCTTCCACCAGGGCGATGGGGCCGCCCGCCTGGGCTTCCGGGCTGCAGTGGCCCACGACGGGCCCGGTGGAAGCGCCGGAAAAGCGCCCGTCGGTGATCAGCGCGATGGTGCGTCCCAGCTCCCGGTCGGAGCTGATGGCCTCCGAGGTGTAGAACATTTCGGGCATGCCCGAGCCCTGGGGCCCTTCATAGCGGATGAACACCGCGTCCCCGGGCTGTACACGATGGTGCAATATGGCGTCGATGGCCTCTTCTTCGCTGTCAAAGGGCCTGGCGCGGAGCACGGCGGAGAACATCTCCTTCGGGCAGGCGGTATGCTTGATCACCGCGCCCAAGGGGGCCAGATTGCCCTTCAATACGGCGATGGAGCCGTCGGCGCCAAGAGGCGCGTCATACGGGCGGATGATATCCTCTTTTGAAAGGCTGATGCCGTATTTCCGATTGGCTTCCTCCAACCATTTCTGGCAGCGCGCGTAAAAGCCGTTTTCCTTCAATTCATCCAGGTTTTCGCCCAGCGTTTTGCCGGTGACGGTCATGACGTCCAGGTGCAGGAAAGGCCGTAATTCTTCCATGACGGCGGGCACGCCGCCGGCGTAATAGAAGAACTCGGCGGGCCATTTTCCGGCCGGGCGCAGATCGAGCAGATAATGGGCCCCTCTGTGCAGCCGATCAAAGGTATCACCGTCGATATGCAGGCCCAGCTCATGGGCGATGGCGGGCAGATGCAGCAGGCAGTTGGTGGAGCCCGAAATGGCGGCGTGCACCAGGATGGCGTTTTCAAAGCTGCGCATGGTCACGATATCCGAGGGCCGTACCCCCTCCCGCGCCAGCTTGACCGCCTGCGCGCCGGCCCGGCGGGCATAATCCAGCAGATCGGGGCTGGTTGCCGGCAGCAGCGCGCTGCCCGGCAGGGCCAGGCCCAACGCTTCGGCCATGATCTGCATGGAGGACGCGGTGCCGATGAAGGAGCAGGCGCCGCAGCTGGGACAGGCGTTTTCCTTGGCCCAGCAAAGCTTATCCGCATTGATCTCGCCGCGCTCGTACTGGGCCGAATACATACCCAGCTGCTCCAGCGTGAGCAGCTCCGGGCCCGCGTTCATCACGCCGCCGGTCACCATCACGGCGGGGATGTTCACCCGCATCATGCCCATCAGGCTGCCGGGCATGCCCTTATCGCAGCTGGCAATGAATACAGCGCCGTCAAAGGGCGTGGCGGAGGCGTGGATCTCGATCATATTGGCGATCATTTCCCGGCTGGCCAGCGAAAAATTGATGCCGTCGGTGCCCTGGCTTTCGCCGTCGCACATATCGGTGCAGAAGTACCGGGCGCCGTGACCGCCCGATTCGGCCGCGCCCTGCCGGGCGGCCTCCACCAGCTGATCCAGATGGCCGGAACCGGGATGGCTGTCGCCGAAGGTGCTTTCGATGATGATCTGCGGCTTGCTCAAATCCTCCTTTTTCCAGCCTGTGCCCAAGCGCAGCGGATCCAATTCCGGCGCCAGCGCGCGCATTTTTTGACTGATCAGCTCCATGGCGATCCCTCCGTCGTTATTTCCTTTTATATTATCATAGCATGGCGCGCTTTGTTTCACAAACCGTTTTTTTCGTTTATTGTTTCATAATGCAAAATAATGCAGTCAAACTTCTTTTCCAGGCTGATCTCCAACTGCTTCCGATCTGGTATTTTGCCTTCTACGATTGACATTATGCCAAAGGAACGTTATAATTATTGCAGAAATCAGGATAATACTCATAAAGAAGGAATATGCATGGAGCTGAAATATATCCGCGAATTTGTATCCCTGGCCGAGACCGGCAACTATTTTGAAACGGCGGAGCGCTTATTCATCACCACCTCCTCGCTCTCCCGGCACATCAAGGCCCTGGAGGAGGAGCTGGGCATGCCGCTGTTTGACCGCACCACCCGCAAGGTGGAATTGAACAGCCACGGCAGGCTGTTTTTGCCCTACGCCAAGCAATTCGTCAAGATCGACGACGAATGCGCCATGGCGTTTGACGAGGAAGCCGCGTATTCCAAGGGCGCCATCGGCATCGGCTCCATTCCCATGATGAAGGCCTACAACATCAGCCGCATATTGCAGCAATATCGGCAGAACAACAAAAACGTGATCATCAACATCCACGAGGCCGATTCTACGCCGCTGCCCTAAATGCTGCTGAAAAACGAGATCGACTTCGCCTTCCTGCGCAACCGCCACATATCGGTGGACGAGTTTGAAACCATCCCCATCTCGGAGGACCACCTGGTGGCCGTGCTGCCCCGCGCCCATCCGCTGGCCAGGCGGAAAAGCATTACCTTTGACCAATTGGAAAACGAAGCCCTGCTGCTGATCAGCAAAAATTCCTTCATGTACCGGCTGTGCACCGATCTGTGCCGGGCCGCCGGCTTTGTGCCCAAGGTGGTATTCACCAGCCAGCGGGCCGAAAACCTGGTGGAGCTCATCGGCCAGGGCACCGGCATCGCCCTGCTCATGAGCAAGCCCGTGGCCCCCATCCTGCCCGATAACCTGACCCTGGTGGATATCGAGCCCCGGGTGACCACTACGGTATTCCTGGCCTACCTCAAGGACCGCAAATTCAACACTGCCTGCAAGCGCTTTCTGGAGCTGGTCAAAACGGTGCCCTTCGAGGGCGCGTAGAAATCGCCGTCAAGCAATAAAAAATTGACTTATGTCAGATATTGTAATATAATTTTCACGACTATATTCCATCGCCATGGAATGGAAAATTTGGAGTGACTGCCTATGAAAAAGTCGTCAATGATCAACAGCGTTACGGTGATCCTGAGCCTTTTGCTCGTTGCCGCGCTGGCCTTTATCCTGGTATCCCAGAGCCAGCAGAAGGATATCCAGGAGGATCTGAGCCAGGTCAGCGACAGGCTCACCGCCATGCAGCAGCGCCTGACCAATATGGAAAAGGAAAAGCAAGCGCTGGAAAGCCAGCTGGAGGAAAGCGAAACCATTCTCCAGACCATGGAGGAGGAACTGACGGACACCAAATCGGCCATGACCGATATGACCAGCGACAGCAGCAAGGCCAGCGCCGAGCTCACCGCCACCAAAAAGGAGCTGGAGGACGCCCGGAAGGAGCTGGAGCAGGCCAAGGCCGATCTGGCGAAAGCGAGTGAAGGCAGCGCGGCCAGCGCCAAGAGCCTGGCCGACAGCGAAGCTGCCCTGAGCGCCCTGCGCGCCGAGCTGGAAACCCTTCAAAAAGCGCAGGATGAAAAGCAGCAGTCCAGCGACGCCACCATGGATTCGCTGAAAACCATGCTGGATACCGCCAACAGCGATCTGACCGCCGCCAAGGCCTCGCTGGACGAGAAAAGCGCCCAGTACGAGGAAGCGCAAAAGGCGCTGAAAACGGCGCAAGATCAACTGGCCGCCGTGCAGCTGGACCTGACCAATACCAAAAAACTGCTGACCGAGGCCCAGACCGCCCGGGATGAAAACGCCAAGAACCTGAAAACCGCCCAGGATCAGCTGGCCGGGATGCAGGAAACGCTGACCGCCACCGGCGCCGAGCTGGAGCAGAAGAACGCCCAGCAGAAGGAGCTGGACGCCTCCGCCAAGTCCATGCAGACCACGCTCACCGAAAAGGAGAGCGCGCTGGAAGAGGCGCAAAAGGCGCTGGAAACCCGCGAAAAAGCGCTGGCCGACGCTCAGAAGGAACTGGAAACCAAGGAAAAAGCGCTGGCCGACGCTCAGAAGGAGCTGGAAGCTCAGCAAAAGAGCCTGACCGACGCCCAGAGCCAACAGGCGGCGCTGCAGAGCGGCATGGATGAAATGACCGCCCAGCAGAAGACCGCCGCCCAGGAGCTGGCCTCCGTGCAGGAGGCGCTGACTGCGGCTCAAAAGGAATTGACCGACACCAAAGCGAGTCTGGAGACCGCCCAGGCCCAGCAGAAGACCGCCCAGGCCGATCTGGCAGCCCGGGAGGAGGAGCTGAAAAAGGCTACCCTGACCGTGGCTTCCCAGGAAGAGGAGCTGAAAAAGGTCAACCAGACCGTGGCCGCCCAGGAAGAGGAGCTGAAAAAGGCAAATCAGACCGTGGCCGCCCAGGAGGAAGAGCTGAAAAAAGTCAACCAGACCGTGGCCGCTCAGGAGGAAGAGCTGAAAAAGGTCAACCAGACCGTGGCCGCCCAGGAGCAGGAGCTGGCCCAGGCCGCCAAAGCGCTGGAGGAAAGCGACGCTCAGCGTGAAAAGACAGCGACCGAATTGAAGGAAGCCCAAACGGCCTCCGACACCGCCAAAGCCAGCCTGGCCCAGGCCACGCAGCAGCAGCAATCCGCCGCCGCCGATCTGACCGCCGCCCAGGAAAAGCTGCAGGCTCAGGAGAAGGAGCTGGCCGAGGTCAAGGCTGAGCTCACCGCCACCCAAACCGAGCTGGCCAGCCAGCAGAAAAAGCTGGCCGACGCCAACGCCAACCTGAACGAGATGTCCGCCCTGCAGCAGATGACCGCCAAGGACGTTACCACCCTGCGCGCCGAGCTGGCCGCCAAGGAAGAGCAGCTGCGGGCAGCCGTTTCGGCCAGCCAGGCCGCGGCTGCGCCTGAACCCACCGCCGAACCTACGGCTGTGCCTACCGCCGAACCTACGGCCGAACCCACCGCAGCGCCCACGGCTGAACCCACGGTCGAACCGACAGCCGAGCCCACCGCGGAGCCCACGGCCGAACCGACAGCCGAGCCCACCGCGGAGCCCACGGCTGAACCTACCGCTGAGCCTGCCCCCGAGCCCGTGGGCCTGCCCGATCTGCCCGAGACCGAGCTGATCACCGAGCCCGCCGCTGCCGAGCCTCAGCCAGTTCCCGAGGAAGCGCCCGAAGCGACGGCTGAGCCCGAGACCGAGCCGGAAACCGCGCCTGAAATCACCCCCGAACCCGAAGCCGAACCCGCGCCCGAGCTGGAGCCCGCGCCGCGGATGGAGGTGGACGAGGCCGATATCGAGCGCATCCAGGTGGACGGCTATTCCATGGGCATCCTGAACAGCTTTGATTCGGCTTCCCAGGATGAGATCGGCAATTACCAGTTCTATTACGGCAACAGCTTCCTGCGGATCAGGGATGTGAACGTATCCCAGCTGGCCATGGACGGCAGCGTGGAGATGCTGTACGGCCAGGTGGTTGGCAGCATCGTCATGCAGACCAACGGCGAACTGCTGAACCAGCAGTACATTGATATCAACGGCACTCCCGCCTGCGTGGTGGAGCTGAACATGTACACCGTTCCCGCCCGTCTGGTGCTGTATTATGCCGACGACGCCTCCGGTTTGCTGGAAGCCTCCTATCTGGATCTGGACGGCAACGCCCAGCAGGCCGACGATGTGATCAACACGCTGATCAACACGCTGGCCGCCGCTGAGGGCTGACGGCGAGCGCCGATTACAAGAAGACGAAGAGACGTTAAGGGGCGCCGCCCCTTAAAAACCCCGCCAGGGAGACAGTGATTTTTCACTTTTCACGGAAGCATCGATTTTGTCGATGCGCAGAAAGGCTGCCAGTGGCAGCCTTTCTGCGTAGAGCGGGCCGGCAGGCCCCGGACGCGGAGGCCCTTATCGTCTTCCTCGCTCAGATGTTTACCTTTCATGAGGGTTCAGTATAAAACACCGCGGCACAAAGCGCTGCATCAAAAAAGCCCGCCGGATCGGCAGGCTTCTTTGTGTTTTGGATCAATCGACCGTGTAGGGCAGCAGCGCGATGGCACGGGCGCGCTTGATGGCCTCGGACAGCTGGCGCTGATGCTTCGCGCAGGTGCCGGTCATACGGCGGGGCATGATCTTGCCGCGCTCATTGATGTAACGGCGCAGGCGGTTCACGTCCTTATAGTCGATGTAAGCGATCTTGTTTACGCAGAAATCGCACACCTTGCGGCGGGGTTTCCGGCCGCGGGGGCGCATTTTACGTTCGCCACGATCTTCAGACATAGATCTTTTATCCTCCTATTACTCTTATTTTGATCAGAAGGGCAATTCGTCGTCATCCACCTGCACAAAGCCGTTGCTCTGGGGCGCGGCGGGCGCGGGCGCCTGAACGCGGGGAGCGGGAGCGGGCATATCGCCGGCTTCGCCGCGGGGCGTCAGGAATTCCACATCGTCGGCTGTTACCTCCAGGCTGGCGCGCGGGGAGCCGTCCTGCGCGGTGTAAGCGCTGGCGCTTACGCTGCCGGTTACGGACACCTTACGGCCTTTGGCCAGGTACTTGGCGCAGTTTTCGCCCAGCTGGCGCCAGGCGGTGACGCGGAAGAAATCAGCCTCGGGCTGACCAGCCTCCGCGTTGCGCACGCGGCGGTTGACCGCCACGGTGAACGAGCAGACGGAAATGCCGTCACGGGTGGAACGCAATTCGGGATCGCGTGTCAGGTTCCCAACAATGAAAACCTTGTTCATTCGTATCCCTCCTTGATTTACTCGGCTTCGGCGGGAGCGGCGGGCGCTTCGGCTTCAGCGGGAGCTTCGGCAGCGGGAGCGGCCTCGGGGGCCTCGGGCGCTACGCGCACGGGACGGGGCTTCACGTTGCTGCGCTTTTCTTCCACCTTCACGATCAGGTAACGAAGGATGGTTTCGGCAATCTGCATGTTGCGCTCGATCTCGCGGGGCAGGGAAGCCTCGGACTCGAAGTTCACCAGCAGATAGTAGCCTTCGGTCTTGTAGTTGATGGGATAGGCCAGACGGCGCTTGCCCCATTCATCCACCTTCAGCACCTTGCCGCCGTTCTGTTCGATCATGCCGTTGAAGCGGTCGATGACCGCCTTGCGGGCCTCATCCTCCAGCGCGGCGTCGATGACGTAGACCAGTTCGTACTTGTTCATACTACTTTCACCTCCTCATGGACATATGGCGCCGCGGCATCACGCGGCGCAAGAAAGTGCCAATTACGTATTATACAGTACATGGGCCAAAATTGCAAGGCCTGATCTCGCGGTTCAATGAAAAAATTTTTTCATTTTTCGCATTTTACCCCTTGCAATTTTTGCCGTATTGATATATAATATCATTCGTCGCGCTGATGTAGCTCAGTCGGTAGAGCGCATCCTTGGTAAGGATGAGGTCGGCGGTTCAAATCCGCCCATCAGCTCCATGAAACCTGCAAGAGATTGCAGGTTTCTTGCTATTTTGGGATGATTTTTGCAGGATTTTGGATTGCGGGCTGCATTTTCAGGACCTCGCTGTCTCAAAACGCCTCCCAAATCAATTCCAAAATCAATTTTGAAGCTGAAAAACGGCTTGAAAACCGTTGATATTCCTCACTTTTTTGAGGGGCAGGCTTGTCAATAAACCTGTCAATTGAGAGCCGCTGCCCCGCCCGGTTCATCAACACCATTGGCGACCATGCCCAGGAGGTATGCAGTCTGGCAGAAGCCGTTGTGGAATCGGACATGGAAAAACATGGGATGATTTTCCCCTCAAAGGTGGATTGGGAAACAGGAGAGATTTTAGCCTGATGAACCTTTGAGGGCAAGGAGCAAGAAAAATGAATAGAAAACGAAGACGGAAGCCGCTCTTGTGCTTCCGTCCTTTTGCTAAAATATTAGAGCCATCAAACGAAATGTCAAGATTAGAACCAGTATTGCGAAAATAAGCCCCAATATTGCCTTTTTATCTTCTCGTTTTTTTGCCTCTTTCTCGGTTTCAAGCTGCTTCATTCTTTCCTTGTGTCGGTTTTCCATCGTTTTTATCGCTTTATCCATATCCATTTCTTTTTTCTTTTTGATACTTGCAGCAATTCCAGGAAGAAAGGACTCACAATATTCACAACGAGGTTTGTTTCCATTTACAGGAGCACCGCAATTCGGACAAAACTTTTCAACCCTTATTTCAGACGCTTTCGGTTCAAGGGATTTGACCCTTTTTGCAACTTCCAGTTCTACTGCTGCTTCCATTTTTCGTTGTTCTGCTGCTTTAACATCTGCTTCGGACATTCTGATGGGTTTTTTTGTGCGAGCGTTATATGTATTAGAAACTCCTTTTGATGCCTTCTTGTAATCTATATATCTTGCGATAAGTTTATATAAACCAAATAGAATTAAGAATGGAAAGCCAAAGATGATACCGAAACCTAAAATGTAAACCATGATTTCGCCCAAGAAAACACCCCCATTCATGACCAGATTATATCATGCTCCCAAAGTGGTTTCAAGTTGATAATGCCAAAGCACAGAAATATATAGTTTTTCCCAAAGATTTGTAATTGATATAAACTATACATTGTGATAAAATGAAAGAAAAAGGAGAGATTATTATGGCAAAGAGGAAGCCAAGCAGATATCAGCAAAACTATGCACACTATCGCAAAATGGGTTATTCTGTTGAACGGTCAAGAAGGAATGCAAAAAATAACCCCTGCTATGTTGCAACAGCGGTGTATGGTTCATATGATTGCCCGGAAGTATGGACACTTCGCAGATTTAGGGATAATACGCTAAAGCACACCTGGTATGGGCGTACATTCATAAAAGTATATTATGAAATAAGCCCTCATTTTGTTAAATGCTTTGGGCATACAAAGTGGTTTAATACTTTGTTCCGTGGCATATTGAATAAAATCGTTGCAAATCTAAACAATGATGGTGTTCTAAATACGCCATATAATGACCCCAAATTATAAAAATCCGCTATTCTGATAATTTGTGGAAATTTCCAACGCTGCATGCAACGCTTCGATAAATAAAAGTCTATTTTAATGTAGTGTTTGATTGTAATTTGGAGAATTATATGTCAAAGGAGGGTAACTATTAACCTGCTGTCATCTTTTGGTGAATTTCAGGGCCATGACCTGCTATGTGTAAGGAGGAAAAACATGAGCGACAATAAACTTGAAGTTTTCATTCAGAAGGCATTGGAACTGGGCAAGCAGGCAGGAGGGCAAGCCATAGCCCAATTGATAGAGGACGCTGTAAAGAATGAGGAGTCAAGACAGATAAAAACAGCAGTAGCAGCAATGTTGGATGCAGGATTACCCGATGAAAAAGTGATTCAAATGCTTCAAAAGCACTGGAATTTGAGGCTCACCGATGCACGTGCTTTTTTGATAGGTGGACGAAACACTCTGAAAATGCAAGAAGCAAAACAAGATACGATTTAGCATTCAATAACAATGTCCTCTTCCCGATAACGCAGGAAGAGGACATTGTTTATTCCATCATTTTTATATATTTGTATGCTGTTTGCCTGCTCAGCCCGCATACCCTGGCAAACTCTGTCACGCTCAAATCTCCATGGGCATATGCGGGATAGTGCTTGTAAAATATCGCGGGAATATCATCCTTCCCTGGGGCGGCGTCCGATACGCCGCCCTTTTGCTCTGGCGTTTTCCATGCTTGACTGCATCATGGACAGTTCCAGTTGATTGAAGATGAACGTCCTCTGTAAAACGCTTCGCTTATAGGGCCTGCTGAAACTGTTGAGCGAATCAATTTTAACTAAAATCCGTGCCGGAGGCTTTCCGCCAAGGCATGAAATTGACATAACATGCAGGCTGCTTGAATGCCAACTTGGTGACCTTGTTGAATATGTGCAACAGGAGCAGGAATCATTTGCCATTTACAACGTGGCTTTATTATGGTACAATAATGACGCAAAAGGAGGCTTGCACGATGCAGATTATCCCTATTCGCGATTTAAAGGACACAAACGCTATCAGTAAAAAATGCCATGATACGGCGGAACCGGTTTTTGTGACAAAGAACGGTTACGGCGATATGGTGATTATGAGCATGGAAACCTATCAGCGCACGATGGCACGGGTGGAGCTTTACCGTTTGCTGTCCGAGGGTGAAGCCGACATTGCCGCTGGACGGGTGACAGACGGCGAAACGGCTATGCAGGAGATTTTGGAGGGCATCGGGAATGTATCGGTACGCCGTAGCTGATGCCGCCAAACAAGATATGAAGCGGATCGCCGCTTATATCGCAAATGAATTGTACGCGCCGGACAGCGCCGTGCGGTTGATGGAAAAATTACGGGAGGCCTTTCGCCACGCTTGCGCCTATCCGCAATCGCTCCCGCTTGTGAATGACGATCTGTTTCACGCCTTGGGCTATCGGAAAATCATCGTCGATAACTATATCGCTTTTGTCTTGATTGACGAGGACAAAGAGATTGTCAATGTGGTGCGTGTTTTGTATTACGCCCAGGATTATAAAGCAATTCTATAACTTTGCTGCATTCCAGCCGGCGCTCGCATCCGAGGAGGCTTTTCTTTAGACTCAAAGGTTTATCGGTGCAAGGGAATGCTACAGTCTCAAATACTTATACACCGTTTGCCTGCTCAGCCCACACACCTGGGCAAGCTCTGTCACATTCAAATCCCCATAGGCGTATGCGGGATCGTGCTTATAAAATATCGCGGGAATATCGTCCTTCCCTGGGGCGGCGTCCGATACGCCGCCCTTTTGCTTTTATGTATTCCATTCAATTAGAGAAATCCTTGCACTTTTTCTCTGCAACCTCCTTTTCATTTATGCATCTATTTGGTATAATCTATTTGTTATAAGCCTATAAGGGGAAATTGTTTGGCTGTTTGGCAACTGAAAGGGGATTTCCATGAAAAAGCTGTCTGCGCTGCTGCTGATGCTGATGCTTTGCCTGGCGTGCGCCTGCGCCCTGGGCGATACGGTAACCATTCCCTCGGCGGTGGTCGCGTCGCCCACGCTGGATGAGTTTGCGGCCCATGCCACGATCACCGATTATAACCAGTCGAGCACCGAGATCACGTTTTCGGCGGCGCCCTGGCCAACCTACACCTTTGTGCACCTGTTTTATCACGGCACGGAAAAGGCGTATGACGGCTGCAATTATGCCATGGTGCTGACCGACGACCATACGATCCACCTGCAGCTGACCGTGCGCTATGACGATCGCTCCCCCGGTCCCTGCTGGTATTTTGTGGAGGTGCAGTATCCAAATGGCAGCCAGAGGAACAATATTACCTATCATTATTTGATGGACGGCACGCTGGAGTATATCAGCCTGACCCAGGGACAGGGCTTTTACTATATGTATCCCCAGGGCTCGTGGGATAATGACAGCAGAGCCTATATATTTGCCAACGAGTGGTATCAATCGGATTCCAGCACCAATTATAAAAAGGTGGCCGCTGACGCCTCCACCCTCAATATCTATCAGGTGGATCCCTATACGTTTAATTATACCTCGCCCGCGGTATGGTGGAACGGTGAATTCAGCGTGAATATTGCCGCCAGCGGAGCAACCGAGCTGGAAACATGCCAAAGCACCTCCATCGATCTGTTTGCCTATGGCGCGCGGCAGGTGGAAGTGGTGTATGATCACGGCGAGGGCACCGAAGAAGTGGCCGAGGTATTTAGTGATCTGCGCGGCAGCGGCAAGGGCTATCTTTATCCCATCGCGCCTATCAACAGCGAAACCCGCCGCTATTGGATACGGGCAACCTACACCGATGGCTCGGTCAAGGAAAGCGACCGCGTCACCTTGTCCTATACTGCGCCCAACGGCGCGTACGACCGGCCCGAGATCAGCGTTGATACCGTCAATAATACGGGCGGGAGCGCGCGGGTGATTTTTACCGTTACCGACCAGCAGCCCGTGCGCCGCTACACCATGAAGCTGTTCGCGGCCAGGCAGGAGGAGCCCCTGCGCACCTATACCTTGAGCGGGACCGTGGGCCAGCCCAGCACCTGGACCATCAACAGCCTCAATGCGGGCCGCTACACCGTGACCGTAACGCCCGAGGGCCAGGGCTACGAGGCTGTCACCTTCACCGAAAGCTTCAGGATCACCGGCTCGGATGAGCAGGTGCTTTCGCTGAGCGAGGGAATGCGCGAAATTGGCGACGAGGCCTTTATGGATACCGCCGTCACGCGGGTGGTTGTGCCCGCCGGTATGTCGCGCATTGGCGTCCGCGCCTTTGCCGATTGCCCAAACCTGGAAGAGGTGGAGTTTGCATCTGACGACGTGCAGATCGACGATACGGCCATTCCTCAAGATGTGATCATTGTGTGCCATGCCGGCTCGCAGGTGGAAGCCTGGGCGCTGAGCCACGGCTATACCGTGGAGGCCATTGACCCGTAAAAAGGAGGCGCGCCATGGAAGGCGGCCTGGATTTCTATGAATAAGCTTAGCACCTATGCTGATTTATCTTTGCGTCAGCGGCTTTCAGGAACAGACATGCTCCATTTTGCAATTCGTTGCGCTCTTCTTTCAATAAATTGAATGCTGTTTTCCATAAAATCATAATATGCGTTTGGTGTTTGCGGCAAAGCGTCCTTAGAAAAATCTGAAAACGGAAGGAAAAACCGTATTGATTGATCGTCCGCAAGCAAGTCCTGCAAAAAGAAGAAGCTCACATATCCGTCAAATCCGTCAAAAAGATCAAAAAACGAGGCGTAGCGGCGCAAGCAATCGTATAGCGGGCTTTTTTCGCGCCTGTAATAACGTCTGATACATTCCAAGGTCAGATCAAAGCGATCCCGTATATATTTATTGACGCCGCGGGACATATTGATGGTCATCTTATTTTCGATCCTGTTGCGGGGAAAAATGATCATGCCGCCGATCGTGTAGGTATGATGCTCAAACAGCTGCAGCTGTCTTTGATCAATTTGCTTAATGATTGACTGATACGCATCCCAGTAGCTGTATGTTGGCATGATGGAATCGCTGGCAAAAGAAAAAGCGCCGCAGGATGACACATTGTTCAAATTCCTATCAAGCTCGAGTATGCCTTTTGACGGCAACGGTTTGCTCCATAAAAATTGATGGTACGCTCTGAGCGCTTTGCTGTATGCGTCAGGGTCTTTTCCGTTTGAATCGGCTCTGAAATCATAGTCAATATCAATGGATATACGCATGTTTTTATCCTTTTTGTTATCTTTTTCCGCCCTTCCGTGCCCGTTGAACCGCAAAATGCTCTGTTCAATATAGCCTTATATGTACGGATTCTTATTTGGAATCGGTTCCGCCGCCGATATGGAGAGGGCTCACATCCCCTGCCCGTAAGGCGCGTGCCGCCCATCGTTCATCAGGTCAAACTTGGGCAAAAAAACCTCGCCCGGGACGTCGGAAAACCGCAGGATGTTCAGCCCTGTGAGCGGCATATGCAGCGTGGCGCACAGGTAGGGAAAGGGCAGGTTCAGCATATGGCAGAGCGCCGCCACGCCTGAGCCGCCATGGGCGAACAGCGCCACCGCCCGGGGACAGTCCGGCCTGCCGTCAAAGCGATAATACAACCCCTGGCGCAGATAGCCAAAGCCTGCCAGCCAGCGGTCAGCCTCGGCGGCCACCCGGCCGATCTCGCTCAGCACCCGGTTACCCGTCCAGACCGGATGCTTATTCCATGCGGGATCGGCCAAATCGACGCCCTGGGCGATCAGCGCGTCGGCGGTGTTCCAGGGATGCCCGCCGTAGGGAAGCTCCCGCCCGTCCACGCTGCCCCAGTACAGTTCCCGCATCCAGGGCAGCACCACCGGGCGCAGTCCCAGCGCGTCGGCGGTATACCACGCCGTTTCCAGCGCCCGCCCAAAGGGCGAGGTATATACCGATTCGATGCCCTCGTCCGCCAAGCGCAGGGCGGCGTCCCGGGCCTGGCGGCGGCCCGTTTCGGTCAGGCAGTCCCTTTCATAATCAGGCTGGCCGTGGCGCGCAAGGATCAGCCGCATGATGTATCCCTCCCGCATTCTCATCGTTTTATTTATTATACTCCAAAGCCCGGAAATTGCCAGCCCGGGCGATTTGTTTTATAATAGGGACAAAGAACGCAAAAGGAGTCAATGCCGTGAAGCTCATCCATCTGTCCGACCTGCATCTGGGCAAGCGGGTCAACGGGTTTTCCATGCTGGAGGATCAGGCGTTCATCCTGCGCCGTATCCTGAAAATCATTGATGACGAAAGCCCCCGGGCCGTGCTCATCGCCGGGGATATTTACGATAAGCCCGTGCCGCCGGCGGAGGCCGTGGAGCTGTTTGACGATTTTCTGGTGCGGCTGTCGGGCCGCGGCCTGGAGGTTTTTGTGATCAGCGGCAATCATGATTCCCCCGAGCGCCTGGCCTTTGGCGGGCGGCTGATGGCGGGCAGCGGCATCCATCTGTCCCCGGTGTACAGCGGACAGGTATCGCCCGTGACGCTACGGGACGAATATGGCCCGGTATGCCTGTGGATGCTGCCCTTTGTAAAGCCCGCCAGCGTGCGGGCGGCCTGGCCGGAGGAGGAGATCTCCTCCTATACCGACGCCCTGCGGACGGCCATCGCCCATATGGAGATCGACCAGGCCCAGCGCAACGTGCTGATCACCCATCAATTTGTCACAGGCGCTTCCCGGTGCGATTCCGAGGAGGTGAGCGTGGGCGGCGCCGACAACGTGGACGCCGCGGTGTTCGCGCCCTTTGATTACGTGGCCCTGGGTCACATCCACGGGCCGCAGAACATCGGCCCCGCCATCCGCTACTGCGGCACGCCGCTGAAATATTCCTTTTCGGAAAAGGGCCATGTAAAATCGGTTACCGTGGCCGAGCTGGGCCCCAAGGGACAGCTCAGCCTCCGCGCCCTGCCGCTGACGCCCCGCCACGACCTGCGGGAGATCCGCGGCTCCTATGAGCAGCTGACGCTGAAAGCCAATTATGAAAACACCGCCGTGGACGATTATATCCGGGCGGTGCTCACCGACGAACAGGACGTGCCCGACGCCATGGCCCGGCTGCGGGTGATCTATCCCAATCTGATGCAGCTGGATTATGATAACGCCCGCACCCATGCGGCCCTGGAGCTTTCGGGCCCCGAAGCCGTGGAACGCCGGTCTGAAATCGATCTGTTCGCCGAGTTTTACGAAAAGCAGAACGGCCAGCCCATGACCGATGCGCAAAGGGCCTTTGCCGAAGGGCTGCTGGAGAAAATCAGGGAGGAAGCGCCATGAGACCGATCAAGCTGATCCTTTCGGCCTTCGGGCCCTATGCCGGACGGCAGGAAATCGACCTGGGACTGTTGGGCGATCGGGGGCTCTACCTGATCACCGGCGATACCGGCGCGGGAAAAACCATGCTGTTTGACGCCATTGCCTTCGCGCTGTTTGGCGAGCCCAGCGGGCGGAATCGGGAGCCCGCCATGCTGCGCTCCAAGTATGCCGCGGACGACGTGCCCACCCTGGCGGAGCTCACCTTTCTGCACGGGGGGAAAACCTATACCGTGCGGCGCAATCCGGAATACATGCGCAAAAAGAGCCGGGGCGAGGGCGAGACCCGGCAGGCCGCCGGGGCTGAACTGATCCTGCCCGACGGCAGCGTGGAAACCAACGCCCGGGCCGTGACGCAGCGCGTCGTGGGCATCCTGGGCATCGACAGGGAGCAGTTCTGCCAGATCGCCATGATCGCCCAGGGCGATTTTATGCAGCTGCTCATGGCCAAAACCGAGGACAGGCAGCGGCACTTCCGCGAAATCTTCCGCACCCGCATTTACCAGGCTTTGCAGGAAGGGCTCAAGGCCGAGGCCGCCCGCGTGAGCCAGGAGCGGGAGGCGGCCAAGGGCAGCGTGCGCCAGTATATTGGCGGCATCCTCTGCGAGGAGGATGATCCGCTCTTTCCTGAGGCGCGGCAGGCCCAGGCGGGCGATTTGCCCATGGCCGATGTATTGGCGCTGCTGGAGGCGCTGATCGCTCAGGATGCCGCCCGGGACGAGCGTCTGGGCGGGCAGGCGTCGGCGCTGGAAAAGCGCATCGACGCCCTCACCGCCGCCATCACCCAGGCAGAGGAGCAGCAGAAGACCCGCCGGGAGCAGCAGGCCGCCCGGCAAGCGCTGGCCGAAAAGCAGCCCGCGCTGGACGCCCTGCGGCAATCGCTGGCCGAAAGGCAGGTGCAGGCCCAGGAGGCCGGGCAGCTGACCCGGCAAGCGTCGCTGATCGAAGCCGAGCTGCCGGAATACGGCCTGCTTGAGCGCCGCCTTGCGGATATTGCTGGCATGGAAAAATCGCTGGAGCGTGGCAGGCGGCAATCGCAGGCGCAGGAAGCCGCCCTTGGGCAGCTGCGGGAGGAGCTTCAAAGCCTGCGGCAGGAGCGGCAGGCCCTGGCCGACGCCGGGGAGAACAGGGCCCGTCTGGAGCAGGAAGCCGCCCAGGTATTGGCCGAGGGCAAAGCGCTGCGGGCCCTGCAGGACGAGCTGGAGGAGATAAAGCGGCTGGAAGCGGCGCTGAAAAAGGCGCAGGACGATTATTTGGCGGCGGAGGAAACGGCCGCCGCCCAGACAGCCCAGGCCGAAGCGCTGCGGCGGGCCTTTAACAGCGAGCAGGCGGGTATCATGGCGTCGGCGCTGGCGGAGGGCCAGCCGTGCCCGGTATGCGGCTCCACCGTACACCCCAACAAGGCGCATAAATCAACGCAGGCGCCCAGCGAGGAGGAGGTGCGGCGGGCGGAAAAGCGCGCCCAGG
>JAFUDW010000042.1 GCA_017464225.1 Clostridia bacterium | reverse complement strand
CCCAGGGCCAGGGCGGGTTTGCTCCCCGCGGCCAGCAGGGCACCCTTCCGCAGGGCCAGGGCAACTTTGGCGGCAGCCGTCCCCAGGGCGGCGGACAGCGTCCCGGCGCGGCTGGCGGCGCCCGTCCCCAGAGCCGTCCTTCCCGCGGAGCCGATATCGCTCCCGTGGTGGAAAAGGAGCGCGTAAGCAATTACGATCCTAATAAAAAGAACTACCAGCGCCAGCATGATCCCGAGCGCGTGGCCAAGAGCCGCAAGCAGTTGGCCAAGGAAAACGCCAATTTCAACGGCGGCATGGACGACGAGGTGGTGCGCGGCGGCAAGCGTGCCCGCGGCGGCAAAAAGCAGCTGAGCGCCCAGCAGATGATGGCGCCCATCGTGATCGATAAAGCTGTGATGACCGCTGAGACCATCACCGTAAAGGATCTGACCGAGCGCATTGGCAAGCCTGCCGGCGAAATCCTGAAAAAGCTCTTGCTGCTGGGCATCATGGCCAATATCAACAGCGAGCTGGACTTTGATACCGCTTCTCTGGTGTGCACCGAGTTCGGCGTCACCCTGGAAATGCAGCTGGCCCGCACCGCCGAGGATGCCCTGGCCGAAGAGGACGTGGAGGACAAGGAGGAGGATTTGAAGCCCCGTCCGCCCGTCATTACCATCATGGGTCATGTCGACCACGGCAAAACATCGCTGCTGGACTATATCCGCAAGTCCCATGTGACCGCGGGCGAAGCCGGCGGCATTACCCAGCACATCGGCGCGTATACCGTCAATATGGACGGCCGTCTGATCACCTTCCTGGATACCCCGGGCCATGAAGCGTTTACCGCCATGCGCGCCCGCGGCACCCAGGCCACCGATATCGCCGTGCTGGTTGTGGCGGCGGATGACGGCGTGATGCCCCAGACCGTTGAGTCCATCAACCATGCCAAGGCGGCGGGCGTGCCCATCGTGGTCGCCATCAACAAGATGGATAAGGAAGGCGCCAATCCCGATCGCGTCAAGCAGGATCTGACCAATTATAACCTGGTGCCCGAGGAATGGGGCGGCGAGACCATCATGGCGCCCGTCAGCGCCGTGACCGGCGAGGGCGTGGACGATCTGCTGGAAATGATCCTGCTGCAGGCCGATACCATGGAGCTGCGCGCCAATCCCGATCGTCTGGCCCGCGGCGTCATCATCGAGGCCAAGCTGGATAAAAACCGCGGCCCGCTGGCCACCGTGCTGCTCAAAAACGGTACGCTGCACGTGGGCGACAATATCGTGGCCGGCATGGCCTTTGGCCGTGTCCGCGCCCTGCTCAACGACCGCGGAGAGCGCGTCAAGGAAGCGGGACCCTCCATGCCTGTAGAGATCGCGGGCTTTACCGATGTGCCCGAGGCCGGCGACGATATGATGGCCGTTGAGGACGACCGCCTGAGCCGCCAGGTGGCCAACGAGCGCCGCGAAAAGATGCGCGCCGCCCGCACCGCCACCACCAACGTTTCCCTGGATAACCTGTTTGCCAGCATCAACGAGGGCAAGCTCAAGAACCTGAATCTGATCGTCAAGGCCGACGTGCAGGGCTCTGTGGAAGCCGTCAAGCAAGCGCTGGAGAAGCTGAGCAACGATGAAGTCAAGGTCAAGATCCTGCACAGCGCTGTGGGCGCCATCACCAAGGACGACGTGAACCTTGCTTCGGCCTTCGGCGCCATCATCATCGGCTTCAACATCCGTCCCGATGCCAGCGCCCGCGACGCCGCTGCCAAGGAAGATGTTGAGATCCGTCTGTACCGCATCATCTATCAGGCCATCGAGGATATCGAAGCCGCCATGAAGGGCATGCTGGCGCCCCAGTACCGCGAGGAGATCATCGGCCATGCCGAAGTGCGCAATACCTTCCGCGTCAGCGGCGTTGGCACCATCGCCGGCTGTTATGTCAAGGAAGGCAAGCTGCAGCGCAGCGCCGGCGTCCGCCTGGTGCGCGATAACGTGGTCATCTATGAGGGCAAGCTGTCCTCACTGCGCCGTTTCAAGGATGACGTCAGGGAAGTGGCCACCGGCTATGAGTGCGGCGTTGGACTGGAAAATTATAACGATATCAAGGAAAACGACGAGATCGAATGCTTTGTTGAGCAGGAGATCGAGCGCTGAGGGAAATACCATTGAGTAAGTTTCGCATTGATATGATTTCGGAGGAGATCCGCCGGGAAGCCGATAAGATCATCCGGGAGGACATGCATGACCCGCGCCTGGGCGGTACGTACTGTATCACCCGGGCCGAGGTCACCCGCGACTTGCGCTATGCCAAGATGTATGTCAGCATCCTGGAGGACGATAAGGCGGAAGGCGTCATGGCGGCGCTCAAATCCGGCGCAAGCTTTATCCGCCGGGAGCTGACCCATCGCATGAGCCTGCGCTACACGCCGGAGCTCCAGTTTGTGCATGACCGCAATATCGAGTACGGCGTGCATGTAGCCTCGCTGCTGCGGGAAATCGCTCCCGGGCAGGCGAGTGAGGAAAGTGATAATAACAATGATCTATGATCAAGCCATGTTGTCCGCACTGAAAAATGCGGACAACTTTATGATATGCGCCCATATCAATCCCGATGGAGACGCCATAGGCAGTATGCTGGCTTCCGGCCGCCTGCTGCGCAGGCTGGGAAAAAATGTGACGATGGTGAGCCCCAACGAGGTGCCCGAAAACCTGAAATGGCTGCCCGACGCCGAATTGATCCGGCCGGTGGAAGCGCTGGAGGGCAAGAAATTGGACGCCGCTCTTTGCGTGGACGCTTCCGAGCCCAAGCGCATGGGCAGCGCGTACGCCTATTATGAGCGCGCGCCCCTGCGATTTGTCATTGATCATCATCCGGGCACGGCGGATTTTGCCCGGTACGCCGTTGTGGAACCCGGCTGTCCCGCCGCGGGTGAAATGATCTTTGCGCTTTGGGAGGAGATGGGGCAGCAGATCGATCGGGAGGCCGCCCTTCAGCTGTACGCCGCCATCAGCACGGATACCGGCAATTTCTGCTTTGACTCGGTGCGCCCCGACACCTTTGCCTGCATGGAAAAACTGATGCGGTTGGGGCTTGATCTGTCCGAGGCCTCCAGGCGGCTTTTCCTGGTCAGATCCAAGGCGGGCGTCATGGCACTGAGCAAGGTGCTGGGCTCCATGAAGTTCTTTGCCGACGGGCAGGCCACCTGCACCCATCTCACAGCGGCGGATAAAGCGGAATGCCAATGCAGCGACGGAGACCTGCACGGCATGGTCAATTACGGATTGAATATCGACGGCGTGAAAATGACTTTTATGGCCGATGAAACGCCGGACGGCTGGAAGATCAGCCTGCGGGCGCTGCCTGGCGGAGACGCTGCCTCCATCGCCCGACAGTTTGGCGGCGGCGGCCATACGCTGGCAGCGGGCTGCGTGCTGCAGGGCGGCTATGCGGAAATCGAATCCAGGCTCATGCAGGCTGTTCAGGCGGCCTTGACGGCATGATGGACGGGTTTATCAATGTGCTCAAGCCGCCGGGCATGTCCTCGGGAACGGTGGTGGCCATCGTAAAGCGCGTCACTGGAGAAAAGGTTGGTCATGCCGGTACGCTGGATCCCGAAGCCTGCGGCATCCTGCCTGTCATGGTGGGCCGCGCCACAAGGCTGTTTGATTTTATGGTGGAAAAGCGGAAGGCCTATCTGGCGGAGATCGCCTTTGGCTTTGCCACCGATACCCAGGATGCCCAGGGCAGGGTGACGGAGTGCGGGACAAGATATCCGGATGCCGACGCGCTGCGGGCCCTTCTGCCTCGGTTTACCGGCGATATCCTGCAGACGCCGCCCATGTACAGCGCGCTGAAAATCGGCGGTGAAACGCTGTATAAAATGGCGCTCAAAGGGAAGACGGCCGATATCCCGGCCCGTCCTATCCATGTGGAGAGCATCGATCTGCTGGCTGAAACGCCGCGGCATGGCATGCTGCTCCGGGTGGTATGCGGCCGGGGCACCTATATCCGTACGCTGTGCCATGATCTGGGCCAGGCGCTTGGCTGTCCCAGCCATATGCGTTTCCTGCTCCGGGAGCAGACCGGCGCTTTTGCGCTGGATACGGCGGTCACGGTGGAGGAACTCAAAGCGGGCTGCGCTGAAAAAGCGCTGCTGCCCATGGATGCGCCGCTCTTGCATTTGCCGCGGTTTGACGTGCCTATTCGTTTGCGCAAGCTCTGCCTGAACGGGGTTCGCCTGCGGCAGGATGAATGGCCGGGCGGCGTCCCTGCCGATTCCTTTGTCCGTTTATATATCGACGGGCAGCTCATCGGCGTATCCCGGGCTGAGGCCGACGGCTCGCTGATCCCCCGGGCCGTATTGCGATAACGAAGGAGAATACCATGAAAACACCTGAACAGATCAACGGTTTGACCGCGGAGCAGCTCAAAGACCGCCTGCTGGAGATCAAATGCTTTATGCTGGATATGGACGGCACGTTTTATCTGGGCAATCAGATCCTTCCCGGCTCCCTGGATTTCCTGAACGCCGTGGAAAGGACGGGGCGCAGCGTGCTGTTCCTCACCAATAACTCCTCCAAAAGCGCTGATTATTATGTGGAAAAGCTCAAGCGCATGGAGGTGCGCGCGCCCTTCCTGAATATCCTTACATCGGGCCAGGCCGCGGCGCGGTACTGCCTGGAAAACTATCCGGGCAAGAAGGCTTTTCTGCTGGGCAACCATATCCTGGCGGCTGAGTTTGACAAGATGGGCGTGGCGGTGGACAACGCGCATCCGGATTATGTGGTGATCGCCTTCGATACCGAGCTCGATTACGCTAAAATGACCGCTGTGTGCGATGCGGTACGGGCGGGGCTTCCCTATATTGCCACCCATCCCGATTATAACTGCCCCACGGAGACGGGCTTCATTCCGGATATCGGAGCCATCATCGCTTTCATCAAGGCCAGTACAGGCCGCGAGCCCGATGTGATCATCGGCAAGCCTCACAGCGGGATCGTGAAGGACGCGCTCAATGTCACCGGGCTTCAGGCGAACGAATTGGCCATGTGCGGCGACCGGCTGTATACCGATATCGCCACCGGCGTCAACTTTGGCATGACCAGCATCCTGGTCATGAGCGGCGAAACCACCTGGGACGATCTGGAAAAGAGCGCTGTCAAGCCGCATCTCACCTTTTTGCGCCTGGCTGATATGATCCCTTATCTGGAGCCGATCGGGGGCTGAATAAAAATACAGGGCATCCGCCGAAAACGGAGCCCTTTTTTCTTGACTTTTTTGTACAAAAATTGTACACTGTATACAGCCCATTCTAAAGAGGTGTTTTTTATGTACACAGGAACCTTTGAACTGGCCGAGGAAAGCAAGCCCATCCGCGATATCGCCTACGACAGGCTCAAGCACGCCATCATCACCGGCGAATTGCCCGCCGGCGCCCGGATCGTGGAAACCACCTATGCCGAGCAGCTGCATATCAGCCGCACGCCCCTGCGGGAAGCCCTGCGCAAGCTGGAGCGGGACGGACTGGTGGAGTATGTGCTGCGCCATGGCGTGGTGGTGCGCGCCTTTACCGTGGCCGATATCGAAGAGATTTTTACCATCCGCAATTCCATGATGATGCTGATTTTGCCCTCCGTGGTGGCCAATGTGACGGATAAGGATATCGCCGAATTCCGTGTGCTCCTGTCCGAAATGGACGTGGCCCAGCAGGAGGAGGACTGTGACGCTCTGGCCAGCTTCAATCGGGCCTTCCACAGCAAGCTGGAGCACCTTTCCGATAAGAAGCGCATCTTGCGCGTCATAGACGATCAGGAGGAATATATCCTTCGGTTCTCCGCCATCACCATCGCCAGCATCGTGCGCCGTTCCCGCGCCCACCAGGAGCACCATGAAATGGTGGATCTGCTGGAAAAGCACGATCTGGAGGGCCTGGAAAAGCTGATGGCGCATCACCTGGAGGAGAGCAAACAAACCTGCCTGGCCGCCGTGGCCAACAGAAAGTAAAAGGAGAGACGATATGAACGGCAATTGGGACCTGGCTGTTTTTTACAACGGTTTTGACGATCCGCGGATCGAAAATGATTTTGCCCGCGTAAACGAGCTTTTGCCCAAAGCGCGGGAAGCGCTGGACAGCGGCGAGCCCGCCGCGGCTGTTATGGAGCGTATGGCCGATTTGGAGGAGGAACTGCATTTGATCCTTGGCAAGCTGGGAAGCTTTGCCAATCTGACGCTGGCCACCGACGCTGCCAACGCTCCGGCTATGCAGCTGATGGATCGGGTGATGCAGCTGTCCGTACCCGTCAGCATGCTTTCCTCGGCCTATAGCCGTTACCTGGGCGCCATGGATGCCAAGGAGCTGGAGGATGCCATCGCTTCCAGCGAAAAGCTGCAGGCGGTGGGCTTCCATCTGCGCCGCAGTCGTGAGGAAGCGCTGCATCTGCCCGCGCCTGAAATCGAGGAATGGCTGCTGCGCATGTCGCTGGATGGCGCTAATGCCTTTTCCACGTTGCGGGATCAATTGGATGCCACGCTGCTGGTGGATTACCGGGGCGAGCAGCTTCCCCTGTCCGCGGTGCGCGGCAAAGCGGAGGATCCCGATCCCCAGGTGCGCCGGGACGCCTATATGGCTGAACTGGCCGCCTATAAAAAGATTGAGGTGCCCATGGCCGCCTGCCTGAACGGCATCAAGGGTCAGGGGCTTACCATGATTGAGGCTGAGCATTTTGACAGCATCCTGGCGGAATCGCTTTACAATTCCAATATGGATCAGCAAACGCTGGACGCCATGTGGACGGCTTGCCGGGAGTTTTTCCCTGATTTCCGCCGTTACCTGCGCAAGAAGGGCGAGCTGCTGGGCCACTCAAACGGATTGCCTTTCTATGACCTGTTTGCACCGCTGCAGACTGGGGACGCGCCAGCCAAAACCTATACTGTGGAGGAGGCGCATGATATCCTGCTGCGGGAGCTGGGCAAATTCACCCCCGACATGGCTGAATTCATTGACCATGCCTTTAAAAACAATTGGATCGATCTGTATCCCCGCCCCGGCAAGGGCGGCGGCGCATTCTGCGCGGGGGTCGAGCACGTGGAGCAGAGCCGCGTGCTGACCAATTTCACCGGCAGCTTGGGCGATGTGAGCACGCTGGCCCATGAGCTGGGCCATGCATGGCATAACCGCTGTATGAGCGGCCTGCCCCAGGTGATGCGCGGCGCGCCCATGCCCTTGGCTGAAACGGCTTCTATCTTCAATGAAACGCTGCTGGCCAACGCCCTGCGCCAGGGGATGCCCCATGAGCAGCTGCTGGGTTTGCTGGATACCGATCTGCAGAACAGCACCCAGGTGGTGGTGGATATCTACAGCCGCTTCCTGTTTGAGAGCGCTGTGATCGAGGGCAAAAAGACCCATAACCTCAGCGTGGAGGAAATGAAACAGCTGATGCTGGACGCCCAGGATCAGAGCTATGGAGAAGGCTTGGATCCCGAATACCGGCACCCCTATATGTGGGCCTGCAAGAGCCATTATTATATTCCCGGCCTGGGCTTCTATAATTTCCCCTATGCCTTTGGCCTGCTGTTTGGCAAGGGCGTTTATGCCCAGTACCTGGAGAAGGGCGCTGCCTTTGTGCCCACCTATAACCAGCTGCTGCGCTCCTGCGGCTCCGATATGGTGGCGGACGTGGCTGCCAGCGTGGGCATTGACGTGCGCAGCGTGGATTTCTGGCGCGCGTCTTTACAGACGATCCGGGAGGATATCGATCTTTTCATTTCGCTGGCCGACGAGCAGCTGAAAGCCTGACGGCGTCAGCCCTTGCTTCGGCCGCGTGGCAGCGCGACGGCTGAAGCGGGGCTGATCTGTTTTTATAGGAGGACGCATGATGAAAAAAGCTTGCTTGGCCGCGATTTTGCTGGCGATCCTGTTTTGCCTGGAAGCGCCGCGATCGATGGCTGAGGAGGAGGAAATCAGCTTTCAGCAGCTGATGCAGGTGGAAACGCCCACGCCTTCGCCCGATCCTGCGGAAGGCCTGCCTGCTGTGGTCACGCCCACTCCCGCGCCCGAGATCCGCTATGAGTCGGACGGCAGCGTGGTGATCACATTGAGCGCGGTGGGCGATGTGACCATCGGCCGCAATGTGCAGAGCAGCTCCACCATTTTCCAGCGGGAAATGGATCGGCAGGGCGGCGATATCAACTTTATCTTCCGGAATATCAAAAGCATCTTTGAAAACGATGATCTGACCATCGTCAATTTTGAGGGCGTACTGGCCGACAGCTATACCATTCCCAGCCGCAAAAAGGAGAATTCCTTCCTGTTCTTGGCCCCGCCTTCTTACGCGTCCGCGCTGCGCGACAACAGCGTGGAGGTGGCCACCATCGAAAATAACCATATTGACGATTTTGGAGATCAGGGCCGCACCGATACCCAATCTGCCCTGGACGATGTGGGCGTGCAGTGGGCCGACGAATTCCACAGCATGGTATATGAAACCCAGGGCATCCGCATAGCTGTGCTGGCCTATAAAACCTTTGATTATTACAGCACGCTGTTCGATAAGGTCCCCCGGGAGATCGGGGAAGCCCGGAAGCAGGCCGATCTGGTGGTATGCTGCTTCCACTGGGGCGCGGAAAAGGATTACGCGCCCAACGCCAACCAGCAAAAGCTGGGCCGCCTGGCTATCGATTCGGGCGCCGATCTGGTGATCGGTCACCACAGCCATCGCATCAATCCCATTGAGCAGTATAATGGAAAATATATCGTCTATTCGGTGGGCAATTTTTCCTTTGCGGGAAACAGCAAGCCCGACGATATGTCAACCTTCATCTTCCAGACCCGCTTCCGCTTCAAGGATGGGGAACTTATCTCCAATCCCTTCCGCATCATTCCCTGCCGCATCTCTTCCAAATCCAATGAGAACGATTTTGCGCCCACGCCCTACGACAATGAGCTGCAGATCAATAACGTGGTCAATACCATGCTGAAAAACGGAAGCAAGCTGGAGTACGCCGTGAGCGAATATCCGCTGGATTGGGAGTAATGCCATGACGACTGTAAAAGCGACCCTGATGGAGGAAGCGGCCATTGGCCGCGCGCTGTCCCGCATCGCGCATGAGATCGTGGAGCGCAACGACGGCATTCAGGATGTGGCGCTCATCGGCATCCGCCGCCGCGGCGTGCCGCTGGCCAGGATGATTGCCGCCAATATCGCCCGCTTTGAGCAGGCGGAGCCGCCTGTGGGCGAATTGGATATCATGCTCTATCGGGACGATCTGACCGCCATCGGCGATATGCCCCGGGTCAGTCAGTCCAACGTGCCCTTTCCGGTGACCGATAAGCGCATCGTCATTGTGGATGATGTGCTGTATACCGGGCGCACGGCCCGGGCGGCCATCGACGCCATTTTCGCGCTGGGCAGGCCGGCCATGATCCAGCTGGCGGTGCTGGTGGATCGGGGGCACAGGGAGCTGCCCATCCGTGCAGATTACGTGGGCAAAAATATACCCACCTCCCATAGCGAGGTGGTGGCGGTGCAGCTGCCCGAATACGACGGCGCTACTGCGGTCAGGATATTGACGAAAGCTTAAAGGATGTGTATCCATGCGCGGAAAAATCGTTTTGCTTTATGAATCGGAACGCGGCAAGGCGCTGTGCGACGCCGCTTCCTATATCATTACCCAAGTTGCGCTGGCCTTTGGCCATACGCTGTCCATGCCCATGCGGCGCTGCGACCGGTCGCCTGCGCTCACTGATGATATCGCCGATCTTTGCGGCGGCGCGCTGGGCGTGCTGGCCGGGGAGAGCGGCATGCAGTGTTTGCCCGCCCTGGCCGATGAAATGGGTTGCCTGTGCCGGGAACGCGAGCTCCGGTATACCCATCTCATTGAAAACCGCTCGCTGATGGGCGCTTCCGGGCCGCTGAACGCCGTGCTGATTCAGGCATTGGGCAGCGATGAGGACAGCCTTCGCGCCGCCGCAGTGCAGGCGTACGCCCTTTCGGCCCGGGACAGCCTGCCTATTACCCAGGTGCCGCCCAGCGGCAAGCTGGCCGAAGGATGGAAGAAGGCCATGGAGCGCGCTGATTCCATGAAAGCGCCTTTCCATGCCCGGGAAACCGCATTGCAGCAGATGGTGCCCGATATGGTGTACCGTCCCACCCGCTTGGGCGTGATCCTGTGCCCGCCCTATGCAGGCGGCATCCTGGCAGAGGCGGCGGCGGCGCTGTGCGGCGCTCCCGGCATGTGCTATGACGCTTACCTGGACGGTGATTGCGGCCTTTACGCCGCGCTGCGGCAGGAGAGCGACGATGCCAATCCCTTTGGTATGCTTCGCGCCGTATACCGGCTGCTGCGCGACACGCTGAAGCTTGAACGGGAGGCAGCCTGTGTGGAAGCCGCCCTGCGCAATGTGCTCCAGGCGGGCTGGCGCACAACCGATACAGCCCGGGAGGATGTAAAGCCGCTGACCGCAGATCAGATCGTCGATCTCGTTTGCCAGCAGATCGAAGTGGCAGGCGAATGGATCAACAGCAAGCAGTGATTTTTCCGGGCAAGAGAAACCGTTTTACCGGGCGGGTTTATCGGATCTTGAGCCCGCGGAGCGCTTCCTTTTGTTCCGGCGTTACGCGATAACTTTCGATGGCCTTCTGGATGGCTTTGTTATGCGTCCAGGGGGCCAGTTTTTTATTTTGGAGATAGGGCAGCGCGGCGTTGTATTGCTTGGCCAGCGCCGTGGCGAAATACCAGGCGATCATCATGTTGACGTAGTATTCCTCCGAGCGCAGGGCGGCCACCCAATCCAGATATTGCGGATCAAAGGCATCGTCCAGATACCAGCGCAACAGCATGCCGATGCCGAAGCGGCAGGTATAGGGGTGCGTGCTGTTCATCCATCGGCGGATGTGGGAGAGCAGCTCGGGCAAATGCTTTTTGAAGCATTTGGGGCTCATGATATCGCAGGTGGCCCAATTATCCACAAAGGGGAGAAAGCGGTCAAGCGACGCGACGCAGCTTTCAAAATCCTTGATCCCCTCGATCAATACGGCGTGCAGGTTGTTTTCGTCAAAATAGAAATGGGGGAGGGCGTCCATGAAGGCCGCAGCCTCAGGCGTATTTTGGAGCGCCTTGCCCAGCTTGCGGATCTCCGGCGTGCGCACGCCCAGAAAACGGTCAGCGTTGATGCCGGGAGCCAGTTTGGACTGGAAAGCGGCGTTGTCCGGATCGCGCAATGACAGCAGCCGGTTCAGAACGTCATTCATGAAAGAGTCCCCTTTCCTGTAAATAGGCCACGCTGTCCCGAAGCGCTGAAACTGTTTTGATTTCCAGCACCGCGCCTGCCTTAGCGGCGTCAGCCAGGCGGATCAGCGATGCGATATCCAGTTCGCCTGTGCCCAGCGGCATATGGCATTGATTGGGAAGGGCGTCGTGCAGATGCATGTGGCAAAGCCTGTCTGCGTGCTTTTCATAAAACCAGGCGTCCCGGTTTCCCGCCGTTTTTTCATGCCCGACGTCCAGCGTCAGGCCAAACGCCGGCGATTGCAGCAGAAGCTCTATGGCCTCGATCTGAAACGGCTCCCAGCCCTCGGTGTTTTCAACGCATATGCGTACCGCGCCCTGGGCGGCTTCCTCGCAGAGCGCGCGAAATTCCATTGTGCTGTGCAGGTAGTCCTCCCGATAGCGCCGGTACAGGAATTTGCGACCCTGGGGAAGCGTGATGTATACGCCGCGGAGCCAATGCAGGTTCACAATGGGCACGCCTGCCTCCCGCGCCAGAATAATGGCTTCCTTTGCCGCCTGTAGCCATGCGAGGCGCACAGGCGCGGTAAAGGAGCATGGCGCCGCTTCCTCCTCCAGATGAAGGGTAAAGCCGATGCCGTAGCGCTTTCCAAGCGACAGCAGCCGCTGGGAGGACAGAAGATCGCCCTGGCAGGCGGGAAAGTTCAGATTGAGCTCCAGAAAATCCAGATGGAGAGACGAGGCAAGCTGAACGGCCTCCTCTATATTGTTGTTTTCCAGCAGAAAAGGCATGCCAAAGCGCAAGGTTATCCCTCCTTCACGCAGAGAACGGCCATAAAGGTATTGACATTCATTGCGTGCAGGCGGCCCGTGCCGTTTGTATCCTCGTACAGATCGCATAGGCGGAAGCCCGCGCGCAGCAGCCCGCCCAGCTCCTCAGTATAGGTATGGGAAAACTGCACGCCTGAATCGCTGCGCAGGCATTCTTCCATCAGCGCGGGATCGGCCAGCGGGTCGAAGGGCATGGTATGAATTATCCGCTCCTCTTTTTCATCCACCAGGTAATTGATGCCGTTGTCAAAGCTGGCCAGCAGCCGTCCGCCGGGCTTCAGGATGCGGTAGCATTCCCGCCAGATGGGTTCCACAAAGCGCACATAGCAGTTGGACACCGGATGAAAGATGATATCGAAGCTTTCATCGCCGAAGGGCAGCGGCTTGCTCATGTCCGCCCGGATGATCTCCATGGGATAGCCCTCTCGGGCTGCGTACTCGCGTTCGTTTTGCAGCTGATGTTCGCTGTAATCCAGCACGGTACAATTGGCGCCGAGCGAGGCGAATACCGGCATCTGCTGCGCTCCACCGCTGGCAAGGCCCAGCAGGCGGCAGCCCGAAAGCGGACCAAACCAGGCGTGGGGTACAGGCTTTGTGGGGGTGAGCTGCACGTCCCATTCGCCGCGTTTGGCCGCCTCAAATCTTTCTTTGGGAAGCGGCTTTCCCCATTCCCAGCCATCGCTGCACCAGCGGTCGATGGTGCTGGCGTTGATATCGGTATATTCCATACGGATCATAGCCTCCTTTGCATTTGTTCCTATTATATCAGGTACGCCAAACAAAGGCAAATAAAAAACGAGGGCGCAAACCCTCGTTTCAAAATGAATTGCTTATTCTTCGTTGCTTTCCGGATCGCTTACAGCTTCCTCAGCGGCGGGAGCGGCAGTTTTCTTCCCCTTGGAAGGCTTGTTGACGGTGATCACCACATGGCGGTTAGGCTCTTCGCCTTCGGAGTGGGTGGTTACGTCGGGGTTATCCTGGAGCGCGGAGTGCAGGATGCGGCGCTCGTAGGGATTCATGGGCTCAATGCTGACGCGGCGGCCGGTCTTGACGGCGCGGTTGGCCATGCGGTTGGCCAGGCGAACCAGCGCTTCCTCGCGGCGGGCGCGATAGCCCTCGGTGTCCAGCGTTACGCGGGTATAATCGCTCTTGCCCTTGTTGACCTTCAGGCTGGTCAGGTATTGCAGCGCGTCCAGCGTTTCGCCGCGGCGGCCGATCAGGATGCCCTGGGAGTCGCCTTCCATGTTGACGCGCACGTTGCCTTCCTCATCGGTGTTCACGTGCACCGAAACCTCCACGCCCATCAGGCGGGTCAGCTCCTGCAGGAAATCCTGGGCCATGCCGGCGGAGGTCTTGCGATCGGCCTGCTCGGCGGGGATCACGGGCTTCTTTTCGGCTTCCTGCTTGGGCTTGCGGGGCTGCTTCTTTTCAGCGGGCTTTTTTTCCTTCTTTTCCGGAGCGGGCTTTTCCGCCTTTACAGCGGGTTCGGCAGGAACTTCGTCCTTCTTTTCAGGCTTTTCAGCGGCCTTTTTAGCAGCGTTTTTTTTCTCAGCGGCGGGCTTTTCGGCTTTAACGGCCTGCTTCTTGGCGGGCTTTTCTTCCAGAGAATCGGCGAAAAGCGAATGGGTGTCCAGCGCTTCGTTCTTTTCGTCGTCCTCGATGGCGGTGAGCCGCACAGTCCAGGGACGGCTTCCAAACAAACCGAACAGGCCCTTGCTGCCCTCTTCGACATCCTCAACGACCACCTCGTCGATGGTTAGATCAAGCGCTTCCAGACCGGCGTCGATGGCTTCTTCGCGGGTCTTGCCTTTGGCTTCATAGGATTTTCTCATTTTACGGCATCCTCCTCGGGGCCTTTTTTGGCATCCTGACGCTCGAGATACTTATTGATCAGGATGGATTGCCCGGTGGCAAACAGGTTGATGGCGGACCAGTACAGGGCAAAACCGGCGTTGCTGGTCAAGCAGATGAATACCGAGAACAGCGGGAAGAAGTACTTCATGAAGCTGTTCATGCTGTTGGCCTGGGCGTTCTGGCTGCCTTCGGCGGCGGGCTGCGTCTGCATGCTGGGGTTCAGCTTGGTCATCATCACCTGGGTAACGCCTGACAGGATAGGCAGGATCAAAAGGCCGTTGAACTGCTGGTACAGCGTGACCTTGAACAGCAGGAAGTTGACGCCGGCCCAACCGGCCACGGGCGCCACGGCGGCGGTATAGGACGGCATGGTCTGCAGCGCCGGGAGCAGGTAGGTGTTTACGGTGTCGCGCACGGCGGTGGTGCTGGCAAAGTTCAGGATCTGTTCCTGGCTGAGCTCGGCGGCAGCGGGAACGGCGGCGCGGATGTTGCTCAGGACCACTTCCAGATCGGCGCTGGACAGCTTTTGCAGGGCTTCATTCCAGATGTTGGCGCCAGAGGCCAGCAGCGAACTGGCGTCCACAGCGGCGGTTTTAAAGGGGGAGTCTGCCATGAACACGTTTTTGACCCACAGGAAAGGCTCGTACACTGGGGTTTCGCCTTTGAGGAAGGTAAAGGCCTGATCCACGATGTTGATGTTGGCCACGTCGCGCATGGCGTAGAACATGATGAACAGGATGGGCCACTGGATCAGCAGCGGCAGGCAGCCGGAGAGGGGATTGTAGTGCTCTTTTTTCATCAGCTCCTGCTGCTTCTGCTGCAGTTTGGCCTGGTCTTTGCCGTACTTCTGCTGCAGGGCGTTGAGCTTGGGCTGGATGGCGCTCATCTTGCGCATGCCCTTGCGGGAGCTGATTTCCAGGGGGGTAAGGATGGTTCGGATCAGCAGGGTGAACAGCACCACGGCCACGCCGTAGCTGCCCACCAGACCGTAGATCCATTCAAGGATGTTTCTGAAGAATTGCGTCATGTGTCAGTTTCGTCCTTCCTGATTACTGTTGGGGCGGGATCGGGAACGGGATCAAAGCCGCCCTTCGCGAGAGGATGGCAGCGCAGCAGCCTTTTGGCCGCGAGATAACCGCCGTATACGGGCCCGAAGCGCTCTACAGCGGTGCGGGCGTATTCCGAACAGGTGGGCACATATCTGCACGCGGGCGGTAGGAGCGGACTGATATTCCGCTTATAGAAGCGCAGGGACGCGAGCACGGTTCGCTTCATTACTGCTGTCACCCCAGTCTTGCGCAGATCATTGCGCGTCGCGGTAAAGGCTCTGACGGCGGAGCAGGCCGTTCATGGCGTTCTCCAGCTGCCGATAGGATGCGTCGGCCGCCGCCGGACGGGCGGCAAACACATATAAACCGTTTTTGAGCGTGTGCATCTGCAGGCGGAAGCATTCGCGCATCCGCCGCTTTACCCGGTTGCGGGTCACGGCGTTGCCTATTTTTTTGCTCACCGAAAAGCCAACCTGTATGCGTCCTGCCCGCACATAGGTCAGCGACATTTCCCGGCAGCCCATTCCCTTTCCCTTGCGGAAAACGTATTGGAACTGCCCGTTTTTGCGAATGCGGTATTGGCGCTGCATATTGCCTCGTCACTCAAAAAAGATCGCAATGGAAAACCCGCCCCTGTGGTTGCACGATGGCAGGCAACGGGGCGGGTTGAGCCATGCTTCGTCTGTCGGTCACGCCAAATGAACGTGACCCAAGGATCACACGGTCAGTTCCTTACGGCCACGACGACGGCGGGCGGCGAGAACGCGGCGGCCGTTCTTGGTGGACATACGGGCACGGAAACCATGCACCTTGCTGCGCTGGCGCTTTTTCGGCTGATACGTACGGAACATGTTTTT
>JAFUDW010000041.1 GCA_017464225.1 Clostridia bacterium | reverse complement strand
TTCATATACTTCATCGTCAGTCAGGCCGGAATTGGTGGAAGTGCACATGATCACGCTGGCGCGGGGAGTAACGATATCGGTATCCTGGTTGTTGTAAGTACCGGCAGGCACAGTGATAGGAGCAAACAGAGGATAGATGGCGAAGAACTCGCTATCGGCGGGGATTTCCACCATGCGGGCATTCATGGAGGTGGTCAGTTCCGTCAGGGCAGCGGAACCCAAAGGATGGGTAGCGATCATGGCGTCGATTTTACCATCTTTCAGCGCAGAAGCGCCATCGCTTTCGCCCATGAACTGCGCATTCACAGTGGAGTAATCCAGGCCATAGGCACCCAGCAGGGCGCGGGCATTCATTTCGCCGCCGGAACCGGCAGAACCCATGCTGACAGTCTTGCCTTTCAGATCGGGAATGCTCTGAATATCGCTGTCAGCAGCAACGAACACCTGCAGGTAATTGTAGATGGTGGAATACAGAGCGCGGATATCAGGATACGCATTTCCTTCGTAATCCATCTGTCCGTTGTAGGCGTAATAGGCAACTTCGCACTGGCTGATGCCCATTTCGGATTCGCCTTCGTGCATGTCGCGCAGGTTCTGGATGGAAGCGGCGGTGGCTTCGCCAGTGGCGGTCATTCCCTCCACGTGGTCGGTGATGGTCTGGGCCATGGCGACGCCCATGGGATACAGAGAACCGGCAGTACCGGCGGTGCCGATGGTGATGTACTGGTTGGCGGCAAAGGCGGAGACAGCACCGAGGCACAGCATCAGACATAGGATGGTGGCAACGATCTTTTTCATGGATTTCCTTCCCTTTCTCTGTAGAGCTTAAGCAGTTCAAAATACATGTGAAACGTTTGGATATGCCTCTCCCTTTTATTGAATTTATTGTAACAGACAGTATAATCTTTGTGAAATACATATTCATTATAAACTTATTTAAAAATTAAATAAATTGAACATTCGGCAATTAATCTCCCTATTTGATATCATGAAATGTCTACGTTTTCGGAATGCTCCAGGAAAAAGCGGATAAACTCCTTGACCAGCGTGCGCTTTAACAGCTCCTTTCGGGTAATGATCGCTACGTAAGATTTGATTTCGGGCTCAATGGCCACCATTTTGATTCCAGGTTTCATATAAGATTGTGCCACATGTTTGCTTAATACGGACGCGCCGTTGCCTGCCATGACAAAATTAAACACGCTGGTGATGCTGGGACACTCCATAGCCTCTGGCATCTGATACCCAGCGCTGGTGACGGCCTTGACAAAAAACTGATTGGCACTGGAGGATTGACCGGGCATGAACAGTTGTTGAGACAAAACTTCCTCCAGTCCCACGGTATCCCTTTGCGCCAGCGGGCTGCTCTCGTTGACTACCAGATACAGCCGATCTGTCAGAAACGGATGAATTTCCAATTTTTCAAGCATCTTATTAGAAATAGTATCCATATCAATGTTGGAAATGATCACATCCACTTTTTTCCGCTGCAAGCGATCCATCAGGGCCGTGCTCCAGTCAAAATGCATATGGATGGTCTCGTTCAGATGCTGTACCTGGAATTCCGCGATCACAGCACTGATATTCACCTGTGGGAAAACCGCCAGCACGCCGATGTTCAGCCGGTTGGAGAAGCGGCGGCTCTCCTCCTGGGTGATCTGCACGATCTGGTCGGAAAGATCAACCATCCGCTCGGCCAGATTGACGCATTCCCGGCCGATGGGCGTCAGCTCCACATTCCGCGTAGAGCGCTCCAGCAGCCGCACGCCCAATTCCTCCTCCAGCCTTCTGATCTGGTGAGATAGGGTGGGCTGGGAAATAAACAGCTCCTCCGCCGCCTTTGAAAAATTGAGCGTTTTGCTGATCGTTACCAGATACCGCAATTGCTGTAGATCCATAGGGTCCCCCTCATTCCGCAAAGGCCTTTACGGCGTCAGCACGCCGGTCGCCACGCCGTCGTAGCCCTCGGTGATCGGGTTGTTGGAGCAGCGGCACTGCACGGTCACCCTGTTCTCCCGGAAGGACAGGAGCATATCGAACCCGCAGGGGGCTTCCCCCACCGCGTAGCACCGCACGCGCAGCAGATCGGGGGCGGCCCAGCCGCCTGAAGCCAGCGCGGGCTCATGCAGCCAGCCGGGGTAGGGGATCTGCAGGTTTTTGCCCCGGCCAAAGGGCAGCGACACCTCTCCCCGGGCGTTTTCATAGTACAGGCAGTCGCCCTTGAGCCGAAGCGTTTTGAGCCCCAGCTGGTTTTCCCCGGCAAAGGTATAAAGGCCGGTTTCGGCCATGCCGTACTTTTTATGATCGGGCACGGTATGGGCCTTTAATTTCAGACTTTGGGCCTCCATATCCTCCCGGCCGATAAAGGGGTATACCTCCTCAAAAAAGGCGTTGTATATCCGCTGCACGCCGCAGGGATCGAGCCGGGTATCGGCAATGGTGGACAGCACGGCGTTTTTTTCGGGACACACCACGGCCAGCTGCCCGCCCAGGCCGTACATGGCCCAGCCCGCCCGGGTGCGCCAGCACTGCCAGCCGTAGCCGTACTGCTCCTCCTCGTTGCTCTGCAGCAGCGTTTCAATGTGCTTTTCGCTCATCTCCCCGGCGTACCAGGCGGGTACGATCCCCTCGCCGCCGTTCAGCAGGCACAGCGCCGTCCGGTGCAGATCCCGCAGGCTCATGCACAGCCCGGTGCCTCCCTGGCAGCAGCCCGAAGGATCGCGCAGCCAATACCGCTCGTCCGCGCAGCCAAGAGGCCGGAACAAGCGCTCATTCAGAAAATCGATGACCTCCAGGCCGCTGACGCGGCGGACAAGGGCCGCCAGCACCTGGGAACAGCTCGTATCATAATAGAACACCGTGCCCGGCTCATGGGTGGGCCGTCCGATAAAGAAGGTGCGGGCCCAGTTTTCGTCTATCCCTTCCCGATAGGTCGTCCTGCTGTAGCAGGTGGACATGCGCAGCATATCCCGAATGGTCAGGCGAAGCAGCCTGCCGTCTGGTTCGGGCGGCAGCTCGTCCCGGAAATGATCGGCGATATGATCGTCCAAACTGAGCTTTCCGTCGTCGATCAGCATCCCCACCGCGATGCCCGTCATGGTTTTGCTGACCGAATACATGCGGTGCGCCTGTCCCTCCCGGAAAGGCGCGTAATAGGCCTTGACCTTTTCCTGGCCGTTGACGGACAGGATAAAGCCGTGCATGTTCACATCTTCCCTTTGCAGGCGGCGCACAAAGCCGTCGATCCGCTCCGCCAACCGATTATCCTCCATACGTTTTCCTTCCCTTCCGTAAAAGCTGTTCCTCGTACGCCTTTCCCCCGTCAGGGCGAAAAGCGCCTTCCTTCCCCGCCAGCCTTTCGGCCGTGCGGGGCGGACAGACTGTCAGCATAGCACGTGATCCTCCCGGGCGATCAGATCGCCCAGGTCGCTGCCCTCGTCGGCGGAAAAATCCTCCTCCGGGATCTCCGGGTTTTTCAGCCGGGCATAGAACATCGCCGCAATGCGCAGCGCGCCCTCCTCCCGCAGGTGGCTGTTGTCCGTCAGGCCCTCGGGATAGTTTTTATCGCCCGCGGGCACGTGGCAATAGACGCGCTTTGAGTCCTCCGCCCCGGCCTGCTGCAGCAGGGCCGTGGTGGCCTTTTCCAGATCGATCAGCCGGACGCCGCGATAATCGGCCAGGCTGCGGATGGCGTTCGGATACCGGCCGTGGGTGCGCACGGCTTTCCCGTTTTCGTCAAACAGCCGCCGGGCCACCGGGGTGACCAGGATGGGCTCGGCGCCCTGCCGCCGGGCCGCGTCGATATACATGCCCAGATATTCCGGGAAGGTGACGCGGGCGTCGGTGCCGCGCTCGGGATCGGGCTTTTCATCGTTATGGGAGAAGGAGACGATCAGCTTATCGCCGCGGCGCAGGCACAGTTCAATGAAGTTCAGCCGCTTTTCGGCCACAAAGCTTTTGCTGCTGCGGCCGTTGACGGCGCAGTTTTCCACAAAAACGTCCTCCTGCAAAATGCATGGCAGCTTTTGTCCCCAGCCCGCCATGGGCGCGCGGTCGGCGGGATAATCGGCCATGATGGAATCGCCGCATAAAAACCAGGTGGGCGTGCGCCTGTCGGGCCGCCAGTGATCATAGCCGCCGATCACATCGGCCAGGGTATAGCCCATGGCTTCGGTCTCGGTCATGCGCTTCTGGCGGGGATGGCGGGTGCTCTGATCGGCCCGGACGCCGGTGGTGCCGTATTCGGCATAGCGCTCGGTCACCAGCTTGACCTCGTCCCAATCGCTGAAGCCCAGCGGGGCCACGCGCTCGTCCATATCGCAGCACAGGAACACCGTGCGGGCAAACTTGCGCCAGGGACGGCCCAGATAGGCCTGTCCCTCCGCGCATTCGCCGGTGAGCCTGCAATGGCTGAACACCAGGCCGCGGGGCTGCTCCTCCGGCGTATTGGCGGCGGTGTAAAAGCCGCCCCGGGCGTTCATAAACAGGATACAGCGCTCAAACCAGCAGCGGTAGGGGCCAAAGATAAAGTCTATGTCGCCCTGGATATAGCAATCCTCAAAATACTGGCGGCTGAAGGTGAGCGGGCTGTCTCCCACGCTTTCCACCATTTCCGCGCGGCCCTGGCGGGGCGCGATGAAATCGGCCACCTTTTTCATCAGCGGACCGCAGAACAGCGTATCCTGATGGGCGATCATGCGCACGTTCCGCCATACGCCCCGGTCGCCCGCCGCGTACACGGCTACGGCCTGGCCCACCACGCTGCCGTCCCCCGCGTCGTTACGGATGGTCAGGTTTTCCACCTCCACGTTATGGCCCGTCACCATGAAGGTGGCGCTCAGGAAGGTGCCCCGCTCCTTTCCGTCCGCGTCCAGATCCTTGGCGCAGCCCTTGGCCGTGATCACCGTGCGGTCCCGGGCCTCGCCGACGATGCGCACGTTATCCTTGTTGACCACCACCCGCTCCCGGTACTCATCCATGCGCAGGAGCAGGATCGTGGGCGCGCGGCCGCCCCCGGGAATGGCGTCAATGGCCTGCTGGATGGACGTAAAATCCCCGCTTCCGTCCTTGGCGATAATATACATAGCTTGTACTCTCCTTTGCTGCGCGGCGCGCATCTTTTTTTTCTGTCAAACGGCCCTGCCTTATACCAGCCCACAGGCCCGCAGCGCCTCCGCCGCCATCCGGGCGTAGGCCTCGGCCCCGGCGCGCTGGGTATGGGTATCGTCGGCGCTGCCCTCGGGATAGGCGGGGTAGACGCCCTTTTCGGCGTACAGATACAGCTTTTTGCTCTCCTCGTCCCCCAGGCGGCGCACCAGGCGCGTGCTCTGTTCATAGAGATCGATCAGGGGCACGCCGCGCTGGGCCGCCAGCACGCGGATGGCCTCGGGATAATCGCCATGGGATTCCAGCAGCTGTCCGTCCCGCCAGCGCCGGAGGCAGATGGGCGTCATCAGCACCGGCCTCGCGCCGCGCAGGATGGCGGTATCCACGTAGATTTCCAGGTTATGGTAAAAGGACGTCCAGGGATCGGTATGCCGCCATACCAGATCGCTGGCATCGTTATGGGTGAACTGGATCAGCAGCAGATCGCCCGGCTGAATCTCGGTTTCAATCCTTTGCAGGCGTCCCTCGGCCAGGAAGGATTTGGTGCTCCTGCCGCCCATGGCACGGTTTTCCACCTGCACGTCCGGAAGGAACTGCCCCAACACCTGGCCCCAGCCGGTGATGGGCGCTTCCTCCGGCTTATAGCTGGCGGCGGTGGAATCGCCGCAGACAAAGATCTTCATATGATTTCATCCTCCGTTCGCATGTCGTTTGAGGTGACGATCACCTTTTTTCCGGCTTTACAGGGCACGCTGCGCCCGTCCCAGAGCCGCAGTACGCCGTCCCGCAGCGGGGTGACGCCGGCCGTCCATTCCGGCCCGTCCCAGGCGATATCCACAGCATAGCCGCCCTCGGCGCGCAGGCCGCGCACGTTCCCCTTTTGCCAGTGGCCGGGCAGCGCGGGCAAAAACCGCAGCGCGCCGCCCTGGCTTTGCAGCAGCAATTCCGCAATGCCCGCCGTGGCGCCGAAATTGCCGTCGATTTGGAAGGGCGGGTGATTGTCAAACAGGTTGGGCAGCGTGGATCTTTCCAGCAGCAGCCGCAGGTTGGCGCCGGCCTGAGCCCCGTCCAGCAGCCGCGCCCACAGGCAGATGATCCAGGCCCGGCTCCAGCCGGTATGCCCGCCGCCGTACTTGAGCCTGTTTTCCAGCGAAGCGCGGGCCGCCCGGAATTCCGCGGGTTTGTCCGGCGTGATCAGATGGCCGGGATAGAGGGCGAACAGGTGGGACAGATGCCGGTGGCCGGGGCAGCCGTCCCGACAGTCCCGCAGCCATTCTTTGATCATCCCATCCTCGATCTGCACGGGGCGGAGCTTCATCTTGAGCGCCGTCCACCGGGATACGTCGCCGCCCAGGGCGCATCCGCCCTCCTCCAGCGCGTCCAGCAGCTCCCACAGGATCTGCTGATCCATGGCCGCCCGGTCGGTCAGCGATCCGGCCGCGCCCGCGGGCGTGATATACGTGTTTTCCGGCGAGGTAGAGGGGCCGATGCGGATCGCATCCCCATCTTCCTCCAGGATATCCGCCAGGAATTGGGCCGCGCCCTCCATCAGCGGATAATACCGGCGCAGGAAGGGCAGATCGCCCGTATAGCGCCAATGCGCGGCGATATGCAGGCACAGCCAGGCCGCGCCCATGGGCCAATAGGTGGCGGGCGGATAGGTATCCTGGGGCGCGCAGTCGCCCCACAGATCGGTGTTGTGATGCGCCACCCAGCCGCCCGCGCCATACATGCTCCGGGCCACGGCCTCGCCCCGGGGCCGCATGCGGCGCAAATGCTCCATCAGCGGCAGGTGGCACGCGCTCAGATTGCAGCTTTCCGCCGGCCAGTAATTCATTTCGGTATTGATATTGATGGTATACTTGCTGTCCCAGGGCGGGCGAAAATCCTCGTTCCACACGCCCTGCAGATTGGCGGGCAGGCTGCCCGGGCGGGAACAGGCGGCCAGCAGATACCGGCCGTAGCCAAAATACCCGGCCTCCAGCCCGTTATCCCGCGCGCCCGCCGCGTACCGCGCCAGCCGTTCGTCGGTGGGAAGGGCGCAGGCCGCCGGGTCTTCCTCCAGCTCCAGCGTGCAGGCGCGGGTCAGGCGCTCCACGTCCCGGACGTGGGCCTCCCGGAGCGCCTCATACCCGGCGCGCTCGGCCTCATTCAGCGCGCGCAGGCAGGCTGCCTTTGGGTCCTCCTCGTAAAAGCTGGTGGCCGCCGCCAGATACAGATCGCAGCCCGCCGGGCAGCGGATCAGGCTTCCCACCGCCCTCGCGCCTTCGCCCACCGCGCGGCAGGCCGCCGCCCAGCGGACGCCGCCGTCCCCGGTTTGGCCCGAAATCATCAGCGTGCGCTCATCCACAGCGCCGATCTCATTCAGATACGCGCCGCGGCGCAGGAGCACCCGGCAGGGCAGCCCCCGATGGCGCAGCGCCAGCACCTGATGCGGGTAGGAGACAAAGCACTCCCGCAGGAAACGGCCCGCGTCGTTTTCATATTCCACCCGGGCGACGCCGCGGACAAAGTCCAGCGACCGCCTGTAGCGGGCCGCCGGTTTTTCCAGACCGCGCATATCCCGCCCTTTCATGGAGCGGAAGCCGTTCAGGCTCATGGGCGGCTCCTTGCCCAGCTGCTGCAGTATCAGATCGCACAGCGGCTCGTAATGGCGTTCGCCCTCCGGCACGCCGGTCAGCGCCTCCTCGGCCAGCTGCGTCGCCTCCTGGATGCGATCTTCCCGCAGCAGGGCGCGCACGGCAGGCAGGGCGGCGCGGGCGTCGGGGTTCACCCGGTCGCGGAAGCCGCCGTACCACAGGCTGTCCTCATTGAGGGCGATACGCTCGATCACCGTGCCGCCGAACACCATGGCGCCCATGCGTCCGTTGCCCAGCGGCAGCGCCTCGTTCCAGGTCTCCGCGGGCTTTGTATACCATAATTCGTTCATACCATCATCCGTCCGTAGGAACCGGGGCTGCCGGATGGTTCCGACAGCCCCGGCAAAGGAGTTGATTACCGAAATCAGATCGTCCATGCATCATGCTTATTTGTGATCATGCGCATTATATGATATATGATCCCATATACGGCTTACGCGCCGGTTATTTTTACACAGGCCACGTCGGCCCAGCCGCCCCAGCGCCCCTGGGTGTTGAGGACGAACAGGCCGGGCCGCGCCCCCGTCCAGCCGCCGCAGGTCATGGGATATTCTCCGCCCAGGGGCCGGAGCGAATGATTGCCCTCCCCAAAGAAGAAGGATACGTTGCCCCGCCGGACGCGCATGCGCAGAAGGATCCTGGCGTCGGGCCAGGCGGCCTCCGAAAGGACCGTTTCCGTGACCCGCTCGGGGACCCAGCGGCTGACCTCCGTGGCCGTCCCCATTTTCAGGCTCACCCGGCCCTGGCCCAGGGCGATATAATAATAGGTATAGCCCATCATGCCCACGCCCGCGATGTCGCCGTCCTGGGCATGGGTGTCAAACTGCACATCCATATCAAAATCATGGGTCTGCATCAGCTGGGAAAGGAAATTGCCCGCGTGGAACAGGCTTTCAGCCGGGGCGGCATGCAGGCGCAGCCCGGGCTTCAATTCGGTATACCAGCCCTGGTTGAGGTTGGCCTGCCATTGCCACTGCAGCCCCAGTCCTTGCCTGAAATCGTCGGAGGTGGGGATCTCGGCCGCGAAGGCCGGCAGATCCGCCTGCCCGCCCAGCACGGGCGCGCCCTTTTTGCCCATGACAGGCCATCCGCTGCTCCAGTCCACCGGCTGCAGGTGCGTTACGCGCCCATAGGCGTCCATATCCTGAAAATGAATAAACCAGTCCTTGCCGTGGCCGTCGTTCACCCAGCCGCCCTGGTGGGGGCCGTTGATGGGCGTATTGCCCTGGCTCAGCACCACCCGGCGCTCATAGGGGCCGTATATGCTCTGCGATCTCAGCGCCAGCTGATATCCGGGCTTTACGCCGCCCGCCGGGCACAGGATCCAGTACATGGCGTCGCGCTTATAGGCCTTGGGGCCCTCCACCGTGATATCGTCATGGTCGGCGCCGTCGTACACCATGCGGCCCTTGTCCAGCACGATCAGCCCGTCGGCCGACATCTTGTGCACGTAGAGCACGTTATTGATGCCCGCCCGGCTGGCGGCAAAGCCGTGCACCAGCCACACCCGGCCATCATCGTCAAAGAGCGGGCAGGGATCAATCCAGCCGGTCACGTCCTTCACATAGTGGCATTCCCATTCGCCCGCGGGATCCCGGGCCGTAAAGGCAAACAGCCCCTCGTCCGGCATGCACGCGTACACATAGAACAGGCCGTTATGGTACCGCAGGCTGGGCGCCCAGACGCCGCGCTTGTGCGCCGGCTGATCGTACCGGGCGAAGGGCAGACGCCGGGCCGCGTAGCCGATCAGCTCCCAATGCACCAGATCCCGGGAATGAAGCACGGGAATGCCGGGCACATAGGTAAAGGAGGAGGAGATCATATAAAAGTCCTCGCCCACCCGCACCACGTCCGGGTCGGAATAATCCCCGTAAAGGATCGGATTGGTATATCGCATGCGCCGTCGTCCTTTCCTGTCGTCCTATGCAAAGCTTTGGTCAAAAACGGTTCAATAAAAGCAGTTTTCCGCAAATCATTGTAATTGGTTTTCGCGGCGCTGTCAACCCTCCGATATGTATGATCCGGTCACTTCATACAATTACATCGACCATATCATACATCGTACGCGGAGGAATTTACGCTTTATCTGAATTTGCATCAGCGAACGCAGAATGTAATACGGTTAAAACAATGCCAGCCATGGCAAATGCTTCCTCATGGCTGGCATATTCTTCGTCAATTGATCATTCCGCGTTCTTCATTTATTCGGGCACGCCGCCGTCATCCGGCGATCTTTTTTGCCAGCCGGATGGCGGGCCGCTGGGTAAGGAGGCTGACGATAAAGCAGGAGATCCACACCGGGCCGATCATTTCCAGGAAGCCGCCGGGGACGGTGCTCAGGGGCAGTCCGCCCAGCAAGCAGGCGGTGAAAGCGTGCATCACCGCCGTCATGATCACGCAGAACACGGTGTTGACCACCAGGTTCACCAGGATATCGAAGGTCCAGGTGCCCCTTTTCGCCCCGCACTTTTCCGCGAAGGCGAAGCCCCACTTGTCCGTGGGAAGAAAGTAGGCGATCAGGAAGGCGATGAAATAAGAAAAGCAAAAGCTGACGGCCATGCTGCCCCATTCAAAATGCTGCATATGGCCGTGGCGGATATTCACCCACTGGGCCACAAAGCTCATGGTCAGGGAAACAGGCAGGTTCATCAGCATGGATTTGATCACTTTGAATTTGTTCACGGAAAGCTCCTCCATCCGCAAGATGTCTTCGATCATACTACAACGATCTGTGGGCCTGGGAGCGCAGCGGAAAAATCATTCCGGCTGCTTCATTTCAAAGGTGGGCAGCGCCCGGTAATAGTTGTAAACAAGGAAGGAGCACGCGCCTGTCGACGCCAACAGGATCAAAAGCAGCGCGTCCAGCCAGCCCGTCCAGTTCTGGATGCAGGACACAACGGCCGCGATCACCGCCGCCGCCGTCAGCAGCATGTGCAGCAGGCAGGGCAGCCGGATGAAATGGTCTATGGCCTCAAATTCCCGCTGGTACATCTGGCTTTTCGCCCGGCAGAACCGAACCACGCCGACGATTTCCGCGGCCAGGGCCACCAGCGCCGCCGTGGCGGCGAAGGCGACCCAGTTGTGCCGGGAAACGCCGGTGGGGATCAGCCCGCAGGCAACGGACAGGGCCAGATTGACGGCGGTCAAAAGCGGCAGAAGCCGCTTGGCCCGCTTCATTTCGCCCTCCGGGGCGCTCCAGCCGTACCATTTGTCGTTGATGATAAACCGCGGCATGCGCGTCCCCCCGTTTTACAGATGATAGAGCCTTTCGGCGTTGCCGTGCAGGATCAATTCTTTTTCTTCTTCGGAAATATCCAGATTTCTAACGAAGTCCGCGCCCTCCAGCAGCCATACGGGCCGCACCGGGAAGGAGGAGCCGAACAGGATATGATCGGCGCCCAGGGTTTTCACCGCGCATTCCAGCTGCTCCTTGCCCCAGGGCTGGGCATGGCTCATTTCAAAGAAGATGTTGTTTTTGAGCTGCTCTACCACCAGCTCGTTATCGTCCTTGAACCGGCTGACGGCCTCCTGCACGCGGGGCTTCTTGGGGAACCACAGGCTGGCGTAGGCGAAGAACCCGCCGCCCAGCATGGAGTGAACCAGCTTCACGTTGGGATACTTGGTAAAGAACCCGCTGAACAGCTCCCGCCCGATGGCGGTGGCCTGATCGATACAGCGGCCGTAGCTGCGGCGCAGGTTGGTATACGCCGTCAGGCTGTCGTACTGAACGGGCACCGGCACGTGATGGACGTAGCAGGTCGCCTTCCGCTCGTTCAGGTAGGCGAAGAAGGGGGCGAAAGCCTCGTCGTCCAGATACAGATTGCCGTAATGGGCGGACAGCTGCAGACCGCCGAAATGGAGCGCGTCCAGGCAGCGATCGATTTCCTTGAATACGGCGGGCGTCCCCTGAGGCGGCACCACGCCAAGGCCCGCCATGCGGCCCTTGCTCTGCTTCACATGCTCCGCCATGCCGTCGTTGAACTGGCGGCACATGTCCAGCCCCATCCATTCCTGCTGGCAGGAGAGCTTGAGCACCGCCTTGTCGATGCCGGCTTTGTCCATATCGCTCAGCTGCTTTTCCAGCACGTAATCGCCCTGAACGTAGTTCAGGTTTTCGCTGCCAACGGGCTTTTCGATCACGTACTGCCTGAGACCGCTGTCCTTGTTTTCCTTCAGATATCCCTTGATGCCGTACTGGATGGGGATTTCAGAGAGGAATTGCTCTGATAGGTCTTGATTGGTAAACAGTTCTTCCGGGAACCAATACAGGTTGGCGTCGATCACTTTGTTCATGATACGCACCCACCTTTCATTTGTTGTTAAAGATTTTATTGATATCGTACACGATGGCGCTGGGCGCCTCGCCATAAATGCGCTTGGTGCTCTCCTGCTTTTCGTTCCAGCGCACGTCCTGGATCTTGCCGTCGCTGCCCTTCTTCTGGTGCTTGGGACCGTCGCCGGGATGGGGCAGCTTGCGCTTCCACACGATGCGGCCCTGTTCGTCGGTCTGCTGCCAGTTGTTGAAGGGCGGGTCCTCCCGGGGCGCGCCTTCCGCGCCGTTCAGAATGGCTTTGCAGTTGTCGTAGAGCTTTTGCACGATATCGGGATCGGCCTGGCCGTTGCCGCCCCAAACGGCGTCGTAATCCTTGCGGTAGGGCAGCAGCTTTTCGCTCAGGCGCGCCCAGTTTTCCACCGTAGTGTTCAGGGCCTTGCCAAAAGGCATGCCGTATTCGTCGCCCACAAACAGCAATCGGCTCGCCTTGTCCAGCAGCACGATGCTGCCCACGGCGTGATCGGGCATTTTGAACGCCAGCAGATCGCGGCCCTTGAGCGGGATGATATCGCCGTCCTCCACGATCTGCACCTCGTAATTCCGGGGGAAATTGATGCCCTCAAAGCTGGGGAAGGGCTGGGTGGCCAGCGGCACCGATTCGGCGGCCATGTATACCAGATCAAAATACCCGTCGTTGGCGGTATGATCGAAATGGTGGTGGGTATTGACGATGCGGGGCACGTCATGGCCGATCAGGCCCTTGCAGTATTCCCGGATGTTGCCCGCGCCGTAGCCGCTGTCGATGAGCAGGGCGTCGCCCTCCTCGCCCTCCAGCAGGTAGGAAAAATCCCCGTCGGAAAGGATCTTCCAGGTTTTTGGCGCGATCTGCTCCACCCGGTAATAGGGCTCGCTCATGGGCGTGCGGTTGCCCTCCTCATCCTCCAGCAAAATATTGCTTTTGCAGGAAAAATCAAACCATTTTTTCTCGCTCATGATCTTGTCCTTTCATGCCCGGCGGAGGGACGCCCTCCGCCGGGACGTTTTATTACAGCAAATCCTTGTTCAATTCCCTGGCGCGGCAGCAGGAGATATAGTGGTTGGGCAGGATCTCCTCCAGCTGCTGAGGCTGGCGGCAGGCCTCGGTGGCGTAGGGGCACCGGGCGGCGAAGCGGCAGCCGGGCTTGGGATCGATGGGTCTGGTGATTTCGCCCTGCAGCTTTATGCGCTCATGGGGATGATCGATATCGGTGCTGGGGATGGCCGAAAGAAGCGCTTTCGTATAGGGATGCAGCGGGCGGATGAACAGCTCCTTGGCCGGGCTGGTTTCCACCAGCTGGCCCAGATACATGACGCAGATATCGTCGCTGATATGGCGCACCACGCTCAGGTCATGGGTGACGAACATGTAGGTCAGGCCCTGCTTTTCCTGCAGATCCTGGAGCAGGTTCAGCACCTGGGCCTGGATGGATACGTCCAGGGCGCTCACCGGCTCGTCGCACACGATGAAATCCGGGTTCAGGGAAAGGGCCCTTGCGATGCCCACGCGCTGACGGCGGCCGCCGTCCAGCTCATGGGGATAGGCGTGGCGAAGCCGCTCGTCGATGCCCACCAGCTTCATGAGCTCGTCGGTTTTCGCGTCGATCTCGGCGTTGGTCTTGTAGCGCTTACTGAGCTTCAGGGGCTCGCGGATCACGTCCTCCACCGTTTGCCGGGGGTTCAGGCTGGAATAGGGATCCTGGAACACGATCTGCATGCGCTCGTTGATCTCATGCATCTGCTTTTTATCCACGTGCGTGATATCCTTGCCGTCCAGGAAGATCTGGCCGTCGGTGGATTCCAGCAGATGGATGATGGTGCGGCCCAGGGTGGATTTGCCGCAGCCCGACTCGCCCACCACGCCCATGGTTTTGCCCTTCTCGATCTTGAAGGAGATATCGTCCACGGCGTGCAGCGTGCCCTTGGGGGTGTTGAAATACTTTTTGAGGTGCTTGACCTCGATCATCGGCGTGCTCATTTGGCCCCCTCCTTTTCCTTGGCGATTTCAGCCAGGCGGCAGCAGCGGCACAGGTGGCCTCCGCCGATATCCTTGAGTT
>JAFUDW010000040.1 GCA_017464225.1 Clostridia bacterium | reverse complement strand
GTTTTCAATATCAACGCCAATCAGCTCGCCCAGATTCTGTCCATATTGCAGGGCGCGACCCGGATCATTGGTATGCACATGTACCTGAATGCCGGAAAGATCCCCTGATACGTTAATGCAGTCGCCCACACGGGAAAGGTGGCGCTTCAGTGAAGCCAGATCGGTGATCTTGGCATCCACACGAAGGTTTTGAATATTATATTGAGTGTGGTAGATATTCTTGATTTCCTCAATGGCATCGTGGTCGTCCACAAACTCTGTGGGTTTTTCCACTTCCGGGGATTCGGGGGTAACTTCAATATGCTCTCCGCCCAGCGCTGCGGCGTAGCCCTGGTAGATGTACATGAGCCCCTGCCCGCCGGCATCCACCACACCGGCCTGCTTCAGCACCGGCAGCATTTCAGGCGTGCGGGCCAGAATATTTTCGCCGCTGGTCAGGATGACGCGCATCAGGGCATCGTAATCATCCGGGGCGGACTCGGCCTGCTTGAGCGCTTCTTCCGCAATAACCCGGGCTACCGTCAGAATCGTCCCCTCTTTGGGCTTCATAACGGCTTTATAGGCCATATCGGAACCTGCCTTGAGCGCCTGGGCAAATTGTAAGGGATTGATTTTATCCAGTCCCTCCACCGAACGGGCAAAGCCGCGCAGCAACTGGGAGGTGATCACGCCGCTGTTGCCGCGGGCGCCGCGAAGCGCGCCCTTGGCGATGGCGCTGGCCGTTTCACCGGCAGTGGCAAAATCCTTGCTGTTTACCTCACGGGTAGCGCTGGCCACCGTCAGGGACATATTGGTCCCTGTATCGCCGTCAGGCACGGGAAATACGTTCAGGGCATCCACCGCGTCCCTGTTTTTTTCCAGATTGGCCGCGCCGGAAACAATCATATCTCTCAGCAGCAGGCTGTCAATCAACTGAACTTCAATCAAAGCTGTAACCTCCGAATTCACCGCCCATAAGGCGGGCATGCGTGCATCTGCGCAGGCAGAAGCGGGATATCCTTATTGTACGCGGATACCCTCCACAGAAATGTTTACCTTGCGCACCTTTACACCGGTCATGCTTTCCAGCTTGTAGCGGACGACCTCAACGATCGCGTTGCATGCAACCGATACTGAAATACCATATTCAACAACGATATACAGATCCACATCCAGCATATCATCCACCATGCGCAGCTGGACGCCTTTGCTCAGATTTTCACGGCCCAGCCACTCCACGATGCCGTCCTTGGCGCGCTTGGAGCTCATGGCGACGATGCCGTAGCACTCCAGCACGGCATAGCCCACAACCTTCAGCATAACATCTTCGGAAATGTAGATGGTACCAATATCGTTTTTAATCTTACATTCCATTGCTTCGAACCTCCTGAATGTTGGTTCTGACCCAAGGGTCAAATCATATTATACAGGATTTTGCCCATTTACGCAAGTCCGCGGGCAAAATGCTTACCAATATCCGTTTTCGGTGTTGAGAGCGTCTATTTCGGACATGCGCAGGGCGGGCGGATTGCAGCGTTTGCAGGGCGTAAGATAAGCGTATTCGGGATTGTCCAGTTCCTGATAGGTTATACTGCCCGCCAGGGGCAGATAACGATCCTTAATGCTGGAGCAGTTCTGATCCGCGTGGTAATACTGCCCGCCGTTGGGATTATAGTAAAGCACGGTGTCCGGGGAGATGGGATAATCCATAAAGGGCTCAGGACGATTGGCGTCGTCCCAAATCAGCAGTTTGGTCTTAGTAGGAATGTTGTCCCAGATCCATTTCATATTGATGCCGTCGTCGTTAGCTTTGCGCTGCACGCGGATGCAGCCATGGCTGGCCTTTTCACCCAGGTATTTTTCACAGGCCGAAAAATCCTTCAGGTCATATTTCTCATTATAAATATAGGGTACCTGATGCAGGATATCGCCGTTATTAAACCGCATGCCATAGCCGCAAACCAGATTGCCGCTGTTGAAATCGCCTACTTTGCTGCTCAGGTAGAATTCCCCGGCGGGCGTTTCGTTCCAAGGCTGGCTGGACGATGCGTAGCCGGTGGAAACAAGCAGAGTGGACAGCAGGCCGTTTTCGGTGACGATATACAGCTCCTGGGTCATTTTATCGATCAGGATGCCGTATTCAGTGCGGGGCGTGAACGTGCCCAGCCGGTCGGTTTCCACATACCCGGTAATCAAAGCGCCGGTGGCTCCATAGCCGCCGCCTTTGCCCGCCGTGCGGTAGGCCTCGCCATAGCTGGAATTGTAAACCTCCACCTTTGACCAGCCGCTGTCCAGCGTCTCCAGTACGTTCACGCACTGGGTTTCACAGGTGATAAGGCCAACGATTTGACCCTTGGAATCAGGTGTGCTGCGAAGCTTGTAAGTCTGCCGCTCGGCTTGCTTTCCGGCGCCCTTTACCACCGTCAGGGGGGAGATCATCACCTGCCAGACGGCATCCCAATCATAGTTTCCAACCTCCATGCTCCAGAAATCCCCGGATACGGTTGCGCTGGAAAAGGCGGAGGGACGCACGGTGGGCTGGGGCTTGGGCGTGGCTGGCGCGGAAAGGGATACGGTCATCTGATAGGAATTGCCCGTGATATTGTTTTCATCCGTAACGGTCAGGGAAAGCGTATAGTCTCCGTCCGTGCTGATCTGAACTCCCTCGCAGCGCACGGTGCTGCTGCCTTCCGCAATGGCTGTGGACAGAAGGGGCTGGGCGCCGTCTGCCGGGGAAATCAGCAGCGCGTTCAGCGTTCCTGCCTTACTGGAAGTAATATTCAGCAGCAGTGTCAATTGATTCTGGTCCCGGTAAGAAGTGCAGGAAGCCGACAGCACCTGCGGCGCAGGCATCCCAATGGAAAAGCCGGATGCGGCGGATAAACCGCCAGCCTGCGCGCGAAGCTGGTATTCGCCGGCGGCCAGCGCGCTGCCCGCGGCAATTCCGTTGAAGGTAACGGTCAGATCGCCCCGGGATACGCTGATGTGGTCGCGCAGTGTATAAACCTGCCCGCCGTCCTGCGGGAGCACCTCCAGCGTCAGCTCGCAATCAGCGGGAACGCTCAGGACGATGCGCTCGGATTTGCCTGGATAAATGACGTCCGGCACATAGGAAAAGGCCAGATCCTCCGCGCAGGCGGCGGAAAATAAGGATAGAAGGATCAAAAGAAACAAAAAAACGCGGAGACGCATGCTGCACAGTCTCCTTGACATTGCAATATTCTTCCTTTTTATATCATACCAAAATATCGTGCCCTGATGCAATATGTTCCTACAATATCTTGTAAAAAGATTGTAAACATTTGAAATTTCGTATATAATATCCGGGGCTTTGATGCGAAGAACGCAGGAAAGGAGAACCATGCTGGAGCGGATATTAGAGGCGCTGCGGACAATCCGCGCGCCGTTGGCAATCGATGAATATGATCTGCATCAGCTGGCGCGGCAGGCGCTGGCGCAGCATGCAGTTTCCTGCGTTCACGAGGCTGTGCTGGCGCCGCGGTGCAGGATTGATATCCTGTGCGGCCGAATTGGCATAGAAATTAAACGCGGGAAACCCACGCGTTCTGTGTTGGTGAAGCAGCTCCTTCGCTACGCGCAGACCGGGACGCTGGATGCTATCGTTGTTCTCAGCGAACAAAGCGTTGACCTGCCGGAATCCATAGCGGGGATTCCGGTGACCATGATCGGATTGTTCAAATTGTGGGGCATTTCCAATGCCAGCGGAGGCTATACCGTCCCATCCGATACTGTCATCAGCAAAGCTGACGAGGCCATGCGGCTGGCCAGGGCGGCGCTTGACCTTCCACAGCCCGCTGCCGTGCAGGAGGAAGCGTATGATGAGGATGAGATTCCCCCTTATTTGCAAGATACTGTGCAGGCATCCCATTATTATGGCACTTTGTCCTATAATAACCGCCGCCGTTGCTGGACGGTGCGGGGCGAACCCAGCGTAATAGAGATTTGTAAAAGATTGTTTCCCGGTTCTGACCGCGGAAAACGCGGCGAAGTGCGCTTTACCGATCACCGGCGCATTGTGGGCGAGCTCAATTGGCTGATGCTGCGCTATCCTTTGGAGGTTGCCCAACGGGATCGTGACCGATGGCAAAAAGCGATCAGCGGCGCCCGGGCCTATGCCGCTTCCCGGGAACGGGTGCTCAGCGGCCTGCAGGAGCGGGACGCGCCTGAGGGGATGTTTCTGGGCACGCTGCGGCCCTTCCAGAAAAAAGGGCTGGCCTGGCTGTGCGCTACGCCCAGGGGATTGCTTGCCGATGAAATGGGGCTCGGAAAGACGCTGCAGGCGCTTTGCGCCTTGTGCAGTCTCCGGCTTTTTCCGGCTATGATCGTGGTGCCTCCCCACCTGGTGCGTAACTGGAAGAGCGAAATCAGCCGGTTCATTCGCATTAATGGACAGCTTCCCCGGGTGCACGAGATCAAGGGACTGAAGCCTTACGCGCTTCCTGAAGCAGATATTTATATCATGCATTACCTTCTTTTGCGCGGCTGGAAGGAGATTTTGCCCGAGCTTCGTTTCCGGGCGGTCGTGTTTGATGAAGCGCAGGAGCTTCGCCGGGCGGGTACGGAAAAATACAGCGCGGCCAGCCTGCTGGCTGAAAGCTGTGATCGCGTAATTGGACTTTCGGGTACTCCAATCTATAATCAGGGCGGAGAAATATGGAATGTGGTCAATATTCTGGACTATCACTTCCTGGGAGATTGGGAGTCCTTTACCCGGGAATGGTGCTATGGATATGGCAATAATATTGTCATTAAGCCTGAGCTGCTGGGCGAGCATCTGCGCCGGGAAGGACTGATGCTTCGCAGAACCAAGGCGGAGGTACTGCCGGAATTGCCTGAAAAACGGCGTCTGGTGCAGGAAATTGACGCGGATGACGGCGTATATTTGCGGCTGATGCAGCCGGTATTGGAAAAGCTCCGCCTGCTCAAGCGCGATGGAACGCTGACGGCCTCCGCCCGGGCGCTGATGATCGATCAGATTTCCCAGGGAGAGCGCCAGGCCACCGGTATTGCCAAAGCACCCTATGTATGCCAGTTTGTCCGGACGCTGTTGGAAAACGGGGAACGCGTGCTGTTGTTTGCCCATCATCATGCGGTGATGGATCGATACAAGGAAGAACTCAGGGGGTTTCAGCCGGTTTTCATTACCGGCCGGGAAACGGGCAGCCAAAAAGAAGGAGCCGCCGCCGACTTTATGGAGGGAAGAACCAATCTTTGCTGCGTTTCTCTCCGGGCCGCATCCGGTCTGAATCTGCAAAGGGCCTCCTGCGTTGTCTTTGGCGAATTGGATTGGTCGCCCGCCGTACATTCCCAGGCGGAGGACCGCGCCCACCGGATCGGCCAGAAGGATTCGCTCCTGTGCTATTATCTGGTCAGTCCCCGGGGCAGCGATGCCGATATCCAGGAAGCGCTGGGGCTTAAAGTCAGTCAATTCCTGGGGCTGATGGGCGAGAGCGGGCAGTCCCCGGACCTGATGCAGGCCGATGCTGACTTTGCCCGCAGGTACGTGGAAAAGATGATGGAAAGCTTTGATTGAATCAATACTTCCGCCGTTTGACAAATGCGCACAAATGTTCTATTATATAGCGGTAATTTTTGCAGCGGAGGGCAAACATGCGGATATTGGGAATCGATCCCGGACTGGCCACGTTGGGGTATGGCGTAATTGATACGGCAGGAAGCAAAATCACATTGATTACGGCAGGGGCTGTGATCACTACGCCTGATATGATCACTCCGGACCGCCTTTGTTCCATTCGCAGCCAGGTTAATCAGCTGCTTCAGCTGTACCGGCCGGAGCAGATTGCTTTTGAGGAATTATTTTTCTATAAAAATATTACTACGGGTATGAACGTTTCCGCCGCACGCGGGGTCACGGTATGCACCTGTGCGGAATACACCAAGGAACTGTTTGAATATACTCCGATGCAAATCAAACAGGCTGTTGTTGGTTACGGACATGCGGATAAGCACCAGGTACAGCAGATGGTAAAAATGACGCTGGGCCTTCCGGATATTATTCGTCCTGATGACGCGGCGGACGCGGTGGCCTGCGCCATTACCCATGCCAGCTCGGGACTGCTTCGGGAACAGTTTCGGATGAAATAAGGAGAGTTTATGTACGCTTATATCAAAGGCATCGTCGCTGAAAAAGGTCATAATGAGCTTGTCATTGAAGCGGGCGGCGTAGGGTATTTGCTGTACTGCAGCCTGAACACCATGCAGGACGCGCTGCCGGTGGGCGAGGTGATGCGGGTATATACTTACCTGAACGTGAGCCAGGATAACATTACTCTTTTTGGCTTTGGCACCAAAGAAGAAAGGGACATGTTCCTGCGCCTTACCGGCGTTTCCGGGATTGGTCCAAAAACGGCCATTGGCATCCTTGGCAGCATGAGCATGCGCGATCTGACGCTGGCCATCGTCATGGGGGATACCGCTGCGCTGAGCCGGGCTCCTGGGATTGGCAAAAAGACAGCCCAGCGCATTGCGCTGGAGCTGAAGGAGCAGATTACTGCGGACGAGGTGGAGGGGCTTTCCGCCAATACGCCGGCTGCTGCGCCTGTAATGCGGCAAAGCGATCCCGTGGCAGAGGCCATGATTGCGCTGCAATCGCTGGGCTATACCCAGGGTGAAGCCATGCAGGCGCTGTCGGGCGTAAAGGACAAAAGCGATCAGCCTGATGAGCTGGTGCGCCTGGCGCTGCGCGGCATGATGTAAGAGAGGAAAAAATGGAAGAAGAACGTTTGATCGCGGGCGGCCTGCAAAACGCCGATCTTGAGCTTGAAACCTCCCTGCGGCCGCATTCCCTGCGGGAGTATTTCGGCCAGCAAAAGGTAAAGGACAGCCTTTCAATCTATATCAACGCTGCCCTGCGGCGGCATGATGCGCTGGATCATATGCTGCTGTATGGGCCTCCTGGGCTGGGAAAAACATGCCTTGCCGGCATTGTGGCGGCCGAAATGGGCCAGAATATCCGGATCACCTCCGGTC
>JAFUDW010000039.1 GCA_017464225.1 Clostridia bacterium | reverse complement strand
TCGATCATGGCTAGGGCTGTTATTTCCATGGGCCCTCGATCCTTTCATCATAGTTTTCCGTCATCGCTCGCTCCAGCTGACGGGATGGTTGGCCACGTCGATCACCGCCCGGGCGAAGGCCTCGCAGGCCGCCCGGCAATCGGACTGGGAGCCGGTGAGCAGCCCGCCGCCAAAGTTGGTGGGCGAGGGCGGGCCATAGAAGGCCACGATGCGCACCTGGGCGGCCTTGAGGGCCTTATCCAGGGCGTACATGCTCTCCAGCGGCGGGGCGATCAGATACGCCAGCGGGCTTCCCTCCGGGATACCGCACTGGGCCGACAGATAGCTGCCCGTGCGCGAAATGCAGTGGGCGTAATACACCACGCTGTCGTCAGCGTTGGCCGAATAGAAGCTGGCGTCATGCTCGATCATGCGCACGGCGGCCTCCAGGCCGCTTTGCACCTCGTCGGGCGTGGGCCCGGCCAGGATGCCCAGAAACTCGCCGGCCAGAGCGGTGTTGGCGTTGGCCGCGCCCGCGTACATCGACTGGGCGTAGCATACGCGGACGCTGGCCTTCTTGGTGGCCTCGTCCAGGGCGGTGTAGCCCACGTCGTCGCTGTCGCAGGTGATCAGCCCCAGGGAACGCACGCCGGGATCAAGCTTCATCTGCTCCCGCAGCCCGGCGTCCACCCGCGGGATCAGGCGCACGGCAAGTACCTTTGCCGGCATGCGGTCGCCCTGCAAGCGGACGCCCCCTTTCTTTGCGTTTTATACCGGAAGATCGGTGCCGCTGGCTTTCTTTTCCATCATCAGCAGGATCAGATCCACGATGTGCGCCCCTGCCTCCACAGCCGGGGTGCCGCCCCGGTGGATATTGGCCAGCACCGTGCGGCGGCTTTCGGCCATGCCCACGGTGGGCTTATAGGCGATATAAGCGCTCATGCTCTCGGCAGTCACAAGGCCTGGGCGCTCGCCCAGCAGCACGCATACCACGTCGGCTCCGGTGGCCGCGCCGATCTGGTCCTCGGTGGCCACGCGGCCAAAGCGCACGAAAAAGGGATCGGACACCCGAAGCCCGGCGGCCTGCAGGCCGTCATGGATCACCGGCAGGATGTTGGCGGCGTTGGCCTGCACGGCGCTGGAGGAAAGGCCGTCCGCCAGGTAGAGCACCACCTGGGTGCCCGCGGGCACGGAGGCGGCGATCTTCCGCAATGTCTCGCTATCAAACACGCGGCCCTTGTCCGGCCTGGTGAGGAATTCCTCCCGGCTTTCGCAGGTGGTCTGGAACACCGGCAGGTTCATTTCTTTCAAAAAACTCTCGGGTACGTCGGAAAACACGGCGTCCTGGGCGGCGGCATGGTCGGCCTGGAAGCGGAGCATGGTTTCTGTGCGATAGCGTGCTCCCGCGCGCCCGGTACCGATGCGGGCCGGGGTGCGCTCCTTCATGGCCAGGAAGGCGGCCTGGTCATGGGGGTGTTCCACCAGGTATTGCCGCCTGAGATCGACGGCCGATATATCGGGCAGCGGCTCCCCCGCTCCGGGGGACGGCGCCGCTTCCCCGGCGGGAGCATCCTGCCTGAGGCGGCTGAGCACCTGCTCCACCACCGCCCTGATCTCCTGTTCGGTCATACGCATTCCTCCCTGTTGTGCGGCTTACAGGAACACCGAGGCGTCCCCGGCGTTGGGGCCCAGGCGGCCATCCCGCCAGAATCCCCATTTTTCCAGCCATTTTTCAAAGGCCGGAATGGGCCGCAGGCCCATGGCCTCGCGGATGGCGGCGATATCGTGGTAGCCGGTGGACTGGTAATTGAGCATCACGTCGTCCCCGTGGGGCACGCCCATAAAGTAGTTGCAGCCCGCCGCCGCCAGGAGCACGGCCAGGTTTTCATTATCGTACTGATCGGCGCGCATGTGGTTGGTATAGCAGCAGTCGCAGCCCATGGGCAGGCCGTGGAGCTTGCCCATAAAGTGATCCTCCAGGCCGGCGCGGATGAACTGACGGTTGTCGTAGAGGTATTCCGGGCCGATGAACCCCACCACGGTGTTGACCAGAAAGGGATCAAAATGGCGGGCGAAGCCGTAGCAGCGGGCCTCCATGGTCACCTGATCCCAGCCGTTATGGGCGTCGCTGGAAAGCTCGCTGCCCTGGCCGGTTTCAAAGTACAGCTGGTTAGGACCATGGCTGACCCCCTCGTGGGCCATCAGATCCTTGGCTTCGGCGATCATGGCGTTGCTGATGCCAAAGGCAGCGTTGCCCTTTTCGGAGCCCGCGATGCTCTGGAAGATCAGATCGCAGGGCGTTCCCTGGCGCACGGCCTCCATGCCGGTGGTCACGTGGGCCAGCACGCAGATCTGGGTGGGGATCTCATACTTGCTTTTAAGCTCGGCAAAGCGGTTCAATATGGCCTTGACGCTCTCTGTGGAGGCGTCCACCGGGTTCAGGCCGATCACCGCGTCGCCCACGCCGAAGGTCAGCCCCTCCAGGGTGGAGGCCGTGATGCCCTCCACATCGTCGGTGGGGTGATTGGGCTGCAGGCGGGCGGACAGCGTGCCCTCCTCGCCGATGGTGGTGACGCAGGTGGCGGTCACGCGCATTTTTTTTGCGGCGTAGATCAGATCCAGGTTGCTCATCAGCTTGCATACGGCGGCGATGACCTCGCTGGACAGTCCCCGGCGGAGCACAGCCAGCTCCTCTGGCGCGGCGGCCAGGATGTGCTCCCGCAGCGCGCCGATGGTCATATCCTGATAGCGAGCATAGATGCGCGTGTTCAGATCGTCCAGGATCAGGCGGGTGACCTCGTCCTTTTCATAGGGCACGGCGGGATGCTCGCAGATATCCTTGACCGTCAGATTGCTGAGCACCACCCGGGCGGCCACGCGCTCCTGAGGCGTTTCAGCCGCGACCCCGGCCAGCCTGTCGCCGGACTTTTCGTCGTTGGCTTTGCCCATCACCTCCCGGACGTCCCGGAACGTGTAGGTATGGCCGCCCAATGTAACGCTGAGCCGCATGCTATTCCCTCCCTGCGTCCTGCGAAAACGCGAATGTTTTAACGATCACGGGCACAACCCGTCCCCCGCTGAGCGGCTCGCCGATATCCACGGTATCCCCGTACATCAGCTCGATGCCGTCCAGGCACAAAAACGGCGTGCCCTCCGGCCACAGGCGGGCCAACGCCTGACCCAGCGCCTTGGCCATATCCTCCCGCAGGATGATCACCTTGGGCTCGTGGGGGAGCATGGCCCGGGCGATCTCCCCGGCGGCGTCCGAAACCGCACGCCAGGAGGGCGAGGGGATGCCGCGCATGTAGATGGCGCATTCCCCGTCGAAAATACGGTACTGGTTTTCAATGGCTTCGGCCAGCCCGGGTATATCGCTCTCCGCGGCAAAGGGCACGTTGGCCACCGGCAGCGAGGCCATGGGCAGGCGCACGTTTTTAAACTGGATGGTGCTCCCGGATACGGCCACGCTGTACGCGCCCGCGCCGATCACTGTGGCATGGCTGGTTTCCGCCGGGCGGAGCACGCGCCCCTGCTCAAAAAAGCGGGAACGGGCCACGGCCCGGCCCAGCTTTTCGCCCAGATCGTGAAAATCGGCGCTCCCATCGGTCAGGCCGTACACGCAGTCAGCCACGCCTCCGGAAAAAGTGAACAGCTCGGCGTCCAAGGTCTCGGGGAGCCCATGCTCCACCACCAGCGAGCGGTAGAGCGCCGTGCGCGGCCGAAGGCATGCGGCCTCCTCCAGTACCTGGGCCATGCGCTCGGCCAGCCTGTTCTGGTCGGCGTCCGACAGCGCCTGGCCCTCCCGGAGCATGATCCCCGTGTCCCGGGCGATCTTTTCCATGGCTGGCGTAAAGGAGAGCACGGTGCGCCCGTCCTCCCGAAAGCGCAGCAGACGACCGCCCAGATCCAGGCAGCCGTCGGCCACGGGATCGCCGCCCGAAAACAGCGCCATATTGGTGGTGCCGCCGCCGATATCCAGGTTGAGCACCCTGCGGCCCCGGCGGGCCGAGGTTTCCGCGGCGCCCGAGCCGCGCCCGGCCAAAATGCTCTCCAGCGAGGGCCCGGCGGTGGCCACCACGAAGCCGCCCGCCAGCTGAGAAAGCGCTTGGGTGACGGCCCGGGCGTTGGCCTTGCGGGCCGTTTCACCGGTGATGATCACGGCGCCCAGCCGGATATCAGCGGGCGAGATCCCGGCAGCCTCATAGGCCCGGCGGACAATGGCTTCCAGCGCGGGAGCATCGATGGTATCGGCGGAGAGCAGCGGCGTGAGCGCCGTAGGCGCGCGGTACAAGATCTTTTTATCTGTGATGCGGATGCGCGGCACAGAAAAGGCCGAAGCGGTGTTGCTGAGCGTGAGCAGGCTGAACACGCATTGGGTAGTGGACGTGCCAATATCAATGCCTACGCTGAGCAGCTGCTCCTCCCGCATCGATGGGCTCCTTTCCCGCGGCCTGCGTGCCGATGATGATGAGATGGCATCCGGAAAAAAACAACATATTTCGCAAATTTCTACGATTTATATATATCATAGTTGGTGCTCTTTGTCAATCTGAAAAGCATGAAAGGCGGCCGCCCTTCCTTGACAAAGGCCATGGGCTTTTATATAATAGGCCCAACGGGAAGCTTCAAGCGGAACAGACTGCTGAAAAAATATACGGACGGATGGGAAAAATGAGTGAGCCAAACGCCTCTCCCGCCGGGATCTCGGCGCGGGAGCACCTGCGGGACGCCCTGCTGCGCGGGGATCGCGGCGCGGCGGAAGCGCTTGCCGGATCGGCGCCCTTTCAAGCGCTGATCCAATGGAAAAACGAGCTGTTGAGGGAGCTTACGGCAGGCTATCTGGCAGGGCGGACGCCCTTTTGCCAGCTGACGGCGGCGGCCCAGGCGGCCTGCGCTTTCTATGAGGATGCTCCGCCCATCGCCTGCTGCGGCGGCGCGGCGGGCAGCGCCACCGGGCAGCAGTTTATGCTGATGCTGCTGCGCGCTTGGGGGATCCCCGCGCTGGCGCTGGGGGAGGATGCTTCCGCCGACGAGTATCTTTTGGCCATCCGGGAGCACGGGCTTCGCTTCGCCGTTTGCGTGCTCTTTTCGCCGGACGATCTGGCCGATATAGAAAGCCTGGCCGCGGCGGCGCGGCAGCGCGGCATGCGGGACAGCTTCCGGCTGGTCATCTGCGGCGCGCGGCTGGAGGGCGCCGCGCAGGACGTTGATTTTTATGATCACAGGGCCGCCGCGGCGGCGCAATGGATGGAAAACGCATGGAGAAGCTGACGGTATTCGGCGCGGACCGCTTTGATTTGCTTCCCGATCGGGAGGAAGCCTTCGCCTGGCTGGCCTGCGGCGAGGGACTGCCCTGCCGGGACGTATTTGAGGCTGAATGGCAGGCCGCGACGGAGCTGCTCCGGAAGACGGCGGCGCCGCAGGCCGCGATCCTGCGGGAGGACGCGGCGGCCATGAGCGTGTTTATCACCCTGGGGCCCGGGGCCGAGCGCCGCGCGGCGGACCTGTTCCGCCGGGAGCGTTACGTGCTGGGAAGCTTGATGAACACGCTGTGCGATCAAACGCTGTTCCAGATGGACAGGCAGCTGTCGCCCCTGCTGCAGGAGCTCCTGGCGGCTGAGGGGCTGTTCATCGCGACGCGGCTGGAACCCCGGGTGGATCTGTCGCCCGCCGAGCAGCGGCGGCGCTTTTCGCCCCTGAAAGAAGCGCTGCCCTTCGCCCGGGTATCCCGGCGCGGCGCGCTGTACCCCGCCAAGTCCATGATGTACTGCCTGACGCTGACCGCCGAGCCCTGCGGTCAGCGCTTGCTGCACGACTGCGCCCGCTGCGGGCAGACCGACTGCCCTTACCGGGACGCCGCGGTCAAAAGTGACTGAAACCGAACCCTGATGAAAGATGTACGCCTGATAATAGAAGTTGATCGGGAATACGATAAGGGCTTCCGCAGCCGGGGCCTGCCGGCCCGCTCTACGCTGAAAGCCCCTTAGCGTTCCCCTCCCATCAAATTTCTGTCCTTAGGGGTATCCTTTTCATCAGGGTTCAGGACTGCGTGATATAACACTTCCGCACCGTTCCGGCCGCGGAAGATCGCCCATTGGAGGAATGCGCCTCCGACGGGCGTTTTTTGATGTGGAATGATTGCCCATGCAAAAAATGAAAAAAAATGAAATATGCCTATTTACAAACAGGCGCAAAGATGTTACAATAGCCTTGAAATAACGCAAAAACGTTTTTGTGAACCAAATTAGACATGAAACGCCACAGGCAAGCGAGGAGAGAGGCATGGCATCCATCAGGGATGTGGCGCAGCGGGCAGGCGTGGCCATCGGAACGGTATCCCGCGCCTTCAATAATTATCCGGACGTGCTGCCGTCCACCAAAGAACGCATTTTTACCGCCGCCCGGGAGCTGGGCTATACCCCCAATGTAAACGCCCGCAGCCTGTCGGCCAAGCGGCCGCCCAACATTTGCATCATCGCTTCCGAGCTGCTGGGCGGCGACGATCGGGACGCCATGCTGTACCTGGAGATCAAGGGCATCATGGCTTACGCCATGGATCACGGGCTGGAGCTTTCCATCCATACCACCAATTCCGCCCGGCAGGAGCAGACCAGCTTCATCGATTTCTGCAAGCTGCATTCCATATCGGGGGCCATCGTCACCGGCGTGAAGACCGATGATCCCTATTTTGTGGAGCTGGTGGGCTCCGATATCCCGGTGGTGGGCGTGGATCTGCCCATCGAGGGCGAGCGGGTGGGCTGGGTATCCATCGATAACCGCCAAGCCGCCGAGGACGCCGTGACCGGCCTGTTTGACCGGGGCATGGAGCGGCTTTTGATCGTGGCGGGCAGCCGCAACGCCGCCGTGAACGAGGAGCGTATGATCGGCGTGGAGCGCGCCTTCCGGGCCGCGGGCCGCATCCTGGGAGAAGAGCAGATCCTGTACGCCGATTTCCGGGAGGAAAAGGCCCGGCAGCGCTGCGGCGAATGGCTGGACAGCCACGCGGCGCCCGACGCCGTGTTCTGCTTCAGCGATATCATGGCGCTGGGCGTCATGCAGGCCCTTCGGGAGCGCGGCATAGAAATCCCGCGCAGCGTATCGGTGATGGGGTTTGATGGCATGCCCTTTACCACGCTCACGTCGCCGCCGCTGTCCACCGTGGCCCAGGATATGCGGGCCCTGGGCTACGAGGCCGCCAGCATGGTGCACGATCTGATGCTGGACAAAGGCCACGGCGGCCATCGCATCGTATCCCACGCGCTGCTGATGCGCGGCAGCGTAAAATAACGGCTGATATCAGGGATGCGCCGAGCGCGCGTCTTTGAAAATAAAAAGGAGGAAACTCACCATGAAAAAGCTTCTGGCCCTGGCCCTGGCCGCGATGATGCTGCTGGGCATGATGTCCTTCGCCCATGCGGACGGCGTCATCTCCATCACCGTTCCCCACTACAAGACCGGCGAAAACGTAGGCGCTATCTTCTTCCTGCCCCAGGTGGAGCGCTTCAATACCCTGTACGAGGGCAAATACCACATTGAAATTGAAGAGCTGACCCAGGATATGTACGCCGAAAAGATCAAGCAGCTGGGACAGCAGAACAAGCTGCCCGCCCTGATCGAAGGCGGCGAAACCGAATGGATCAAGAACGTGGTGATGCCCAATCACCTGTTCCTGGATCTGACCTCCTTCGTGGATGAGAATCCCGATCTGGCCGCCCTGCTGATCGATACCAACGTGGCCTACAACACCACCGCCGACGGCCAGCTCTTCTCCGTGGCGCTGCCCGTCGTGCGCCCCATGGGTATGTACTACAACGGCGAAATGCTGGATCTGGGCGACAAGACCCCCGCTGACATGAGCTGGGACGAGTTCCTGGCCGTGCTGGGCGACAACAAGATCGCCATGATGACCGGCGAAAACGCCTGGACGACCGTGCTGGTGTTCGCCAGCCTGATCGCTGCCGAGGAGGGCGGCGCCGAGCTGCTCAGCACCCACACCGTGGATAAGATCTATGATTTCAACCAGCCCTGCATCGTGAACGCCGTGGCCAAGCTGCAGAATATCCTGCAGAACTACGCCTCCTCCAACACCATCGGCGCCGTGTACGCCGACGCCGCCAACGCCTTCATGAGCAAGCAGGCTGCCGTGATCGCCAACGGCTCCTGGATGGTGGGCGATTTCGCCGAGGACGGCGGCAAGTGGTCCAACGGCTTTGACGGCTCCACCGTGCGCGGCGCCGTGCTGCCCGGCAACGTGGCGCTGGCCAATACCGACGGCTTCGGCTGGTGGATCCCCGCCACCGCTTCCGCTGAAGAGCAGGAAGTTGCCAAGGCCTTCATCGCCTTCATGATGACTCCCGCCGAGCTGGAAGCCTATATGCTGGCCGAGGGCGGCGTGGCTCCCAACCTGGCTGTTTCCGCCGAGTATGAAGCCTCCGCGGCTGCCAACCCCCTGATGTATGAGTATGTCAACGCTGTGAACGCCGACACCATCATCTGCCCCAGCTTCGGCGACTGCGTGCCCTCCTCCGTGGGCGACACCGAGTTCGGCACCCTGCTGCCCAACCTGATCAGCGGCAACATGACCGCCGAGCAGTTCTGCCAGGAGCTGACCATCGCTGCCGAAGAGACCCGTCTGGACTGATCGCATATCGGCCCCTGTCCCGCGCTTGCAGGGCAGGGGCCTTTCTGTTTTCACGCTGTATGAAGGCTGAAGATTGAAAAATGAATAGTTTGATACCGTTCTGATATATACGGCGCTTTCAAAATATTCATTATTCATTTTTCAGTTTTCAGTTTTCTGTTCGTATCCAAAGCTTCCTTTTTCCTTTCCCGGCAAATACGCAAAGGAGTGACCTCAAATGAGCATCGCCCGGTATTCCAAGCTGGAGCGGCGGCATTTCCCCAAGATTTATCTGTTCCTGCTGCCCACGCTGATCCTGTTCGCCATGTTCTATCTGTACCCCATCCTGCAGGTGCTGGTGACGGCCTTTACCTCCTGGGACGGCTTCAACAGCCCCAAGTTTGATATCAAAAACCCGTTTGTCAATTTCATCCGCCTGTTTAAAATGCGCGGCTTTATGCCCTCGCTGCGCAACCTGTTCTGGTGGTCGCTGATCGCAATGACGCTGCACGTGGGCATCGGCACGCTGGTGGGCTTCCTGCTGGGTCAAAAGCTTCCGGGCTGGAAATTCGTCCGCGCGGTATACATGATCCCAAACGTGATCTCCGCCGCCGCCTGGGCCATGATCTACCGCTTCATTTTCAATAACGATTTCGGCCTGCTCAACGGCATCATCCGAAAGTTCAACGCCGGGTTCAGCGTCAACTGGTTCTATGAATCGCCGGCGGCCTTCTGGGCCATTACCTTTACCTGGCTGTTCTACGCCGTCATCGTCACGCTGATCGTGCTGGCCGATCTGATGGCCATTCCCCAGGAATTGCACGAGGCCGCCGAGATCGACGGCGCCACCGGCTGGCAGAAAACGCTGCGCATTGATCTGCCGCTGTGCCGCAATTCCATCGGCACGGGCGTGATCCTATCGGTCACCTCGCGCATCGCCATGTATGAAAACATCGCCCTGACCACCCGCGGCGGCCCCGGCACCGATACCAACAGCCTGGCGCTGCTGCTGGTGAAGGCCACCACCGATTACAACTACGGTCTGGCCAACGCCGTGGCGCTGATCATGTTCATCTTCGGCATCCTGGTCATGCTGGTGGTCAACCGCGCCTTCCGCATGAACGATCCGGTATATTGAGAAAGGAGGAAAACGCGCATGACAGCCATAACCAATAAAAGAAAGCTCCGTGGCAGCGACGGCATGGCCAAAAAGCAGCTGACCCCCGGCCGCGTGCTCTATCTGATCTTCGCCTATCTGGCGCTGGCCTTCATCGTGGTGGCTTCCGTGGGCCCCATCCTGTGGGTGATCCTCTCCTCCTTCAAGTCCAACGGCGCCATCCTGAGCTCGCCCTTTTCCATGCCCGATACCTTCAATTTTAACGCCTACGGCCAGGTGATCAGCCAGTTCAACTTTGGCACCTATGCCATCAACAGCTTCCTGATCGCCACCTCCTCCACCGTGGTGGCCATGATCATCCTGTCCATGAGCTCCTACGTGATCGCCAAGTACAATTTCCCGCTGAAAAACCTGATCTACGTGCTGCTCACCGTTACCCTGCTGGTGCCCGGTCATACCAAGACCCAGCCCATCTTCAGTCTGATCATGAAGCTGAACCTGTACGATACCAAGACCGGCCTGTTCCTGGTATACCTCAGCAGCTCCATCGCCTCCAGCCTGTTCATCCTGCGGTCCAACTTTGCCTCCATCCCCAAGGAGCTGAACGAGGCCGCCGAGATCGACGGCGCGGGCTTCTTCCGCACCTTCTGGCAGATCAATATGCCCCTGGCCAAGACCGGCATCTTTACGGCGGGCATCTTGATGTTCCTGGGCAACTGGAACGAGTATTACTTTGCCGCCCTGCTGACCTCCTCGGCCAAAAACCGCACGCTGCCGGTATCGCTGGCTTCCTTCAACCAGGCGTTTTCCTACGATTATACCCGCATGTTTGCCGCCTTGACGCTGGTCGTGCTTCCTGGTATCATTATCTACATGCTGGCGCAGGAGCAGGTGCAGGCCTCTGTGGCCGGCTCGGCCGTGAAGGGCTGATACTCTGAATGAAAGGCTGTATACAGCGATGCTGAAATACGACTGGGGCCAAGGCGCCAAGGAGAACTGGCTGATTGCCGAAACCGATTTTGACATCGATCACCAGGGAAAATGCGAGGCCATATTCTGCCAGGGAAACGGATATCTGGGCCAGCGCGACGCGCTGGAGGAGCGCTATGTGGGCCAGACCCGCGACCTGCTGGTGACGGGCACCTTCAACAAGTTTGATGAAAACGAGGTCTGCGAGCTGCCCAACCTGCCTGACGTGACCAACCTGAACCTGAGGCTGGACGGCGCGCCCTTCGCCATGGACAGGGGATCGACCCAGGACTACCTGCGCGTCATGGATCTGCAGACCGGCGAGGTCACCCGGACGCTTTTGTGGACGCGGGACGACGGCAGCCGTTTCCGCATGAGGTTTGAGCGCTTCGCTTCGCTGGATAACGAGCATTTGCTGGCCATGCGCGCCCGGATCACGCCGCTGGACGGCGACTGCGAAATCACGCTGGAAAGCGGCATTGACGGCCGGGTGACCTGCACGGGCTCCCAGCATTTCCACGAAGGCGACAAGCGCATGATGCCCGGCGGCATCCTGCGCATGGTGAGCAAAACCGTCCAGTCGGGCGTATCCTGCTGTCTGCATACCGCCTTCCGCTACAGCGCCGAGCCCCGGCGGCTGTGGCCGGTCATCGACCGCCGTTACCTGGGCGTCAAGGCGGTGTTTGGCGTAAAGCAGGGCCAGGACCTCGTCATTGAAAAGCTGACTGCCGTCACCACCAGCCGCGATCTGGCCTACGACGGGCTGGAGGACGCCGTTTCCCCAGCCATGGCCGACGGCCTGAAAATGGCCGAAGACGCCCGGGAAATGGGCTATGACGGCGCATTTGCCCGCAGCGGCGCGGCCTGGCTGCGCTTTTGGGAAAAGAACGATATCCTGGTGGAATCCCGGAATCCCTTTGACCAGCTGCTGCTGCGCTTTGCCCTGTACCACCTGAACATCATGGCCAAGAAGGACGATCCCCGGGTGGGCATCGGCGCCAAGGGCATGACGGGCGAGGGCTACAAGGGCCATTCCTTCTGGGATACCGAAATATTTATCCTGCCCTATTTCATCCTGACCCAGCCCGAAGCCGCCCGGACGCTGCTGACCTACCGCTATAAGGGTCTGTACGGCGCGCGCAAGAAGGCGGCGGAAAACGGCTACGAGGGCGCCATGTACCCCTGGGAGGCCGCCTGGATCGACGATGGCGAGGTCACCCCGCTGTGGGGCAGCGCCGATATCGTCACCGGCAAGCCCATTCCCATCCTCACAGGCATGATCGAGCAGCATATCACGGCGGACGTCAGCTTTGCCGTGCAGCTCTATCATGCCGTCACCGGGGACGAGCGGTTCATGGACGAATGCGGGTATGAGATCATTATCGATACCGCCCGGTTCTGGGCCAGCCGCTTCACCTGGGATGAAAAGCGCGGCGCGTATGTGATCCTGGACGTCATCGGCCCAGATGAATACAAGGAGCACGTGGATAACAACGCCTATACCAACTATATGGCGGCCAACAACATGAAGCAGGCGCTGGCGGTGATCGATCTGCTGGAAAAGCGGAACGACGACGTATACCGCCGCCTGGACGCGCAGTTTGGGCTGACGCTCTGCCGAATGAAGATCGCCGCGGTGCTGGATGGGGTGTACCTGCCCAAGCCCAACAAGGATGGCATCGTGCCCCAGTTTGACGGATACTTTGACCTGAAATCAGTGGATCTGACCCCCTACAAAAACGCCAAACAGGTGGGCTCCATTTACCAGGATTACAACAACGAGCAGATCAGCGCCATGCAGGTGCACAAGCAGGCCGACACGCTGGTGCTCATGCTGCTGATGGATGATCTGTTCCCCCGGGATATCAAAGTTAAAAACTATTACTTCTACGAGGCCCGCACGCTGCACGATTCCTCGCTGTCCAAATCCACCCACTGCGTGCTAGCCGCCGATCTGGGCGAGGACGCCACGGCCTATCGCTTCTTCGAGGGCTGCGGGAATATTGACCTGGGGCCCAATATGGGCACGTCGGACATGGGCGTGCATACCGCTTCCATGGGCGGCATCTGGCAGTGCGCCGTGTACGGTTTCGGCGGCGTCCGCGTGGTGGGCGACGCGCTGCACGTGGCGCCGCGCCTGCCCAAAGCCTGGAGCAGCCTGCGCTTCCCGCTATGCTGGCGCGGCAGCCTGCTGGCGCTGCACGCCACGCCCGGCCAGATCACCGTTACAAACCGCGGCGATGCTCCGGCACGGCTCACACTGTACGGCAGGGAATATGTGCTGCAACCCGGCGAAACGGTCAGCGCGAAGCGGTGATCCAGTCATTTGTGGACTGGAACTTGCTATCGAAGTTTAAATATGTTAGCCGCACCGAAAATGACGGCGGCTTGCCGACGTCAATGACGCGTTAGCGTCATAGCCGCATAAGCAAAACGGCTGGATCGAGCTTGCTCGTTTCCAGTCGTTTTTGTGTTGCGGCGTATTCCCGGTGCGCTCCTTGCGACAACCCCTTTTCAATCAACTGCGGGAAATTGCTGGAAAGAGCACGCAAACAGCATCCGCAACCGGCGGGTCTGGGGGCTTCGAGCGCCCAGAAAACCTTCCCGAGGGGCCCGCAGCGCCCCTTATTGTTCCCCTCTTTCCAACTCGAGATAATAATATATGCAGCATCAGTGCATCGCGTTCTCCACGCTGGTCACGTGCTGGCTCAGCGCGTCCAGAAAGGCGGGCATGGCGGCCATGCGGGTATCCTCCTCCTGCCCAAGGTATTCCTTGCAGAGCAGCAGCATATCGCCCGAAGCGCGGCACAGGGCGTCGTAGCGCAGCTGGGCCATGTCCAGCCGCACGCGCATGCGGTCGCGGCCGGTCTGGGGATCGCTGTCCAGCGCTCGATCCAGCAGCGCGTTCATGCCGGTGAGCAGCTGGCGCACGTCGCTGTCGCCCAGGGCTTCGATTTTCTGGCGCACGGACTCCTGCAGATCCTCCCGCTGCGGCTCGCGCTTCAGGGGATCCGCGCACTCGACGCCCTCCTGCCGGAGCTCTTCCAGCACCTCGCGGATCAGCTGCGGGCGTTTTTTGAGCACCGAGCGATACTTGTTCTGATAGCGCAGCATGCGCGCGTGATCGCCGCCGCTCATGGTCATCACCGCGGCGCGCACCGACTGCCCCCGGGCCCGGGCGCTCAATACGCCGCGCACCAGACCGCGCACCTCCTCCTCTGTAAAGGTTTCAAATGGCGCGGCCCGGCGCATGGCCCGGCCGTCCCGGGGACGGAGCTGCATATAATAATAATTGCGCACGCTGTTGGGCTTGCGCCCCAGCGTTTGTCCCATCTGCTCAAACACAGACCGGAGCGGCTGCCCGTTTTCATTGGCCTGCTGGATCTCATGCCACAGCCGGTCGATTTCGTCCTCCCGCCATCCGCTGTGGGCGCGAACTGCCGTTTGTTCCATATTCATCCCTCCGTTATATCCTGATCCTTACTTCACATAGTATGCACACGCGCCTGTACAGATATGCGGCGGCGGGAAAACATACAGCCAAAAATTTTTTTGTTAATATTCTATGAACAACTGCAATAATTTGCCGCTTTGCATCGTATATATAGTGAGGTGATGACTATGCGGTATACACAAAAGACAACCCTTCGCCACGGTATCCAGCTGAACCCTGTGCTCTGCACGGTCAGCCTTTTCCGGCATCGCTACCGCCTGACCCAGCAGGAATACCTGCTATTTGACCAGCTGCTGAAAAGCGCTCTGGACGCCGAAAATACAGGCGCACCCGTACCCGCCCTGAGCCGGAACGAGCTGCTCTGCGGCGCCTGGGGCAGCGCGGCGGGCTATGAAACGCGCACGGTGGACGTGCACGTACAGCGCCTGCGCGCCAAAATGGGCAGCGATACCATTACCACGGTGTATCGCAAGGGCTACTGCATCAATCCCAAGGCGCTGGTGCGGCTGGCGCAGTAAAGCGCGGATTTTTCTGTTTTTTGCCCTTTTTCATATTGAAAAAAGCGCTGTTTTATCGTACTATAGGGGCAGAAAAACGAAAGGCAGGGGATTGCCATGGATGATCATGCCCGCGCGGCGGACGGCCTGCGCTTTGGCTGTCCGGGCTGCGGCAGCGGCCTGCGCTACGATATCGCTTCCGGGCGCATGCGCTGCGACAGCTGCGGTCAGCAATACGATGTTTCAGCCATTCCCGATCCCTCCCGGGACGCCGGGGACGGCATGATGGAGGCCGCAGAATACCGCTGCCCCCAGTGCGGCGCGGCGGTGCACACTTCCCAGACGGCGGCCACCAGCTTTTGCAGCTATTGCGGCGCCGACGTGATACTGACCCAGCGGCTCACCCGCGTGATGCGGCCGGCCCAGCTGGTGCCCTTTCATGTGAGCCGGGAGGAATGCGAAAATATCTACCGCAAGCGGGTAAAGGAATCGCGCTACGCGCCCGACGACTTTGCCGCGCAGGAGACCATTGGCCATTTCCGGCCGGTGTACGTGCCCTTCTGGCGCATGAACGGCAAAGCGGCGGGCGATAACCTGGCCGGTTCGGCCACCCATACCCATTCCGACAGCCGTTACGATTATTCCGACCAGTACAGCTATACCGTGGCGGGCAGCGTGGCGGTATCGGGAGCGATCTATGACGCCTCGGTATCCTTTGAGGATGAAACAGCGGAGCAGCTCCGGTTTTCCGCCCAGCGCGCCGTGGATTTCCATCCGGCATATCTGTGCGGCTTTTATGCCGAAACGCCCGATACCGAGCCCTCGCTGTTTGGCGAAAGCCTGCGGGAAAATGCCCGGAAGGCCTGGAACAATGCGTTTGTCAAGCGCGTTAAAATGGGGGACGCCAAGGTGGCCTTCCCCGATTCCAGCTTTTCCACCGGCGCTGATCTGCTGCTGATGCCGGTCTGGCTGCTGGCCCACCGCAGCGGCGGCCGGGTGGTATACACCGCGGTCAACGGCGATACCGGAGAGATCGTATGCGATACGCCGGTGAGCAATCGCCGGTTTGGCGTGCTTGCCGCCCAGCTCACCGTGCTGGCGCTGGCGCTGCTGGTGCTGATGCATTTTGTGGTCATCCTGCGCCCGCGGCTGCTGGCCGCCCTGTGCGGGCTCACAGCCGCCATGGCCCAATGGGTGATCGCCCGGGTCTTCCGCGATCTGCGCATCCGCCAGAACCGAGAAAACGATTATACCTGGCAGCAGCTCCATCCCGATCCCCGGACCGGGCGCGTCAAGCGGACGTCCTCCCTCAGCAGGCGCGCCGCCCGCTGGTATACGCCGCTGGCAGTGGTGGGCGGCATATCGCTGATCGGCATGTGCATGGCCTATATGTCCTCCTATAATTTCAACGCTTTCCTGGCCGGGCTTTTGTCCGATCACGCCTGGCTGCCCACCCAGGTGCAAATATGCTCGCTGGCCATGTTCCTGTTCTCGCGCTGGCAGCGCGGCGGCGGGCTGGACGGCCTGCTCTACATCGGGCGGCTGGCCGCCATGATCGTGACGCTGCTGCTGATCCAGAACGGTACAGCCGATCTGTACTTCTACCTGTGCTGCATCGCGCAGCTGCTGCTCACCGCCCTGTCCATGGCGCGGCTCAACAAGGCGCATAACGCCTTTGTATCCCGGCCCGTGCCCTTTGTGGGAGAGGAGGCGGAGCAGGCATGAAAAAACGGTTTTTCGCGCTGCTGCTCTCGACGCTGCTGACGCTGGCGCTGTTTTCAGCCCGGGCCGATAGCGGCTATACCGTATCGGTGGACGACGAGGCCGGGCTGCTGGGCAGCCTGGAGATCGAGCTGCTGGCCCAGGATATGGCCAAGCTGACGGCCTATGGCGACGCCGCGTTCTGGTCCACCAACGCCCCCGGCACAGTGGATGTGCTGGCCGAGCAGTATTTTGACCAGCATATCAGCCCCCAGCGCTCCCATTCCGGCGTGGTCATGGTCATCGATATGAACAGCCGGGAAATCTGCATCTTCACCCGGGGCGACCTGGAAAAGAAGGTGGGACGGGCCGGCGCTTACGCTATTACCGATAATATCTACCGCTACGCCTCCTTCGGCCAGTATTACCGCTGCGCCCAGGAGGGCTTCAACCAGGTGTACGCCCTGGCGGAGGGCCAGCGCATCTTCTCCCCCATGCGGATGATCTGCAACCTGCTCATGGCCGTGAGCGCCGCGCTGATCGCCGCCTTCCTGATCGTGCGGCATACCAGCGTGCAGGCGCTCCGCGCCCCGGACAAGCAGGAGATGAAAACCCAGGTTGATCTGCAAATCCTGGATCAGCGCCTGATCAAAAGCACCCGGCACCGCAGGGAAAGCGCCGTCGTCGTTACGGGCGGCGGAGGCGGCCATGGCGGCGGCGGATTCTCCGGCGGCGGCCACAGCGGCGGAGGCGGGTTCTCCGGCGGCGGCCATAGCGGAGGCGGCAGCAGCGGAAGCCACGGCTTCTGATACCCAACGCGCAACATGCAAAGATGATAATGACCGGAAAGCCATTGGGCGGCGCTTGCTCCCCTTGACTTTCCGGTTTTGTTACATGATTTTGCCGGATTTAGGATATAATTTAGGTTGATTTTATTGCTTTATTTGTATATACTAAAGATGGAGGCGATTAACATGATGGTAAATACAAACGCGATGGTCAGTATCTCTGAGGCAAACCAGAATTTTTCCCGCGTTGCGCGCATGGTGGATGAAAAGGGAACGGTGATTATCATGAAAAACAACGCGCCGCGCTATCTGCTGATCGAATTCAGCCAAGCGGAATCCTTGCAGTCAGCATCGGACGAGGATGTGCTTTCGGTGTCCACGCGGCTGATCGCCAGGAACAGGCAGGCTTATGAGGAGCTTGCCAAATGAAGATCTTGACAAAGGCGCAAATCATCCTGCTGCATGAGCATTTGATCAAGGAAACGGGCGGCAGTTACGGGCTGCGGGATGAAGGACTGCTGGAATCCGCCTTGGCCGCGCCTTTTCAGGAATTTGCGTCTTTTTCACCCTATCCGACGCTGCAGCAAAAGGCGGCGCGATTGGGATACAGCCTGGTGAAAAATCATCCGTTCATTGACGGAAACAAGCGCATCGGCGCTCACGCCATGCTTACGCTTCTGTCTTTGAACGGCATTGAAATCATGTGTTCACAGAAGGAGCTATCCAGCGTTATATTGGATGTTGCGGCAGGAAAAATCGGATATGACGGGTTGCTTCAATGGCTGCTTGACCACCAGGAATAAATCGACAGCGCCCAGGCTGTTCAGCGCTCCCCGCTCTCCGCGTGCCGCGCGATCAGCGGCCTGACATCGGGCTTTTCGGTGGCGATCCGGCAGTTTTCAATGCGCACGTCCTCCGCCCAGCGGATGCAGAACGCCGCGCCGGAGGACAGGCCGTGGCGGTCGTACTCCGGGTATTTATCCCCGATGGGCTGGGGCGCGTCCGGCTGCTCGGCAAAGCCGCCGGGCAGCGTAAAATCGCAGTCCTCGATCGTTACGTGGCGGATGGGATTGCCCTGGGGATCGCCCACGATCAGGCTTTCATACACCGTTTTGCATCGGCTGAAGGGATAGGGCCTGCGATAGGCGACGCGGCGGAAAAGCAGGTTTTCCATTTCGCCCCGGCGGCGGGGAAAAGCCTCGTTTTTCCGTCCGCGATGGCCGACGACCAGGTACAGCGGGCCGCCGCAGTCGGTCATATCGATATCCTCAAACCGCAGGTCCCGAATGCTTGCCCCGTCCACCGTTTCCACGGCGATGCCGCAGCGGTTGACGTTTTTCAGGATGCAGCGGCGGATCAGCGCGTTTTCTACGCCGCAATAGGTATCGGTGCCTATTTTGATGCCGCTGGCCAGCGATTGAATCACCAGCTCCTCGGCCAGGATGTTTTTGCAGCCCATCCGGTCGGCGGTTTTCAGGCAGAAGCCGTCGTCCCCGGCCATGATCCGGCAGCAGCGGTCAGATCGACGCATTCCACGGGATCGATACCGTCGCGGTTGGGCGTGTTCATACAATCCAGATCCAGGTGCTCCAGCAGGATATGGCGGCTGGACAAGGGCACCAGCGTCCAGTAAGCCGCGCTGCACAGGCTGATATCGCTCACTCGGATATCGTCGCTGTACGCGATATACAGGTTATCAGGCCGGGCAGTGTACAGCTTGTTGACGCCTTTGGGATCGTTGACCTTGAAACGGCAACGGCCGTTGGCGTCCAGCATGCCGCCGCCCGTAACGCACACGTTGCGCAGGCGCTCGCCATACACCAGCGCGCGGCCCACATTGCGGATAGCGCACAGGCTTTCTCCGGGAACGGGATGCGGATAGGCGGAATACTGTTGGTATGCCCGAAGGCAGGCCGTTTCATCCACCCACAGCGTCATATCGGAGCGCAGATCGATCTGCTTTGCATGAAAAACGCCGTTTTTCAACATCACAGTGCCGTTGGTCAGCGCCGATGCGTCAACGGCGCGCTGGATGGCGGCGGTATCTAAGGTAACGCCGTCTCCCGCCGCGCCGAAATCCCGCGCGTCAAACACCGGGCCCGGCGGCAGCAGACGGGCGCTAGGAGACCGGACATCCAGCACCCGAAGACAGCAGACCTCCATCTGGCCGAATAAAACAATCTGCGCAACATCATGGGCATCGCAGGCAAAGCGCGCGCTCCGGGCACGGCAGGCGCCGTCCACGATCACGTCGAAGGTTTGTTTGTCCATATCCATCGCGATGGCGATATGGTACCAGTTATCGCAGGGATAATAATTCCAGGGCGCCTGGCCGCGGACGACGCGCCGCCATTCCCCGCCTTCCGAAATGAAAAGATTATTGGCGTACATGGCCGCGCGCAGCAGCGTATTGCCCAGGCTGTCCCGGAGCTCGGGCATCAGGGTGAAGCCGCTGTGGTCGGGCTTTATGATCAGCTCTATCCGCGCCTGACCGGATACCGCCGGGAAAGAGTATGCAGCCTCGCCGTCCAGTCGCAGGCAGGGGCCGATGGCGGGCCGATCGACGACTGCCGCGCTGCCCGCGAAGCGCAGGCAAGTTGGCACGTCTGCCCATTTTTCATCGATGAAGGGCACGTCGGTCTGGTCCTTCCAGTCCACGCGATCGATCAGCGCTTCGCCGTCGTCCTTTATTCGCAAGGAAAGGGCGGCGTCGGCAGAGCATCGACTGGCCGCTACAGCGGCGGGGCGGTCGTTGATCCATATCTCGCATTGTTGCCGGGCGGGAAAGCGCTTAAAGCCGATCACATATTGGCCGCCAGGCTCATTATTCACTGCGCTGCCGTCCGGAAGCGCGGCGCTTTCGGCGGTCAGGCGGACGGCGATATCGTCCAGCCTGATCTCAATTTCGCCCCGCGTCACGGTCAGCGCGGCCTCGGCCAGATCTTGCCCGGTAGTCTGCGCGCAAAGAACGGCGTGGGAAGCGCCGCCGATTTTCAGGCATTTTCGGCCCGTGCCGTCGTTCCAGGACTGAACGGCCGCATCCCCGGCGCACTGCCAACGGTCGGGTCGGCTGCCGTCAGGCAGCAGGTTAAAGCTTTCATGGATATACCAAGCGTATTGCGGCGTCTGATGGCGCGCGTCCACGGCAAAACGCGGGACCGTCGGCGCTTTGGCAGGCGCGTCCTGATCCAGCGGCTCTACGATCGCAAAAAAGTGACGTCCCGGCCCTGAAAAGCCGTCGATATGCACATGCCGATCGGCGTCGAATTCCCGCCGGTACAGCGTATAGACATCGCCCGCGTCTGTCGTAACGGTCAGATCGGTAGGAGCGAACTCCGTCAGGAAGGACGGGTCGGCCTCGCCGTCCAGGGCCACATACACGGCGGCCCGGCGCTCGGTGTAAAAGTCCACCTCCTGCTTGTCGTCAAACCCCTCTGCGGCGGAATCGTAGGTGACGATATGATCGCATCCCCGCAGACAATCGGGCATCTGCGCGATCCGGATATCGGCGTTGGAGTATACGCGGCTTTCAGGCTGGAGATCGGCATCCATATAATACCAGCCGCTGGCATCCCAGGGGGCCACGAAGCGGCTAATGGCGGGCTTAACGGGCAAACGGTCAAACGTCATAAAAAAGGTTCTTCACGTTTTCTTAGGGGATGGAATCTTTGTACTCATTTGCATGGCTCGCGGCTGTGCCGCGAAATCCAGGAAGTGAAGGGAATTCTGCCATGCTGGCGAGACGGCAATGCTTCGCCACTCAAACGAATTCCCTAAGTTTCCGTGAAGAGCCATAAAAAACCTGCTTTCTAAAATGAATCATGAAGGCTTTATCTGAAAACACGCGCAGGAAAATGCGATTCCCTGCGCGCCGTTTTTTATTTATTTTCCAAGCTCCCGGTAGGCGGCGGCCATCAGGCCCTTCATATAGCCCGTAGCGTAGGCAAAGGAGGCCTTTTCGCCGCCGGTCTTTTCATCGTAGCGCAGCACGTGATCCACGTAGATGGGGCCGTCATAGCCCTCCTCCACCAGCAGCCGCATGATCTGGTACATGTCCATGTACCCGTCCTCCAGCAGCGTTTCCTCAAAGTAGGGCAGCGTGCCCGATACATTGCGGAAATGGATGGTATGCACGCGCTTCTGCCGCACAAAGTCCCTGAGGTCATAGAGGATATCGCCGAAGGATTTGCCACCCTCCAGCCAGCAGCCGCAGCAGAACTTGACGCCCAGATAATGCTCCTCGGCGCCCAGTCCCAGCTCCTGCTGGATCTCGTCCGCCCGCTTCATGGCCTTGCGGTAATCGTCGCCGCTGATAATGATGCTGGCGCAGCCCTCATAGAACCTTGCCGGGGGATCGCAGGGATGCAGGGCCAGCTTGATGCCCGCCTCCTTGCATACGGGCAGGGCCGCCCGCAGGAAATATTCAAAATTATTCCACATGGTGTCGTAATCGTATTCCTTGCCGAAGGCGGGACCACGGGAATAGATTTCATCCATGTCCACGATACGGCCCACCGCGCCGTGGGTATGCGCCCCTGCTTTCCACCAGGAGGTGCTCACCCGCCCGGTATCCCAGGTGGCGTAGCCCACTTTGATGCCGGCGTTGCCCAGCCAGCGGTTCAGGTCGTTGTACTTTTTGATCCATTCGTCCCGGTCTTCCAGGCCCAGATGGATGGAAGGATGCTTATAGTATTCGTTGCAGCCGGCGTCGTCCACGGTGAGGCCGGCCTTGCGCACGCGCTCCAACGTGCGGTTCACGTCGTCATAGTTGGCATGCTCGGGGCTGAACATCACAAAGCAATGGGAGATGTTCATTTGGGTAAGATAACGAAGATAGTCGTCCGCGGCGTCCGATCTGACGCAAAGCTGGGGCTTCATCAACATCTCCATAATCATTTCTCCTTGATGTTTTATTTTGTGCCGGGGAGAGGGCGTTTTCGCCCTCTCCCCGAAGGGATGGGTTTTTTCGGTTGATTACTGTTCTTTCCAGGCCCAGTTGGGGGTCCAGGCTTCGGCGGTGGTGGAGCAGATGCCGGTGTCATGCACGCCATCCTGCGCATAGCAGTAAGCGGGCTGGTAGCCGGTGGCGACCACCAGGGCATAGTCATGGCTGAACAGGCGAGCAGCGGTCTTGAGCAGCTCCTTCTTTTCTTCCAGGGTCTTGGCGGCGCGGGCGCCGAACAAGGCTTCTTCATAATCGGCGGGCTTGGCCATCATGACCTTGTAGTTGACGCCCTCGGAGGAGTACAGGCGGATGTAGTTGGCGGTGAAGTCCAGCTTGGAGGAGCCGTTGTTGACCATGATGCCCAGATCATAATTACCTTCGGCCTTCTGAGCGTTGAAATCAGCGTTGGTCAGGGTCTTAACTTCGGCGTTGATGCCCACTTCGCCCAGGTAGAATTGCAGCAGCACGGCGCAGGTCTCGTTGGCGGCGTTCTCGTTGTTGATGGTGATGGTGGTGTCAAAGCCGTTGGGGTAGCCGGCGTCGGCCAGCATCTTCTTGGAAAGGTCAGGATCGTAGGAATAGATTTCCAGATTCTCGTCGTAGCTCCATGCGCCGGGCACGGCAAACACGGGAGTGGCGCCGCCCAGACCGTCATAGATGCCTTCCGCCATATCGTTCCAATCCACAGCGTGCATCACGGCCAGACGAACATCAAGGTTGGAGAAGGGAGATTCCTCCACGCCGGAGCAGAACATCATGTAGGTGATGCCGGCCAGGTCGGGAGCGTTGTTGGCCACGTTCTGATACTTATCCTTCAGCTGGGCGATGCCGGCGCTGTTGGGGTTGCGCAGCACGTCCAGTTCGCCGTTGATGAAGGAGGACAGCTGGGTGGTGGTGTCGCTGATGAATTTCACTTCGATGGCATCCAGATAGGGCTCGCCCTCGCGCCAGTAGTTCTCGTTCTTCACATAGCTGATATGGCTGTCGGCCACCATTTCCTTCATAACGAAGGCGCCGGTGCCCACGGGATGGATGGCGGCCCAGTCGTCGCCGTTGGCTTCATAGGCGGCGGGGCTGTAGATGCGCACTTCACCGATGGTGTCGGCCCAGGTGTTGGCCCACTCGGTGTAATGCAGCACAACGGTGTAATCGTCCACTTTTTCAAAGCTTTCGGGGTTCACCAGCTCGGAAGCCTTGCCGAAGTCCACCATCTGCTGGAAATTCCAGATCACGGCGTCGGCGTTGAAGTCGGTGCCGTCGGAGAACTTAACACCCTCGTGGAGCTTCAGGGTCAGGGTCAGGGCGTCGGGATCGACGACGAACTCGTCGGCCAGCCAGCCTTCGGTGTTGCCGGTCTCGGCGTTGCGGATGCCCAGAGATTCGATGGCGGGAGCGGCGTTGTAGCGGTCAGAGGTGGTGGTGGAGTGGGGCAGGAAGAAGGTGTTGAAGTCGAAGCCCAGCACGGACAGGGTGCCGCCGTAGGCAGGGGCTTCATCGGCCATGGCAGGGACCAGAGCGGCCGCCAGCATCAGAGCCAGAACCAGAGCGAGCAGTTTCTTCATGGGAAAATCCTCCTTTTTATTTATGTGTACCCGCTTATGAAGCGGATTGGCACCGATCAGAACAGGTGGCAGGCCACCTGATGTTCGCCGTCCACGGTGTGCAGCTTGGGGGTCTCCTGCTTGCAGCGCTCTGTGGCGCGGGGACAGCGGTTATGGAAGGGACAGCCGGAGGGGCGTTTCAGGATGCTGGGCACCTCGCCCTGGATGGTCACAGCCTCGCGCTGTTCCTCCACCACGGGATCAGCCACGGGAATGGCGGACAGCAGGGCCTGGGTATAGGGATGCAGCGGCTTTTCGTACAGCTCGTCGCAGGTGGCGATCTCCATCACACGTCCCAGGTACATCACCAGGATGCGGTCGGAAATGTGCTTGACCACCGCCAGGTCGTGGGCGATGAAGATGTAGCTGATGCCCATTTCCGCCTGGATATCTTCCAGAAGGTTGATGATCTGCGCCTGGATGGAAACGTCCAGGGCCGAAATGGGCTCGTCGCAGATGATCAGATCGGGATTGGAGCTCAGGGCCCGGGCGATGCCGATGCGCTGGCGCTGGCCGCCGGAGAACTCATGCGCCACACGATCCTTCATGGCGGGATCCATGCCCACCTTGCGGAACAGCTCGTCAATACGCTGTTCGTATTCGGCCCGGCTCTTGGTGATCTTGTGGATCAGCAGGCTTTCGCCCACGATGGAGCCGGCGCTCTGCCGGGGATCCAGCGAGGAGAAGGGATCCTGGAAAATCATCGAAATGCGAGGGCGTACAGGCTTCAGATCCTTATCCTTCAGATGGGCGATATCCCGCCCGCCAAAGACGATCTGGCCCTCGTCGGGCTCATACATGCGCTGGATGCAGCGGGCCAGGGTGGTTTTGCCGCAGCCGCTTTCGCCCACCACGCCCAGCGTTTCGCCCTGGCGCAGGGTAAAGGAGATATCCTCAATGGCCTTTACCTCGCCCACCTTTTTGCGCAGTATGCCTTTGTAGACGGGAAAATACTTGCGCACGTCCTTTACGTCCAGGCACAATTCGGTATGGGCTTTGCGCTCGGGCGAGGCGCCGTAATCCTTGTGGCGCAGCTCCTCTTCCTTCTCATCCAGCTGCTGCTGATTCAGGATGCAGCTGGACCAGTGGCCGGGGCAGACTTCCTTCAGGGAGTAATCTGTATTATCCTTACAGGCGTCGCAGCGGTATTCGCACCGGGCGTAGAAGGGGCACCAGACGGGCCGCTGGGAGGGTACGGGCGGCAGGCCGTCGATGGGGATCAGCACGCGGTCCTTGGGATCGTCAAGCCTGGGGATGGCCCGCAGCAGCGCCCGGGTATAGGGATGCTTGGTGTTGTGGAATATTTGCTTGCAGTCGCTGGTCTCCATGATATGGCCGCCGTACATCACGTAAATGCGCTCGGCGTAGCGGGCCACCAGGCCCAGGTTATGGGTGACCATGATGACGGCGGTGTTGGTCTTCTTGGCGATATCGCGGATCATTTCCAGCAGCTGAGCCTGGGTGGTGACGTCCAGGGCGGTGGTGGCCTCGTCGGCGATCAGGATATCGGGGCCGGGAGCCATGGCCATGGCGATCATGATGCGCTGGCGCATGCCGCCGGAAAATTGCTGGGGATAATAATCGTAGCGGGTTTCGGCGTCGGGGATATTGACCATCTTCATGGCCTCGATGGTGCGCTTTTTCGCTTCCTCGGGGCTTACTTTTTTGTGCAGCAGTATGTTTTCCTGGATCTGGTAGCCCACGGTCAATACGGGGTTCAGGCTGGTCATGGGCTCCTGGAAGATCATCGATATGCGCCCGCCGCGGACCTGCCGCATCTGCTCGCTGTCGCTGTCATAGGAGAGCAGATTGTCGGGCACGCCTTCCAGGTAGACTTCGCCGCCCGCCACCCGGCCGGGGCTGGCGATCAGCTGCAGGCTGGAAAGCATGGTGACCGATTTGCCGGAGCCGCTTTCGCCTACGATGCCCACGATCTCGCCGCGGTCCACGTGCATGTTCACGCCTTCGATGGCGTTGAATTCCTTCCCATCGGAACGGAAGGTGGTAACCAGGTTTTTGATTTCAAGCAAATGCCTGTCTGCCATAATGGACGCCTCCTTCCCTTACAGTTCGCCGCGCAGCCGGGGATCCAGCGCGTCGCGCACGCCGTCGCCCAGGGTGTTGAGGCAGATGACCAGCAGCGCGATGCACACGCCGGGAGCCAAAGAGTACACGGGATTGGTCAGCAGGTACGCGCGGCCGCCGGAGACCAGGGTGCCCCAGGACGCCGTTGGAGTGGAAATGCCCAGGCCCAGGAAGCTGAGGCCGGCTTCGCTCAGGATGGTGCCGCCGATCTGCTGGGTCATGGTGACGATGATGGGCGAAATGCTGTTGGGCAGGATATGGCGAAGCATCAGGCGGAAATTGCTGTTTCCCTGCAGGCGGCCCGCCATGATATAATCCCGCTCCTTGATGGACATGACCTGGGAGCGCATCATGCGGATGTACACCGTCATGTTGGATATGCCCAGGATGATGGACATGTTGACGATGCCGCCGCCGAACACAGCGCACAGCGCGATGGCCAATACCACCTGCGGGATGACGCGTACGGCCTCGCTGACGCGGCTGATCACATCGTCCACCACCCCGCCGAAGTAACCCGCGATCATGCCGAAGGTGGTGCCGATGACGCAGGCGATCATGACTGCCAATACGCCTACGATCAGCGAGACCCGGCTGCCGATGATGATGCGGCTCAGCACGTCGCGGCCATATTCGTCGGTGCCCAGCAGGTGCACGGCGGAAGGGCCTTGGTTGCGGTCCCGGACCACGGGCTTATTGGGATCAAAGGGCATGATCTGGTAGGCGAAGACGGCTACCAGCACGATGACCGCAAGGATGATGGCGGAAATCAGAACGATCTTGCGGGAAAAGAGGGCGCGGAAGAACTGCTTGCGCTTTTTGGCCTTGTTGGCCTTGATCGCCGCCTTGGTATCGGCGCTGACGGTGACTGGATTCTGGCTCATTTGTCGCTTTTCTCCTTTCCCCTTACGCTACCTTGATGCGCGGATCAACATATACGTATACGATATCGGTGATCAGGTTGATGACACAGGAGAACACGGCGATCAAAAGCACGCATCCCTGAATGAGCGGGATATCCACGCTGGTGATGGCGTTGACCAGCAGCGAGCCCATGCCCGGGATGACAAACACGTTTTCAACGAATACCGAACCGCCGATCAGGCCGCCCAGGCGCAGGCCCATCAGGGTGATCACCGGCAGGAGGGCGTTTTTCAGCGCGTGCACATAAATGACCTTTTTGCTCTTGAGGCCCTTCGATCTGGCGGTGCGGACGTAATCCTGGCGGATGACCTCCAGCATGGAAGAGCGGGTCTGGCGGGTGATGGAGGCGATGCCGCCGATAGCCAGGCAAAGCAGCGGCATGATGGTCTGTTTCAGGCTCATGCCCAGGTTTTCATGCGGCCAGACAAAGCCGCTGGAGGGCAGCCAGCCCAGCTTCATGGCGAATACATACATGAACAGGATGCCCAGCCAGAATTGCGGGAGACAGCAGCAGATATTGGCTGTCAGCGTTACCGCCGTATCCGCCGCGCTGCCGCGGCGTACAGCGCTGATGATGCCAAAGATGATGCCCAGCGGCACGCTGATCAAAAAGGCCAGCATGGAAAGATACAGCGTCACCGGCACGCGCTCGCCGATGATATCGGCCACCTTGCGGTGGTAGGATGCCGACATGCCCAGATTGCCGGTCAGCGCGTCCCGCAGCCACAGGAAGTAACGCACCAGCACGGGCTTGTCCATGTTCATTTCATGGAACAGCCGGTCGTAGGTCTCGCCGGAAATTTCGCCGCCCGTCATGGCCGCGATGGGATCGCCGGGCAGAAAGTCCACCAGCAGGTAAGTGATGAAGGATACGATGATCAGGATCAGTAGGGTCTGTCCCAATCGCTGCAGGATGTACCGGGCCACGCGCTGCATCTCCTCTCTGAGTCGTCGGGATGGGAAAAGGTGTGAATGTTGATTCGTGTAACTTGCAATACCATTGTATCGGGCAGCAAGGGGCAGGGTCAATGCGAAAAAGCCGGAAAATCGCCTTTTTTCATCTTTTTTCTAAAAGTTTTCCCCGGGTTTTCTCAGTATATGATACATTTATGATTCAACGGCTGAAACAATTCCCAATTCATGAAAAATCCCCGTTGCGGCGCGCGGGCCGCCGTGGTATACTGAAAGCGCCTGACAGAACATACAAAAGGGAGCATGGATATGAATAAGCTGCTGATCGTCATGCCCAACCGCCTGCTCTATACCGCCGCGTCGGACATCGTGGAAAAGGCGGGCATTGAAGCCGAGGTGATCGAAACCACCTCTGACCGCGTGGTGGAGGACGCGCGCCGGGCCATGGAGGGCTGCACTGGCGTGGTGGTGGCCCGCGGCAACCAGGCGCAGCTGCTCAAGCGCTGCGGCGATTTCCATGTGCTGGAGGTTGTGTTTTCCGGCCAGGAGATGGCGCAGTTTTTGAACGAGGCCCGCGCCCAGGTGCCCCATCCCAGGCCGCGCATCGCCTTTGTGGGCTTCCATCACATGTATTCCGATATCGACAGCCTGGGCCGCCTGGCCAACGCTGACGTGAACATCTATTACGCGGGCAGCAGCGCCGAGGTGATCCCCACGGTGGACAAGGCGCTGAGCGACGGCGCCGAGGTGATCATCGGCAGCGAAAACGCCTGCAATTACGCCCGCTCCGTCGGCGTGAAAACGGTGTTTGTGGACAACAGCTACGAGTGCATCCGGGAGGTGCTGCGCAAGGCGCTGTTCGTGGTGGACGCCATGCGGACCGAGCAGCGCAAAACGGCGGAGTTCACCTCGCTCCTCAATTATTCCTTTGACGCCATATTGAAGCTCAGCCTGGACGGCGTGATCGAGATCGCCAACTTTGTGGCCGAAAAAGCCTTCCAGTGCGCGGCCTCCGAGCTCATCGGCAGGCGGTTTACCGAGCTTCCCCAGCTGGAGCTTTCCGACGCCGTGTACGAGGTGCTGGAGCAGCGCAAAAGCCTGTATTCCCATGTGACGCGCGTCCGGAACGAAAGGTACCTCATGAACATCGCCTGCATCGATGCCGCCGGGCAGGCCCTGGGCTTCATCATATCGCTGTACGCCTTCGGATCGGTGGACGATCTGGAGGAGCGCATCCGCCAGGAGCGCATCCAGCAGGGGTATTCGGCCCGGCGCAGGTTCCGGGATTACGCCTCCAAATCTCCCAGGATGCAGCTGCTGCTGGCCGACGCAGCCATGTACGCCCAGTATGACGTGCCCATCCTGATCACCGGCGAATCAGGCACCGAGAAAACCAGGCTGGCGGAATGCATCCATAACGCCAGCCTGCGAAAAAAGAATCCCTTTGTGCAGGCCGATCTGAGCGTGCTGCCCCTGGGCAGCCAGACCAGCCTGCTGTTCGGTCAGGCAAGGAGCAACGGCATCGTATACGGCGCGCACAAGGGCACGCTGTATATCCGGCACGTGCACCTGCTCACCCGGGAAAGCCAGCATCAGCTGCTCAACACCATCCGCTATGAGCAGTATTACGGCGGCGATCAGCACACCTCCACCTGGGTCTCGGTACGCGTGATCTGCTCCACCGACGAGGATCTGATGGCGCTGGCGCGGCAGAACAAGTTTCTGCTGCCCCTGGCCCAGAAGCTCACCGATTACGAGCTGCGCATGCCGCCCCTGCGGGAATGCCCCGAGGATATCCCCGGCCTGATCAGCGAGAACATGACCTTCGCCCACGCCCATACCCGCAAGCAGGCGGTATTCACTCCCGACGCCCTTGAAATGCTGGCGGGTTTTCCCTGGCATGGCAACCATCGGGAGATGGCCATTTTCTGCGAAAAGGCCTTCCTGCTGGCCCGGGGCAGGCAGATAGACGCCGCCTTTATCGCTCAGCACCTGCTGCGGCCCCAGCCCCAGGAGGAGGCGTCCGCGCCGCTGTATGTGGTCAGCAGCGAGGAGGAGCGCCTGCTCCGCGCCGCCCTGGCGGAGCATCAGGGGGACAGAGCCGCCGTCATGGAGGCGCTGGGCGTCAGCCGCTCCACGCTGTACCGGAGGATGAAAAAGTACGGGCTGGAGTAAAGGAGGGGACGCGCGCTTTCCTGCATAATCCTGCCAGCGCGGCCGCATACTATCCCCGGAGGGAGAGCGGCATGAAAAGATTGACGGCATATCTTGCGGCGGCGGTATTCCTGCTGGCCGTGACCACGGCCCGGGCCCGGGCGGCTGTGGCCTGGGGCTCCCGGGGAGACGATGTATACCGGGTGCAGGCCAGGCTTGCGCAATACGGTTATTACAGCGGAGCGTTGGACGGCGTATTCGGCCAGGCCACCTATGACGCGGTGGTCTGGTTTCAGCGGCGCAACCAATTGACCCCGGACGGCGTGGTGGGCAGCGCCACAGCGGCGGCGCTGGGCATCAGCCTGGATCAGCCCGCCGGCGCGGCGGTCTCCGCCACCGAGAACGAAAGCTATCTGCTGGCCCGGCTGGTGCACGGCGAGGCCCGGGGCGAGCCCTATACCGGCAAGGTGGCCGTGGCCGCCGTGGTGCTCAACCGCGTGCGCAGCGCCGCCTTCCCCAATACCATATCGGGGGTGATCTTTCAGGCCGGGGCCTTTGACTGCGTGCGCGACGGGCAGATCTGGCTGACCCCGGACAGCGAATCCATCCGCGCCGCCAACGACGCCCTGGCGGGCTGGGATCCCACGGCAGGCTGCATTTACTACTACAATCCCGCCACCGCCACCAGCAGCTGGATATGGTCCCGGGAGGTGCGCCTCAGCATCGGCGCGCACTCGTTTGCGATATGAGGGGAAGCATGCAGAAAAAACACCATATCATCCTCTATTCTCTGCTAACGATGTGCGTGGTGCTGGCGGTGGCCTACGCCGTGGAGGCCGAAACCGAAACGCGCCGCGCGGCGGGCTCGCTGGAGGACGGCTATCGCGGCGCGCTGCTGAGCGCCATGACGCAGATGGAGCAGGCGCGCAATAACATTGATAAAGCCATGGTTTCAGACGACGCCGGCCAGAGCGCCAGGCTGATCGGCCGGATCCGCAGCGACGCCGCGGCCGTTCAGGGCGCGCTCAGCGCGCTGCCCCTGGCCCAGAGCGCCATGGGCGAGGCTGTGAAGCTGTGCAATCAGCTCAGCGATTACGCCGACAGCCTGTTGGCCAAGGGCGGCAGTGCTCTCAGCGACGGCGACGCCGGAACGCTGAGCAGCTTGCGCCGCGCCTGCGATGCGCTGCTGAGCGCGCTGCGCCACGCTTACGGACAAATGCGGGTCGGCAGGATGGCCTTTGGCGCTGAAAGCGTATACATGGCCGACGCTGACCGCGCCGCGCGCCCGCTGGAAAGCGTGGGCGAGGAGATCGAGTATCCCACGCTGATCTATGACGGTCCCTTCAGCGATGTGGTCAGCGAGGCTGCGCCAAGGGGTTTGGGAGCAGGCGAGGTGACCCGGGAGGAGGCGGTGGCCCTGGCAGCGGACTTTGTGGATGCCGATCGCGGCGCGGCGGCCTTTACCCAGGAGAGCGGCGGCAGCATTCCGGCCTATGATGTGCAGGTCACGCTGCCGGACGATACGCTGCACCTGGCCGTGACCCGGCAGGGCGGACAGGTGCTGTGGATGTTCCCCGAGACCGCCGGGTATACCCCTGTCTACGGCCTCACCGAGGCGCGGCAGGCCGCCGAGCGTTTTCTTTCGGCCCACGGCTACGGTGAAATGGAGCTCACCTTCTGGCAGGCCTACGGCGGCATGGCCACGCTGAGCTACGCCGCCGTGCAGGAGGGCGTGCTGCTGTACCCCGATCTGGTGAAGGTGCAGATCCGCCTGGACACCCTGGCCGCCGTGGGCCTGGAGGCCCGGCGCTACCTGAGCAGCCATTATCGGCGTCAGAGCCTGACGCCCGCCGTTACCCGGGAACAGGCGCAGAGCGCCGTCAGTCCAAGGCTGGAGATCGCCGATTCCCGCCTGTGCGTGATCCCGCTGAACGCCGATGAGTACCTGTGCTGGCAGTTCACCGGCAGCTACGGCGGCCAGACCTATTACGTGTACATCGACGCCCTGACGGGCCGCCAGCGCGATATCCAGCGCCTGGTGACCGGCGAAAGCGGGCCTAAGGCGGAGTGAACGCGGCTTCTTATAAAGATATGCAGGGGGAGAACGTTCGAGGCCTCCGCGGCCTCGAGCTCTGCGGCAGGGGACTTCGCCCCCTGCACCCATCCAGGCGAACAAGGTAGACGACACGTTCAAGCAATTTCCGCCAGTATAGCATGTGGGTTGGCGCATAGAGGCCGTCTGAGGCCAATGAAAAAGCATACTGCCGTCTGATTTGAGCAAGCTCAATCAGCCGTCAGCCTGCTTTTTCGGGATTGCTGCGCAATCCTTGGCCCGCTTCGCGTGCCGACCTCAGACTGGGACTTGATATTGAAAGCTCCAACGCATCACCCGCACCGGAAATGACGGCGGCTTGCCGACGTCAATGACGCGTCAGCGTCATAGCCGCATAAGCAAAACGGCTGGATCGAGCTTGCTCGTTTCCAGTCGTTTTTGTGTTGCGGCGTATTTCCGGTGCGCTCTTTACGCCAAGCCCTTTCCAATTGATTGCGGGAAGTTGCCTGTTTACCACGCCAAGTAACATCCGCAACTGCCGGGTCCAGGGAGGGGCTTCCCTCCCTGGTAGGAGCTCGAGGGCAAAGCCCTCGAACGGAATCCCTTCCCTGTCCCCTATACCCCCAGCATCGGCGCGATACGCATAAATTTTCCTGCCCGGAAGGAGATTTTGGGCAGGAGATTGTATATATATGTATATTTTGCGGGATTCCTGCTGTATTCCGCCGAAAGGACGCGCGGCATGTTTCAGAGCTTTCGTATCGCCTTCGAGGCGGTGATCCCTTTTCTGGTCTACCTGGGCATCGGGTTTATCATCGTCCGCGTCGGGCTGGCCGACGTGCCGTTCATGAACGGGCTCAACAAAATCACTTTTCGGGTGATCTTTCCCTTTTTGATGTTCAACAATATCTACAAGGCATCGGCGGATGAGCTGCCCTCGGCCCGGCTGATGCTTTCGGCGGCGGTGTCCATCCTGCTGCTGGTGGCGGCGCTCATGGCCGCGGTACCCCGCCTGATACGGGAAAACCCCCGGCGCGGCGTTGTGATCCAGGGCATTTTCCGCAGCAATTATATGCTGTACGGCGTGCCGCTGACGCTCAGCGTGTTTGGCGCCGGCTATGCCGGGAGCGCGGGGATCATGGTCATGATCGTGGTGGCCATCTATAACGCCCTTTCGGTGGTGGTGCTGGAGATATTCAGCGGCGAGGGCCGGGTGCACTGGAAAACGCTGCCGCTCAAGCTGGCCAAAAATCCGCTGCTGCAGGGCTGCGCGCTGGGGCTGGTGTTTTTCCTGGCGGGTATCCGACTGCCCGCCTTCCTGGAAAGCCCGGTAACCGCACTTTCGGGCATGGCCACGCCGCTGGCGCTGATCACTCTGGGCGCTACGCTGCAGTTTGACGCCATGCGCAAAAACGCCCGGCTGCTGCTGGGCGTGCTGACGGTCAAGCTGGTGCTCCTGCCCCTGATCATGCTGCCGATCGGGTATTTTGCGCTGGGCTTCCGGGGCGTGGAGCTGTTTTTGTACCTGATGATCTTCGCCACGCCGGTGGCGGCGTCCTCCTATCCCATGGCCATGAACATGGGCGGCGACGGCGAACTGGCCGGGCAGCTGGTGTTCGCCAGCACCGTGCTTTCGCTGGGAACGGTGTTCTGCTTCATCTTCGCCCTGTCCCAATTGGGGCTGCTGCGGCCCTGAGCGCGCGCCTGCCTTGTCCAATATGCGCCCAATGATCAATTTTCCGGCGGTTTGCTCAAATTTCACCGCCGAAAGGCATTGCGATATCGATATTTTGTGGTATAATTCTAATTGGTTGAGGTTGGCTTTCAACCGTACCATGCTGTAATGGGTTGCTTGCCCATGGCAATAAAGAAAGGGAGTTTTTACAATGGCGAACATCGATTTGACCAAGTACGGCATCACCGGCACCACCGAGATCGTACACAACCCTTCCTATGAGTCTCTTTTCAACGATGAAATGAACCCCGCCCTGACCGGCTATGAAAAGGGCCAGATCAGCGAACTGGGCGCCGTCAACGTGATGACCGGCATCTACACCGGCCGTTCCCCCAAGGACAAGTACATCGTGATGGATGATAATTCCAAGGACACCGTATGGTGGACCACCGAGGAATACAAGAACGACAACCACCCCATGACCCAGGAGGCCTGGGCGGCGGTGAAGGACCTCGCCAAGGCGGAGCTCTCCGGGAAGAAGCTCTACGTGGTGGACGCCTTCTGCGGCGCCAACAAGGATACCCGCATGGCCGTGCGCTTCATCATGGAAGTGGCCTGGCAGGCGCACTTTGTAACCAACATGTTCATCAAGCCAACCGAAGAGGAACTGGCAAACTTCGAGCCTGATTTCAAAGTTTACTGCGCATCCAAGGCAAAGGTTGAGAACTACAAGGAACTGGGCCTCAATTCCGAGAC
>JAFUDW010000004.1 GCA_017464225.1 Clostridia bacterium | reverse complement strand
GTCCTTCAGGCCCTTGATGGTGACGCCGGCTTCGGCTTCCAGCTCGTCGTTGACCCACAGGCAGGGGATCTGGGTGTCATGGTAGGTCAGGATGCCGGTGGTATTCTTCATATCGTCGGGCATCTTGGCGTCGTTCTCGCTCACATAGGGCTCCAGGGCGTCCGCCAGGTCACCCAGGGTATCGGCAAACACCAGGCCGCCGAACATGGCGTCCGCCTGGGGGTTGTCCTTCTCGTTGATGATGCGGGCCTTGCTCTCGCCGGCGCCGGCCTTGGTGAATTTCACGTCGATGTTGGGATACTTCTTCATGAAGCCGTCGATGACCAGAGCGGTGTACTGACGCTCGCTCACGGTGGTGTACAGGATCAGTTCGCCCGAGGGCTCGTCGGCCAGGGCGGCGGGGATCGCCAGGCAGCTGATGGTCAGCATCAGTGTCAGGATCAGGGCCAAAGTCTTTTTCATGCGATTTTCCTCCTTGAGAGATATTTATGCTACATGCCAGGGCGACAGCTCCGCGCCCTTGGCTTGCGCTCACGGTTGCGCCGCCAGAAAGCTTTCTGCCTCCTGCCGGGTGGGGATGCCGCTGCGGCCCCCGGGTTTCAGGCATTTGAGAGCGGATACGGCTGAGGCGAAGCGGATGGAGCTTCGTACATCCCCTGTTTCCAGCCACCGCGCCAGAAAGGCGCCGTGGAATACGTCGCCCGCGCCGGTGGTATCGACCGCCCGCACGGGAAATGCGGGGAAATGCTCCATCCTGCCGTCGATCAGCGCATAGCAGCCTTCACTGCCCGCGGTGGTGACAACGGCCTTTTTTTCGCCCAGTCCGGCGAAAAACTTCAGCGCGTCCTCCCGATCGCTCCTGCCGGAGACAGCAAAGGGATAGACCGCGTTCATGATCAAAAGATCTGCCAGCGCCGCCAGACGGATGTTCAGCGCGTTGTCCCGCTGCCTGGAGCAGCCGTCCAGCGATACCGTTACGCCGGCGGCTTTGGCGATCCCGGCGGCCTTGACGGCGTTTTCGTACCGGGTCCCATCCAGATGCAGGATCAGGGCGTTTTCGATGGCGGCGCGCTGCCCGGCGTCAAAATCCAGCGGCGGCAGCTCGTCCCGATAGGGGAACTTGGTGCGGCTGCCATTGGCTGGGTTGACCATCACCATGGAGGAGGAACTGCGCCCGCCGGGGATGCGGCGGATCAGCGAGGTATCCACGCCGTACTGCTCAAAGCCCTTTGCGATCCGGTCGCCGATGGCGTCGTTGCCCAGGTGCGCCATCATGGCGCAATGAACGCCTAGCCGGGCGGCTGCCGCCAGCGCAGTGGCTACCGCGCCGCCGCCCTGGGAATCATCAATGGAAAGAATGTGCGTGGAGCCGTCCTCCGGCGGATAGGCCTCCACCACGCAAATGGAATCCTGACAGCAATGGCCGATGCCAATAACGGAAAAACCCATTTGCATGGATTTCATGTCACTCCTTGTGGTATGAAAGTAATTTCATCTATTTTTGTTCACAGAGCATGCTTTTTTTCCTCTGTCGCTGTTAACGCATATCATTTTAACATATGTTTACCCGGTTGTCAACACGATGTGGTAAAATCTTTGCCAGATTTTATTGACACGGAGCGCTTGTCCCGCTATAATATAAATAAAATAAGATGAAAATAATTTCATCGATAATACAAGGACAAAGGGGGAATAGCCATGGTTTCCGCCGAAGCACTGAAAAAACAGGCGCAAATCAACCGCCAGGCCATCGTGGATATGATCCATACGGCCAACGCCGGGCATCCGGGCGGATCGCTTTCGGTCATCGACCTGCTCACCGCCATATATGCCACCGATGTTGATCTGACCGCCGAAAAGCGGAGCAAGGTGGTGCTGTCAAAGGGCCACGCCGTGCCCGCCCAATACGCTATCCTGCATCAATACGGCATCCTATCCGACGATGAAATGAAAACGCTCAGGCGTTTGGACAGCCGCCTGCAGGGCCATCCCTGCACCCATCGTCTGCCTCAAGTGGACGCCACCACAGGCCTGCTGGGGCAAGGCCTGTCCATCGGCATCGGCATGGCCATTGCCAAGCGCGACGGCGGCGACGCGCATAACGTGTATGTGATCTGCGGCGACGGCGAGGTGAACGAAGGCCAGATCTGGGAGGCTGCCGAGCAGGCTGCCCATTTCCGATTGAACAATCTGATCTGCGTGGTGGATCAAAATAGGCTGTCGTCCTCGGGATTCACAAAGGAGGTCATGGACAACCGCGATCTGCAGGCCAAATTCGCCGCCTTCGGCTGGCAGGCCGAAACCATCGACGGGCACGATATGGAGCAGATCCTGGAAGCGCTTAGCCGCGCCCGGGCATGGAAGGACGGACCTTACGCCATCATCGCCAACACCGTCAAGGGCAAGGGCGTATCCTATATGGAAAACAACGTGGCCTATCATTCCTCGGGCATTGCCGGGGAGCTTTACGATCAGGCCGTCCGCGATCTTGCGAAGGAGGGCTGCTGATATGGCGTACACTACCGTTTCCCTGCGGGATTATGTAGGCAAGACGCTGAACAAGCTGTATACGCCGCGGATGTACGTGCTGGACGGCGATCTGTCTGGCGCCACCCGCAGCGAGCATTTCCGGCGCGAGCATCCCGACCGCTTTATTGAATGCGGCATTTCCGAGACCAGCGCCGTATCCATTGCCACCGGCCTGGCCATGGAGGGCATGATCCCTTTCTATGTCAATTTTGCCCTGTTCTGCACCGGCAGCGCATGGACGCAGGTGCGCATGGCCTGTTACGCCAATGCCAATATCAAATTGCTTTCCACCCATCCGGGCATGGACAACGGCCCCGACGGGGCCAGCCACCACGGCAATGAAGATATCGCTCTGATGCGGGTGGTGCCCGGCATGCGCATCCTGGTGCCGCAGAGCCCCGAAGAGCTGGAGCAGGCCGTGGCGCAGGCGCTGGCGGTCGACGGCCCCTGCTATATCCGGGTGAGCCGGGACGCCGTGCCCGTACTGGAAAAGAATCTGTCCGCCGGTCAGCCCTTTGGCGGGATGAAGCGCGTTCGGGACGAGGGCGGGGATTTTGCCATCGTATATGAAGGCACGGCCCTTATGGCGGCCCAGGAAGGCTTTGATCTGCTGAGCAGCGAGGGTTTGCACGGCAAACTGATCCAGGCGCAGACCATCAAGCCTTTCCCGGATGATGCGCTGTTTGACCTGGTGAAGGATGTGAAGCGGATCGTTACCGTGGAAAACCATACGGTACTGGGCGGTCTGGGCGGCGCCGTATCCGAAGCGCTGGCGGCTCGCGGCTGCCATCCGCCGCTCTCCCGCGTGGGCGTGCACGATGAATTTACCCAGTCTGGCCCCACGGCGCAGGTGAAGGCCCGTTACGGCTTGGACGGACGGCACGTGGCGGAGGCGGCAAAGCGCTGATCGACCGTTCAAAGGAGGACGCCCTGTATGGGACAACCTGATAAACGGACAGAAGTTCCCCGAGCCGCGGAGCAGCGGGTAGCGGATTTTATGGCGGCGCACGGCCGCGATATCCTGGATATGCCGCTTTCCCGCATATCGGCGGCCTGCGGCGTATCGGACGCCACGGTGGTGCGCTATTGCCTGCACGCCGGCTACAAGGGGCTCAAGGATTTCAAGATCTCCATGTCCCGGATATGGTCGGAAGCCGACGGCGCGCCGACGGTGCGGGGCGACGAGCAATTGCCCGAGCTGCAGCGGCGTGTGTTTGCGGGCTGCATGGACGCGCTGCGCTCCACGGCGCACCGGATAGACGCGGCGGAGCTGAGCCGCGCTTTAAACGCCATCGCGGATTCCGATAACTTGGATGTGTATGCCTGCGGCGGTTCGCTGCCCATCGCATCCTACCTGCGGCATCAGCTGGTCAAGCTGGGGATCCGCACCGCCGTGTATTCTGACCGCACCTCCATGCTGCTGTCCCAGTCCCGCCTGAACAGCCGGGATACCGTGCTTTCCATCTCGAGCTCGGGGCAGACCCAGGACGTGAACGACGCCCAGGCGTCGGCCCGAAAAGCCGGCGCGCGGACCGTTTGCATTACCGCCCATCCCGAATCGGCTTTGGCCGCCGCTTCCGATATCGTGCTGGTGGCCGCAGGAGAGCAATTCCTGGGCAACAACACCTACTCCCGCCTGTCCCAATTGGCGGTGGTGGATCTGCTGTACGCCGGCCTGGCGGTGATGCGGATGCAGAGCAAAGAGCAGCGGGGGGACAGGCCCTTATAAGCAAAAGCGACGCAAACAGAAAAATACGCGGCGAGCTTTTGCGATCAGGCGAAAATTGACGAGTTTTGACCAAGACTTCGACCTTGACAATTTCGGAGCTGTGCGCTATAATAACTAAGCTATGCGCCCGTAGCTCAGTTGGATAGAGCGTCAGACTCCGACTCTGAAGGCCGCGCGTTCGAGTCGCGCCGGGCGCACCATTCCGAAATCCTTCGCTTGAAAGGGTTTCGGTTTTTTATT
>JAFUDW010000038.1 GCA_017464225.1 Clostridia bacterium | reverse complement strand
TTATCCCTTGTGGCCGCTTCCTTCGCCTTGATCGCTTCGAACTCCGCTTCTGTTATCTGAAAACGTTTCATCTTTCATCACCGTTTTCATTATAACATATTTTTACTTTATATTCAAGCGTTTAGATGAAGAATAGTATGAAGCACTATTGGTGGCCATCCTTTCGCTGTGCGGAACGCTGATCGTCAGCATCGCGGGCATACTGACGGCCAATAAGCTGACCAACTACCGCATCGAGCAGCTGGAGAAAAAGGTGGAAAAGCACAACAGCGTGGTGGAGCGGACCTTCAAATTGGAAGGACGTATGGACGAAGTGGAGCACGACGTGAGGGATTTGAAAAAGGGAAACGGAAGGGAGAAGGCATGAAAAAGGAGGAGCTGTTGCGGAAGGCGACTTCCCGCAAGTTCTGGATGGCGGTGGCTGAGTTTGTGACGGCGCTGCTGATTTTCCTCAAAAAGGATGCCACCTATGCCGAGGAGGTGGGCGCGCTGATCATGCTGGGCGTAACGCCGGTGGCTTATATGTTTGCCGAGGGCTGGGCTGACAGCGGCTCGGGACGAAACGAAACATAAATAAAGAAGGAATCGCCGTTTGAATGGACGATTCCTTTTTTGGTTTATGTGTTGGTCAGTTGGTGAGCGTGATCCCGGTCAGGCTGTACCAAGCGCTGCGAAGCACCTCCTGGTTCTGCACGCCGTAGCTGGGGTCATTCTGCTTGGCCTCGCTCATATCGCGGAGGAAGTGCACGCAGTTTTGCCCGCCAAAGCCGTTATCCTTGATGGTGTTTGTTCCATGGGGATAATCGTGCATGGTGGCCAGCGTCCAGCGGCCGTCGGGCATGCGGATGTATACCGGGTGCACATCCCAGCTGGTGGAGCCAAAGGACTTTTTCTGGATCATGGTATCGGTCAGCGTGGCGGGCTCCACATCCAGATGGCGGCCCCGGGAAAGGATGTTCAGCGTCCAGCTCAGGCCGGTGGCGGGATCATAGGCCAGGATGCTCTTTTGTCCGCTGAGCAGGCCGGATACCTCGTTGTTCCAGTGAAGCAGCTGCACATTGGCAGGCGCCGATATGCCGGTGCCTGCGCCCGCGGGCAGATAATACCGGCTGGGCGCGGAGGCATCCCGGGCATTGGCGGAATACAGCGCGCTTTGGGTGGCCGAGTCCAGCACGCCGGTGGCCGTAAGGCCGTTGCGCAGCTGGAAGGCCACGATGGCGTCATGGGTGCGGGCCTCGAAGGCGCCGGTGAGGGGAACGTTATAGTTCAGATCGCGCAGCTTGTACTGGGCGTTGCGCACGGCTGTGGTTTTGGAGGCGCTGGTATTGCCGTTATAATCCATGCTGTACGAAGTATAGCTGCCGCCCGAGGAGACAGCCGTGGTTTGCGCCGAACCGTTGGGCGCCTGGATGACCAGAAATTGCTTTTGCACATAGCCCTGGATATCGCCGTAATACATGGCGCACCAGTCGCCTTCGATGGAGGAGATCATGATCTGGGTGCCATTTTGGAGCTCGCTGACGCGGCTGTAATTTTCGCCCGGGCCCTTGCGCACGTTGAGTCCGCCGCCGGTGGTGGATACGGTGGCGCGGCGGAATTCCTCATATTGCAGCGAGTTGACGCTGACCTGCACGATGGCGGCGCTGCCGGAGGAGGACGCGGACGCGCTGCCTGATACGTTCAGGTATTTGCCCATCACATAGCCGCTCTGGCCGTTGTAAGCGACGGCGTACCAGCCGTTTTGCGCGGGCTGAACGGTAATAGCCGTTCCGTTGGGGATGCGGGTCAGCACCTTTCCGCTGCTGGAAGCGGAAGCCCGGAGATTCAGGCTGCCGCTGCATTGCACCACGGCGCTGACAGCGTTGGCAGGCACAGCGGTGGGGGCCGCCGTAACGGAAGGCGCTTTGGTAGGAGAGGCGGAGACGTTAAAATCCAGGAAACCGGCCTGAACGTAACCGCTCTGGCCATTATAGGCGGCGTTATACCATTTGCCGCCCGCGGGATATACGGTCAGCTGGGTGCCGTTGGGGATGCGCTCGAGCACTTTGGAGCCGGAGCTTGCGGTTTGACGCAGGTTGAGCTTGCCGCCGTCGGCGCAGACGACGATGGCCTGCATGGCGGAGGCCGAAGCGGGGACGGCAGTGACGGAGGGAGCGGCGGTTGCTGCCGATGTGCCCGCACGCAGGAAAGAGGACATGACGTAGCCTGTTTCGCCGTTATAGGAAACATAGCTCCATTTTCCGCTGCTGCTCAGCACCAGCACCCATTCGCCATTGGCGATTTTATCGATGGATCGATAGCCCGTGCCCGCGCCGGCGCGCAGGTTGAGCTTGCCGCCGTTGCTGCAATATACCACGGCCTGCTGGCCGGAGGAGGCGGCGGCCGCGGGGGCGGCGGCAGCCGATACGGCGACGCCCTTTTGGGCTTCCAGGGTATACAGCAGGGTCAGCGTTTGCTCGCCTGCCTTGCCGTCAACCTTCAGCTGATGATCGGCCTGGAAGGATTTGACCGCGTTGCGGGTCTGGGTGCCGTAAACGCCGTCTGCCTTGAGGGTATAGCCCAGGGCGGACAGCGCCTGCTGCAGACGGCTGACCGCCGTGCCCGTGCTGCCCGTCTCCAGGGTGGAGGAAGAGGCCAGCGCCGCCTGGCAGAGGATGAACAGACATATGCATACCGGCAGGAGCCGTTTCAAAAAGCCGCGCATAAAATGACCTCCATCTTATTCTGAGGCCATTTTAGCACGGCATGTCGAAAATGTAAATATAAGTTACAGTTTTGTTACATTCCGCTTAAACGATCAACCTCGTCAGGAAGGCGGCGGCGCAGGCGCAGGCGGCCACAGTGACCAGACCGCGCCCGCTGAGCGCCAGCGCGACGGCGACCGCCATGGCGGCGGCTCCTGCCCAAACGGAGCCCGTGGCTGTGAGAATGGCGGGAAAGACCATGACGGCCAGCGTCACATAGGGCACGTAATACAGGAAGGAGCGGATAAAGGGGCTGGTGATGGGCTTGCGGATCAGGGTAAGAGGCAGCACGCGCAGGGCATAGGTGACCAGCGCGATGACCACGATATACACATAGGGATCACGCATCTTGCTTCGCCTCCTTGACCGGGAACAGGATGGCCGCGCCGGCGGCGATGGCAACGGTGAGCAGAATGGTGCGCATGCCCTCGCTGAGCCCGGTAAAAAGCCGGGAAAAGGCGAAACTGAGCAGCATGGAAAGGATGACTACCCCGGCCAGCACCCGGTTTTTGCGGGCGGGGGGCATGATGATGGCAATGAACATGCCGTACAGGCCCACGCTGAGAGCGCTGACCACGTTGGCGGGCAGCACGTTGCCCATGAGCACGCCCAGCAGCGTGCCCAGCGCCCAGCCGGGCGAGGCCACGCAGAAGGAGCCGTAGGTATATAGAGGGTCAAGCTCATCGCCGTAGGCCAGCGATATACCGAACACCTCGTCGGTGATGCAGTAGCCCAGGGCCAGACGCTGCAGGAAGGTGGTGCGCGGGCCCAGCTTTTGGCTCAATGCCGTGCTCATCAGCAGGTAACGGGCGTTGATCACCAGCGTCATGATCACTACCTCGGTCATGGCGGCCTGCCGGCCGATCATGGAAAAACCGGCATACTGTCCCGCGGAAGCATGGGTGAGCAGGCTGGACACCGTGGCCTGTATGGCGGTAAGCCCCACGTTGCGGGCATAGATGCCCAGGGTAAAGGCCACGGCGAAATAGCCCAGGCCGATGGGGATGCCGTCCCGCATGCCGCGCAGGAATACCTTTCTTCGTCCGGCGTCCAAAGCATTCGCCTCCAGATCACAAAAATCGCGTACATTATAGCGCAATTCCTGTGGATTGTCCATGATCAGGCTGTTTTTCCAATGCACTTGGGAGAGAGGCGCGATTTCATCCGGGCCGATCGAAAAGCATGATCAATCGTATATCCTGCGGCCCTGCGCGTCGTCCACTCCACTGAAACGGCGGAAAAAAGTATTGATCACATCGCGCCAGTTCCGCGCGTTTTCCACCTGCAGCTCCATGCGGCGGAGCGCTTCGCTTCGGTCAGGCTCCGGCAGGGACAGCGTTTGCAGGCGATCGGCCATGGCCTCGGCCCGGGCGCAGCCCATAAAATGATCGTCATAGATGCGCTGGATCAGCGTGCGGCCATCGGCCATAACGTGATCATAGGGCAGCCGGTGGAAGAACAGCAGCAGGTTTTCGGGACATTGTTTGGGATCGCTGTACAGGTTTTTGAGCGCCTCGGGATACTGGCAGACATAGCCAGTGCCCGCCGCTGTGCGGTCAATGCCCACGGCATTGCGGTCAGCGCGGTTGTAGGTGCCCCAGCTATCGAACTCATAACCGTAAGGGTTGGGACCGTAATGCTTGCCGGGCTGCACCATCCAGCACAGCCCCAGGGGCGCGGTGTATTGCTCATAGACCGAGCGGCTGGAGAAAAGCAGATCGGTCAGCGTTAGCAACTGATCCTCGGGCAGGGCGTAGGTGAGGCGGGCCCATTTTTCAATGAGCGCGCGGGGATCGCCGGACGGATCCCAGGCGAACAGGCCAAAGGCGAACAGATTGAGTGCCGCAAAGGGATGGCCAAACCAGTTTTCGTCCCGGCCCAAATTGCTCACGCAGGCCAGCGCCTGCACGGCATCCGCGCCTACGGTATCGGCCACCTCCCGCCAAAGCGGCGGCATGGCATACAGATCGATCTGGTGGCCGGTGTATTCCTGGGCCAGCTGGTATTCCAGCGCCATAGCAGTGCTGCGGATGCGCAGCAGGAGCGGGGATACCGGCTCGCGTACCTGGAAATCATAGGGACCGTTTTTGACCTGCAGAATGACGTTGTCATCAAATTTGCCGTCCAAAGGCAGATAGGTATCGCAGGCGGCGCAGGGACGATCCACAGAGCGGTCGCGCCAGTCCTGGAGACAGTTATACACAAAGGCGCGCCAAATCAGCACGCCGCCGAAGGGCTTGAGCGCCCGGGCCAGCATATTGGCGCCCTGGGCGTGATTGCGGCCATAGGCGTTGGGGCCGGGGCGGTGTTCGCTGTCAGCTTTCACAAGGAAGCCTCTGAGGTCGGGCACGGCGGCGTATACGGCCTTCGCCCGATCGCTCCACCAGGCCTGTACCCGGCTGTCCAGGGGATCGGCGGTATCCAGACCGCAGAGCATGGGCATGGAAAAGTCCACGCTCACCATCAGGCGAACGCCGAAGGGGCGCAGCAGATCGGCAAAAGCGGCCAGATCGGGCAGAAGATCGCCGATGAGCTGCTGCGCGGGCGCATGCACGTTCACATTGTTGATGCACAGCGTATTGATCCCCACGCTGGCCAGCATGCGGCCAAGCTGCCGGATGCGGGCGGGATCGTAGGAAAACGCATCGTCCTCAAACCACAGCGACCGCCCGGCATAGCCGCGCTCGACGGTGCCATCCATGTTGTCCCAGCAATCCACCATGCGCAGAGCGTAATGGGGCTGACAAACGCCCTGCGGCAGCCGCTCCTTCAGCAGCAGCGCACGCGCCAAGGCATGCGCGCCGTAGAGCACGCCGGTTTCGCCGCCTGTAACGCAGTATCCATTGCCGGTTTGTTCAAGCGCGTAGCCTTCGCCCATGCCGGGCTTGAACGCAAAGCGCACGTTATCCGCGATCTGCCGGGCTTCATATGCCGCCGTTTCCAAGGGAGTTTTCAGCGCTTCTGGAATGGGAGCGCGCTGCTCCCGCAGCCATGCGTATCTCATAGCGCACCTCGATTTTACTTGATAATAAGGTTCCGGCCCGGATCTCAGCGCGATTCGCTTTCCGCGAAGCGGAAGCCGTAAAAGTCAAAATGGCTGCCGGGCAGGAATACGAAGGACAGGGAACAGGGGCCCGCGGGCGCCTGCACGGTGAAGCGCTGTTCGCAGGGGCTTTCGCTTTGGCTAAACATGCACAGCGTGGTCTGCTGCTCGCCGTCCCGGGCGGTGAACTGCACGCGGATGGCGTTTTCGGGCAGCGGCGTGGCGCCTGTGACCGTCAGCTCCGCCGGGCCAGCCGCGTCGAATTCCATGTGATCGAAGGTCAGCGTGACGTTATTGCCGATGCCCAGCACGGCGTTGTCTCGGAGCGTATAGGTATCGCCGTATACCCGGTCGGCTTCGGAGGCGCGGTTATACCGCGCGGCGCGGCGCTGCTTTTCAAAGGAGAAGCCCTTCAGATGGATCTTTCTGTCCAGCGAGAAGCAAAGCGTATGCACGCCGGTGAGCGGCTTGGGCAGGCGGTAAGTTTCGGACTGGTAAATATTCCAGCGGCTGGGCTTCTGATAGGCGAGATCGCAAATTTTGACGCCGTCCTGGCCGGGAACGCCGTCCCACAGGCCGATATCATAGCGGCCTCCGTCCAGCGCGAAGATGGGCAGCGTCAGCGCGTCCGAGCCCACGGGACCGAAATCCACGTTGGTAAAGCCCACCGCGCTTTCGCCGTCCCTGGCAAAGGAGATGCCCTGTTCGTTGCCCGGGCCGATATCGCCCAGGCGGACATCGCTGAGGGAAGCCGAAATAAAATCATAGGGATCCAGGCCGATCTTGCCGAAGCCCGAAGCCCTGATCTCCCGCACGGAGATCACCCGGGCATGGGGATAGCCGTTGTTGGCGGTGACGCGCAGATATACGCGGCCATCTCCCCGGGCAGTTACGGTGACTGTGTTGCCATCCCGGGATACCCGGGCGCAGGGCATATCGACGCCCTGGGCGTTGGTCACCCGGCAGGTCAGCTCCTGCTCGGGCGCCAGGGCGGGCAAGGCGCACAGCAGGAAGGATACGCTGTCATTTTCCGGCGTCAGCAAGGGCGCGCCCAGGGGACACAGATCGATGCGGCGGATCATGATATCCTCCTGCCGCGCGTTATCCCGGCACAGCGAGGGGAATTGCCTGTCCCCGCCCTTGGAAACCGGGATGGTCAGGCTGGCTCCGCGCAGGCCTGGAGCGTCGGCCTCCACCGTGATGCTGCCGGGGCCGGGCTGGCCGCCCACCATGATGAGCAGCTTTCCCGAAAACAGGCGGCGGCTGGTGACCTTGTATCCGTCCTGATCGGCGCTGTCGCCGTTATCCAGGCCCAGCAGCGCGCCGCAGCCCGTTACCTTCACATCCACCCGGTCACAGGCGTTTTCCATCGGATTTCCTTTGTCGTCCACGGCGGAAACCTCAATGAAGGCGATCTCTCCGCCGCCGCCCCGCAGGCTGGCGCGGTCAGCCTGCAAAACCAGGCGTTTGCTTTCTCCAGGCGTCACCCGGCGGGCCTGACACAGCAGATTTCCGTCTTTATCATAAGCCTTGGCTTCCAGGATACCCTTGGCAAAGGGGACGCGCCACAGCGGCAGGCAGTTGCGGACGTCCAGCCGATCGACCTGCCGCGTGCCCAGGGAAACGCCGTTCAGCAGCAGCTCCGCCGAGGCGCAATTGGTCATGACGGGCACATCGATCATTTGCCCGGCGTTCCAATCCCAGCTGACACCGATATGCACCATGGGCGTATCCGTCCACATGGACTGATAAAAATAATAGCTGTCCTTGGGGAAACAGGCGGTATCCGCCTGACCGAAATAGCTGCTGCGGGTATGGTAGGGCGTGGGCTCGCCGATATAATCAATGCCGGACCAGACGAACTGCCCCAGGGAATAGGGCGTGCGCAGATCCTCCGCCAGCAGGACGCGAACGTCCTGCGCGCCCCAGCTGGTGTTGCTGTTCATCAGCGCTGAGCACTGCAGGTCTTCATCGTTCATGACCTGCTCCCCAAAGGGAAAATGATAGACGCCGCGGCTGCTGACGATGGAACTGGTTTCACTGCCGAAGATCACCCAGTCGGGATGTTGGGCGTGATGAGAGGCGTAATATTTTTCGGCGTAATTGTAGCCGGGGAGCTTGACGATATCGGCGCATTTCTGCGCGCCCTGCCAGGGCATATAGTTGCTGCCGAAGGTGACCGGAGCATGGCGGTCATCGTGCTTTTTTACCTCGTCCGCCAGCGCTTTTGTCCAATACTGCCCGCGCTCCGATGCGTGCATATCATAGATCTCATTGCCGATCGACCATAGGATCACCGAGGGATGGCAGCGATCCCGGCGGATCCAGGCGGCCACATCCTGGGGATAGGTCTGGGGAAAGAACCGAGCGTTGTCATAGGGTGTTTTGGGCAGCTCCCACATATCGTAGAGCTCATCCATCACCATCAGACCCAGCCGGTCGCAGAGATCCAGGTATTGCCGGGCGGGCGGGTTGTGGGACGTGCGCACGGCGTTGACGCCCATGTTTTTCATGAGCCGGAGCTGGCGCTCTGCCGCATCGGCATAAAAGGCCGAGCCCAGCGCGCCCAGATCGTGATGCAGGCAAACGCCGTGAATTTTGAGGGGCTCGCCGTTCAGAAAAAAGCCGCGGTCAGGAGTAAAACGGGTTTCGCGGAAGCCCACGCTGACCGTTTCCCTTTGTTCGCCCAAGATGAAACGCAGGCGATAGAGCCGGGGAAAATCCGGTGACCAGGGCTCCACATCGCTCAGCAGCAGCGTTTGGCTGTTCCGGATCATCTGTCCCTTGGCCAGCGGCGCGCCCAGGGTATCGGTGAGCTGATACTGGGGCAGAGGCCCTTCGCCCGACAGCTCCACGGAAAAATCCAGCCGCCAGAGATCGCCCTCCCGGGCAGTATTGACCTGAAAACCGTCCGGCAGCATATGATGGGCGGGCAGCACCTCCAGATTGACATCCCGATAGATACCCGCGCCGGAATACCAGCGGCTGTTGGGGCTCTGGTGGCGGATATGGACGGCGATCTCGTTTTCGCCCTGCTGCAGGCGGTCCGTCAGATCGACGCGAAAGGCGGTATAGCCGTAACGATGGGTCATTACCGCCTGGCCGTTGAGCAGGAGATCGGCATCCATATAAACGCCGTCAAAATCCAGAAAAACGCGCTTTCCGGCGTATTCATCCCGCCAGTCCAGCCGTTTTGCGTACCAGCCGTCGCAGGTTTCATACAGGTCTTCGGCGTCTTCAATCAGAAAGTCGTGGGGCAGGATCACGGGCGTCTTTTCTGACGCCCGGAAAGCGGCGTAATCGCTCCCGAAAGGTAATTTGGCAAACTGCCAGCCATCGTTCCACAGCGTGCGCATGGGCATCTCCTCCGCAGAATAGTTGCTTTGCAAAAAGAGGGGGAAGCGCTGGGTGCAACGCTTCCCCCTGTGGGAAACAAGTCCCGGTCAGGAACTATATCCCTTTTTCAAGCTTTTGTCAATCGGCCTGATGCACATAACCGGTGGCGGCTTCAAGCTTCTCGGCGCGCTCGTTCATGATTTCCTGACCGCCGATGCTCATGTAGTTGGCCAGGCCCTCATCGTACACCTTGTCAAAGTCTTCCACGGAAGCGGTGACAGCCTGGTTCAGGAATGTATCGCGCTCGGTGGTCAGGGTGGTGCCGATGCCAACCTCGGCTTCGATAGCGGGCAGGCTGTAGTGCGCGGGCACGCGGCCGCCGTTCATGGCGATTTCCTTGGCGTTGGCAACCAGCTCGGGATCAACCTCGGCATAGGTCAGGGCGAAGCTGATGTCGGTGTATTCGCCCATCTGCTCGCCGTTGACGGTGATGGTGTGGTCAATGTTCTTGGGGCTGTTCATGATGTAATCGCCGGTGGCGGCCAGCAGCTTGTAAGCGCCGTTCTCCAGGCGTTCATGGTTGACGCCCTCTTCGCCGGTCTGCAGGTACAGAATCACTTCGGGGTCAGAGATGAAGTCCAAGTACAGCAGGGAGGCCAGCACTTCATCGTTGGTGGCGGGGAAGAACACCTTGCGGTCCACAGAGTCGCTCAGGAACTTGCGGTACACGCCGGCGTCATTCTGGAAGCAATCCACAGCCACGAACGCGGCGTCGGGGCCCACATTGCGCTTCAGGTTGGCGTCGATGGAGTCTTCACCGTTGCGGAAGGGATAGTCATAGTTGTGCATGAAAGCGCCCACGAAGCCGGCCTTCAGGTTGTCGTCCTCGGTGGTGTCGCCGCTGCCGTACAGGGCAAAGTCTTTCCAGACCAGACCGTCGTTGTACCACTTGTTCAGCAGGCGCACGCCTTCCTTGGCGCCGGGCAGGGTCTGCTGACGATCGTCATAACCGTGGATGTAGTATTCTTCGTCGCTCAGATCATCGGGCACGAAGGACACGATCATGTTGTTATTGCGCCAGCCGATGTCATAGCTGGTGGTGTAGGGGATCATACGGGCGGCGTCGTCGCCCAGCAGAAGCTCGGCGTTGTCGCGGAAGGCCACCAGGCAGGCTTCAAACTCTTCGGTGGTGGTGGGCAGGGCCATGCCCAGCTTGTCCAGCCAGTCCTTGCGGATGAAGGTGTTGATGCGGGCGTTGTTGCTCAGCAGCGCTTCCACAGCCCACAGGGTCTTGGTTTCGGGATCCTGGTCGTAATAAATGTTGTATTCGCCCAGGAGGCTCCACAGGTTGGGCAGCAGATCCTTGTACTGCTCCAGATAGGGAGCCAGGTCAACGATGGCGTCCATATCGGCGTAGTTCAGGATGGTGGGATAGCTGTAGGTCACGCAGATGTCGGGAGCGTTCTGGGCAGCCAGCAGGTTGTTGATATCGTCAGTTTCGGTCCAGCGGCCCACGGAAACCAGCTCAACATCCACGTTGTAGCGTTCCTTCATGCCGTTGATGATGTACTGGGCGAAGGGAGAGGAGGTGGGGTCAGAGCCGCCGTCATTGTAACGGTTGTAGACTTCCACAGTAATACTATGGGGCTCTTCAAACTTGAAGGAAGTGGTAGCGGACTCGCGCGCCTTGGTGGCTTCTTCGATGGCCTTGGCAGCCTCGTCTTTAACGGCCTGCAGCGCTTCCTCAGCGGCAGCGGCAGCTTCCTCAGCAGCCTTGGCAGCCTCGTCCTTGGCGGCCTGCAGCGCTTCCTCAGCGGCCTGCGCAGCGGCGGCGGCTTCGTTCTTGGCGGCGTCAAGATCAGCCGTCAGCTTGGTCACATTAGCAGTCAGGTCGTCCACCTGCTTCTTCAGATCGGCCTTCTGCCCATTGATCACAAAGCAGAAGATCACAGCGATGGCGGCAATGATTGCCAATACGATGGTCGGGATGTTTTTCTTCACCTTAGGTATCCTCCTTGTATATACTTACCGTCTCCATGACGGCAGGGCTCTGGATGGGAAAAATATATTCCGTCCGCGCTGGACAGTCTTTAATTCTTTATCTTTCAACGTTCATCGCTTATTATCCCTTCACAGCACCAATCGTAACGCCGGCTACAAAGTACCGCTGCAGCCAGGGGTACACCACCAGAATGGGCACGGTGGCGAACATCACGGTGGCCATTTTCAGCGTTTCGCTCAGGCCCGGATTGCTGAAGCCCTCCTGGGTGGCCTCTTCTGTGCTGGTGGTGTTTTGCAGGATGTTGTACAGGTACAGCTGGATGGGATAGAGATCCTCGCGCTTTTTGATGTACAGCAGGGCGTCCGAGAAGCCGTTCCAGCGGCCCACGGCGTAGAACAGGGCCAGGGTGGCCAGTACGGGCTTGCTCAGCGGCAGATACACCTTGATCAGCGTGCGGATGGGGCCCGCGCCGTCGATCTCGGCGGCCTCCCGCAGGGATTCCGGCACGCCGTAGAAGCTGGAGCGCATGATGATCATGTTGTACACGCTCAGGCAGCTGGGGATGATCAGCACCCACACCGTTTCCAGCATGCCCAGGCGGTTGAGCAGCAGGTAATGCGGGATGGTACCGGCGCTGAAGTACATGGTAAACAGAATGACG
>JAFUDW010000003.1 GCA_017464225.1 Clostridia bacterium | reverse complement strand
TTCGATAGAAAACCCCAGTCTGAGGTTGGCACGCGAAGCGGGCCGAGGATTGCGCAGCAATCCCGAAAAAGGCAAGGGACGGCAGATGGAGCTTGCTCCAATCTGACGGCACTGGCCTTTTTCATAGCCTCAGACGGTCTCTCTGCGCCAACCATTTCAGCTAATCTGGCGGAAATTGTTTGATAGAACACTCAACCCTGTTCGCCGGGATGGGTGCAGGGGGCGAAGTCCCATGCCGCGGGTTCATAAGGGCCGCGGAGGCCCTTATCGTTTCTCATCAAATTTCTGTTTGTATGATTCAAGTTCAGAATCAGTATCAATACCGATATCTGCGTCTCCCGCTTTTTATTGTTTTTTATGAGCGCTTCCTGTATAATAAACATGTTTATTGATATTGAACGGAATGGAGCGACGGTCCCCTGCCGCGGCCTTCGCCCGGAGCATCGAATATGAAGGAGGCGTCATGAACGACAGTCATTCCATTGTGCTGTACCATACCGGCTTCGCCGAGATCAGGCAGCCCGATATCCGTTACGGGCGAAAGAACGCCGATTTCGGTCAGGGTTTTTATCTTTCGGATGACGGCGAATTTTCACGCCGCTGGGCGCGGACGCGGAAGGGCTGCGATACGATCGTAAACGCCTACGCCTTATCGCTGGAAGGTCTGCGCGTCAAACGCTTCCTGCGGGACGCGGCCTGGTATGATTACATTTTCGCCAACCGCGCAGGCCGGGCGGACAGCCTGGCGGAATACGATGTGATCGTCGGCCCCATCGCCAACGACACGCTGTACGATACCTGGGGCATCCTCACCAGCGGCCTGCTCAAAAGAGAGGTTTCGCTCCGCCTGCTGTGCGGCGGGCCGGAATACGCGCAAACCGTGATCAAAACCGAGCGTGCCGCCGCTCAGCTGTTCTGGCGGTCGGCGTATACGCTCTCCCCGGAGGAACTGGAGGCCGGGCGCGCCGCCGTCCGCCGGGAGGAGGCCGCTTACCAGGCCTTTATCGCCAAAGAGCTGGGCGATACCATGGACATACTGAAATAGCGACGCCGGAGGATGGGGCACCATGATCTATTTTCAGCAGTTTTACCTGGATCGGGAAAAGGATATCGTGATGGACCTGTATATGGAGGGCGAAAGGCTTTTTTACGTGATGCGCACGCCCTACCACCATACGGGCAATCTGATCACCAACCTGGCCCGGCTGTGCGGTCTGAAAACCGGCGAGGATGAAAAGGGCCTCAAGGTGATCCGGGACGAGATCCCCTGCTATTTTGACGGGGACAATCGCCGCGTCTATATCCTGCGCCTTGGGAATACCAAGATCGCCAACATCTATCCCGACGGGCGGGTGGAGCTGAAAGCCTCGATCCCGGCCATCTCCAAAACGCTGATGAGCCAAACCAAGGACTACCGGCTGGGCATCGAAAAGACCATCGTAAAAACCTATATCCGCAGCGAGTGCAAATTCCGCACAGACCTGCACACCCATATGAACGGCAATCTGCCCCCGGATGCCCTGATCGCCCTGGGGATCATGCACCAGATCGGATACCCCTACTACTACATCAAAAAGCTCGGTCTCCAATGCACCCAGACGCAGCGCGACCGTCTGGAGGCCGAGCGCCGCCGGGTAGAGGCGCAGATGGGCCCCCTGGCGCTGACGGGTCATCGGAGGGAGCGGCGCATCGACGATTACACGCTGATCAATTTCGCCGATCTGATCCTGGGCAACCTGCCCGCCGCCGCTGCAAACATAGAAAAGATCCGCAATTCCCTGACCATCCCCAAGGACGGCCAGGCGGTTTTTGCCAACCTGGAAAAGGTATACCTGTACCGCTACGTATTCACCAAGGGGCAGCGAGCGGAAAGCCAATTTACCGGCATCAATATAGAAGGCATCCCCGACCGGGAGGTGCGCGCATACGCCCTGCGCATCCGCCAGGATCGGGAGGATCCCCGGTATCGCCGCAACACGCTGTACCAGGATCTTCTGCTGTGGATCGCCAGGGAGTATCAGCGGCACGGCATCCAGTATGCTGAAATCACCGATACCGCGCTGCTGAACCGCCGGGAATTTCCCGCCAAGCTGCGGCAGATCCACGAGATCATGCCCACCGTCACCCGGGAAACCGGCGTGCTGCTGCGCTTTCTGGCCGGCATCCGCCGTATCCCGCTGACCATCATCAAGGATCGGCTGACCCCCAACGATTACCTGGCCGAAAACCTGCGGTGCCTGCGGGCGGTGGCGGGCGATCCCTATGTGGCGGGCAGCGATATCATCGGCGAGGAGATCAACGATATCCTGGAGCTGCGCAGCGTGATCGGGGAGCTGGTGGAGATCGCCGGGGAGCATCCCGGCTTTGTGATCCGCATCCATGCCGGCGAAAACGACAGCCTGCGGGACAACGTGGCCAACAGTATCCGCTGCGTATCCGAAGCCCTGGCTCCCGGCCAGCCCATGCCGCCCCTGCGGGTGGGTCACGGCCTGTATACCTGCGATCTGCGCGGCGCCAAGGGGAAAAAGCTGCTGGAGGATATGCGCCAGGGCGGCGTAACGCTGGAGTTCCAGATCACCTCCAACGTTCGCCTCAACAATCTGAGCCATCTGGACCGCCATCCGCTGCGGCAGTATCTCCGGGCGGGCGTCAGCTGCGTGCAAGGCACCGACGGCGGCGCGCTGTACGGCACCAATTCCATCGACGAGGAATTGAGCCTGGAAAAGCTGCTGGGGCTGACGCTGCCCGAGCTATGCCGCATGCGCCAGGCCGAGGACGCCATCCTTGATCAGAGTCTGCGCGTATTTGAGGAAAAGCGCTTGGCCTTCCAGGACGTTTGCCCCGGCGGGGATACCGAGCAGTTTTATACCCGGCTGCTGGAACGCGCCGAAACGCCGAGGCGCGATCTGTGGCGGAGCGGCCGCAGGGTCAGCGCCGAAGAAGGGCTCAAAGGCCAATTGGCAGCGCTGCCCCAGGGCATGTTCCCCATCGTGGTGGCCGGCGGAAGCTTCAACAGCAGCGGGCGGCATACGCAGATGCGGGAGGCGGACAAAGCCTTCATCGACGGCCTGCTGGACAAGGCTGATCCCCAGCGGGTCTTCTTCGCGGTGGGCCACTCGCTGTCCGCCCAGGAAGGATACCTGGCGCGCCGGGCGGCGGGAAAGTTCCGAGTGTTCGCCATCGTGCCCAGCCTGATCACCGCGCAGGAGCGCGCGCGGCTGCAAAAAGCCGGCGTGGGCGTCCTGATATCCATTGAAAGCTCGGGCATGGGGCTGTACAAGAGCTTCGCCTACGAGATCTTCCGGCGCATGCCCTCCGTGCTGCTTGCCTTTGACGGCAATTCCGCCGCCCTGAACCTGATCCAGGAGGCCCGTAACGGCCGCGAAAAATGCCGGATCTTCATCAATCCCCATTCCCGGGGGCTTTCGGACAAGGCCGCGCTTTTGAAGGGGTATGTGACCGTTCTGGGCGCGCCCGAGGATATCCTGCGGGAGATCGGCCCATGACAATCAAGGAGGTTTGACAGAATGGAGAAGATTTTACTGGAAATCTGCTGCGGATCGGCGGACGATGTGATCGAGGCCGCCCGGGGCGGCGCCGATCGGGTGGAGCTCAACAGCAATCTGTTTCAGGGCGGGCTGACGCCCACCTTGGGCACGCTGCGCACGGTGAAGCGGCACACGCATATTCCCGTAATGACCATGGTGCGTCCCCGATCTGGCGGCTTCTGCTATACCGACGCGGAGTTTGAAACGGCCTGCGAGGACGCGCGCCTGCTGCTGGAAAACGGGGCGGACGGCATCGTGTTCGGCTTTCTGAACGCCGACGGCACGGTGGATGAAAAGCGCACCCGGGAGCTGGTCAGGATCGCGGACGGGATGCCCTGCGTATTCCATCGGGCGCTGGACGTGACGCCGGACTGGAAGCGCGCGCTGGATACCCTGATCGGCCTGGGCGTCACCCGTGTGCTGACCAGCGGCCAGGAAAGCGACGTGTTTTTCGCCCTGGACACCATTCGGCAAATGATCGAATACGCAGGCAACGCCATTGAGATCCTGCCCGGCGCGGGTATTACGCTGCGCAATGTGGATAAGGTGGCGGCCGCCACGGGCTGCCGTCAGGTGCATCTGGCGCGGCATAAAACGCTGCCCGATCCCTCGGTCAGCAACAACCGCAGCATTTATTACGGCGGCGCGCTGTACCCGCCGGAGGATATCTTTGAGGTGACCGACAGCGATTATGTGGCCGCCGTGCGCGCCAGATTGGACGGCTGATATGGCGGCGATCATCGGAACCTGGAAAATGAGCGCTTCCGGCGTGTTTGCGGCGTATGAAATGCTGCGGCAAGGCGCGCCGGCCGGGGACGCGGCAACACACGCCGTAACGGCAGTGGAGGATGACCCGGCCTATCGCTCGGTGGGGTTTGGCGGCCTGCCTGACGCCGAAGGCCGGGTGCGGCTGGACGCGGCCTATATGGACGGCGATACGCTGCGCTTCGGCGCGGTAATGAGCGCCCAGAACCTGCGCAATCCCGTGCTGGCCGCGCGCCTGCTCTGCGGCCGGGAAACCAACTGCGTGCTGGCTGGGGAAGGCGCCGAGCGCTTTGCCCTCAAAAACGGCCTGGCGCTCAGGGACATGCGCACTGAGGCGAGCATGGCCCGCTGGCGGCAGGCTGTAGCCGCCCAGGCCCAGCGGCAGAGAGCCTATGAGGGGCATGACACCGTATGCGTTCTGGCCCTGGACGGCCAGGGCGGCATGACAGCCTGCGCTTCCACCTCGGGGCTGTTCATGAAGGAGCCCGGGCGGGTAGGCGATACGCCGCTGCCCGGCTGCGGCGTTTACTGCGACAGCCGCTATGGCGCGGCGGCAGCCACCGGCCTGGGCGAGGATATCATGCGCGGCTGCCTGAGCTATGAAGCCGTATCGCTGATGCGCCGGGGCGCTGATCCCCAGTCCGCCTGCCTGGAAGCGCTGCGCCAGCTTACCGAGCGCAAGCTTGCCCTGGGCGAAAGCGCGGGCAGCATCAGCCTCATCGCCCTCTCTCCCGACGGAGCGTTCGGCGCAGCCACCACGCTGCCCGTCTTCCCCTATGCCGCCGCAAACAACCGGGGCGCCGCCCTCTACGCCGCCGACGCCGAGGGAAACACGCGCGTTGCCCGGGACGGCGAGCTGGACAATGTAGACTGATACTGAGCCTTGATGAAAGGTATACGCCTGAAAACAGAAATTTGATAGAGAGGGGAACGATAAGGGGCGCTGCCCCTTAACAACCCTGCCAGGAAGGGAAGCCCCTCCCTGGACCCGGCAGTTGCGGATATTACTTTGCGTCGTAAACAAGCAACTTCCCGCAGCTAATTGGAAATGGCTTGGCGCAAAGAGCGCATCGGAAATACGCGATCAACAAAAACATCCCAGACTCGAGCAAGCTCGGTCTGGGCGTTTCTGTATGATCGCTATGACGCTGTCGCGTCATTGACGTCGGCAAGTCGCCGTCATTTCCGGTGCGGATGGCAAGTTCTAAATTTCAACAACACAAACCAGTCTGAGGTCGGCACGCGCAGCGGGCCGAGGATTGCGCAGCAATCCCGAAAAAGGCAAGGGACGGCGGATGGAGCTCGCTCCAATCTGACGGCACTGGCCTTTTTCTTTGCCTCAGACGGCCTCTTTACGCCAACCCAAAAGCTTAACTGGCGGAAATTGTTTGATAGTGAAATCCACTCTTTTCGCCGGGATGGGTGCAGGGGACGAAGTCCCTTGCCGCAGAGCTCGAGGCCGCGGAGGCCTCGAACGTCTCCCCATCAAATTTCTGCTTCTATATATGCTTTTCGTTTGGAGACAGTATGAATCTCTCACAAAGCGAAACCCAAAGCCCCATATTAATAGAATACGATAGGAGCCGCTCGGGCTCCTATCGTATTATTGTATGCTTTTCGATCTGCCGCGATTATGCCCAGGGATTCTCGGTGGGATAGGGCAGAGAGGCGGGCTGATTATAGGCGATGTCCTTGACGCCCAGGAGCTTGAACAGCTCAAACAGGGCCTTGCCCACATGGCCGAAGGCCACGGCGCCGTGATGCGGATAGCGCTTCTGCACCAGCACATGGCGATAGAAGCGGCCCATTTCGGGGATGCAGAATACGCCGATGCCGCCGAAGGAGCGGGTGCGCACGTCCAGCACCTCGCCCTGGGCGATGTAGGAGCGCAGGCAGCCCTCGCTGTCGCACTGCAGGCGATAGAAGGTAATGGGGCTGGGCGCGATATCGCCCTCCAGGGTGCCGCGGGTGAAGTCGGGCTCGCTGCCGGCGGGCTCCAGCAGGCGGTGCTGGATCAGCTGATATTTGATGGCACGGTCGCTGCACATCTTACACTCGGGGGTATTGCCGCAATGGAAGCCCATGAAGGTATCGGTGAGCTTGCAGTCATACTTGCCCTTGATATCCTCGTCGTAGATGTACTGAGGCACGCTGTTGTTGATATCCAGCAGGGTAACGGCATCGTCGGTGACGCAGGCGCCGATGTACTCGCTCAGCGCGCCGTAGATATCCACCTCGCAGGATACCGGGATGCCGCGGCTGGCCAGGCGGCTGTTGACGTAGCAGGGCTCAAAGCCAAACTGCTCGGGGAAGGCGGGCCAGCACTTATCGGCAAAGGCCACATACTTGCGGGCGCCCTTATGCTTTTCAGCCCAGTCCAGCAGCGTCAGCTCAAACTGCGCCATGCGCTCCAGCATATCGGGATAGTACGCGCCTTCGCCCATTTCCTTGGCCATATCGGCCATGACGTCCTTGATGCGCGCGTCGCCGGCGTGCTCTTTATAGGATACCAGCAGATCCAATTCGCTGTTCTCCTCGATTTCCACGCCCAATTCGTACAGGCCCTTGATGGGGGCGTTGCAGGCGAAGAAGTCCTGGGGACGGGGGCCAAAGGTAATGATCTTGAGGTTCTTGACGCCAATGTACGCCCGGGCCACGGGAATGAAATCAGCGATCATGCCGGCGATATCCTGCGCGGTACCCACGGGGTACTCGGGAATATAGCCCGTCAGATGGCGCATGCCCAGGTTATAGGAGCAGTTGAGCATGCCGCAATAGGCGTCGCCGCGGCCGTTGATCAGATCGCCGTCGCCCTCGGCCGCCGCAACAAACATGCAGGGGCCGTCAAAATACTTGGCGATCAGGGTCTCGGGGGTCTCGGGGCCAAAGTTGCCCAGGAACACCACCAGGGCGTTGCAGCCGGCAGCCTTCACGTCGTCCACGGCCTTGAGCATATCGTTTTCGTTTTCCACAGTCACAGGGCATTCATAGATCCCTTCGCCGTAGGCTTTTACGATATTGGCGCGGCGCTTTTCGGACAAAGCAATGGGGAAGCAATCGCGGGAAACGGCGATGATTCCCAGTTTGACATCGGGAATGTTGGAATGCATGGTGCATGACCTCCTTTTTAATTCACATAAAGCGGTTACGTATATTGTATCTAAAAACCCCGGTAAATGCAAGGTAATTCCGCGAATTTTATTGCGGTGACATTTTTCCTGTGTTATAATGGGAAAAAAGTGCAGAGAGGTGCGAATATGCAGTTTCAGAATACCGTACTGGGCATCGAACTGGGCTCCACCCGCATCAAGGCAGTGCTGATCGATCAGGATCACCGGCCCATCGCGTCGGGCAGCCACGAATGGGAAAATCAGCTGGTAAACAACATATGGACGTACAGCATGGAGGCCATTCACAGCGGCGTGCAGGCCTGCTATGCCGATCTCAAGCGCGATGTAAAGGAAAAATACGGCGCTGTGCTCACCCAGGTGGGTGCCATCGGCATCAGCGCCATGATGCACGGCTACCTGCCCTTTGATAAGGACGGCAAGCCCCTGGCCGAATTCCGCACCTGGCGCAACACCATGACCGGGGAAGCCGCCGAAAAACTGACCGCGCTCTTTGATTTCAATATTCCCCAGCGCTGGAGCATCGCGCACCTGTACCAGGCCATGCTGAACGGCGAGGAGCACCTGCCCCGTCTGGCCTGCCTTACCACGCTGGCGGGCTACCTGCATACACGGCTTACCGGAAAAAACGTGCTCGGCATCGGCGAAGCCAGCGGCGTATTTCCCATCGACAGCGAAACGCTGAGCTATAACGCCGCCATGACGGACAAGTTTGACGCCCTGATCGCCGAAATGGGCTATACCTGGCGGCTGCGCGATATCCTACCCGGCATCCTGACGGCGGGCGAGCAGGCGGGCGCGCTGACGGCGGAGGGCGCGGCCTTCCTGGATCCGGCGGGTGATTTGAAGCCCGGCATCCCCTTTGCCCCGCCCGAGGGCGACGCGGGCACCGGCATGACGGCCACCAACAGCGTTGCGCCGCGCACGGTCAACGTATCGGCGGGCACCAGCGATTTTGCCATGATCGTGGTGGAAAAACTGCCCGGCGTGCACCGGGAGATCGATATGGTCACCACGCCCACGGGCAAGCCGGTAGCCATGGTGCATTGCAACAACTGCACCAGCGACATCAACGCCTGGGTGAACCTGCTGTCCGAGTTTGCCGGGGCCATCGGCGCCAGGATCGATAAGGGCGATCTGTACACCCTGCTGTTCAACAAGGCCCTGGAGGGCGAAAGCGACTGCGGCGGGCTGCTGAGCTATAATTATCTTTCCGGCGAGGGCGTTACCGATCTGGACGCCGGACGCCCCGTGTTTGCACGCACGCCGGATGCCAGGCTGACGCTGGCCAACTTCATGCGCACGCACCTGCTTTCAGCCCTGGCAACGCTCAAGATCGGCCTGGATATCCTGACCGAGCAGGAGCACGTGGCCATCGACCGGCTATACGGCCACGGCGGCTATTTCAAAACGCCCGGCGTGGGCCAGCGCATGCTGAGCGCCGCGGTGGGCAGCCCGGTATCGGTGATGGAAACCGCAGGCGAGGGCGGCCCCTACGGCATGGCGCTGCTGTGCGCTTACATGCTGTGGAAAAAGGATGGCCAAAAGCTGGAGGACTACCTTGATAATGCGGTGTTCGCCGGTGCAAAATCCACCACGCTGACAGCCGACGCCAACGATATCGAAGGCTTCCGCGCCTTCCTGGCCCAGTACCAAAAAAGCCTGCCCATCGAACGGGCGGCCATTGAAACGCTGTGAGGGAGAAGAATATGCTGGAAGAATTGAAGAAACTGGTTTGCGAGGCAAACCTGCTTTTGCCCAAATATAACCTGGTCACCTTTACCTGGGGCAACGTGAGCGGCATCGATCGTCAGCAGGGGTTGGTGGTCATCAAGCCCAGCGGCGTGGACTACGACGGCATGACGCCCGAGGATATGGTGGTGGTCGATCTGGAGGGCAGGCGCGTGGAGGGCAAATGGAAGCCCAGCAGCGATACGCCCACCCACGTGGAGCTGTATAAGGCCTTCCCCCAGTGCGGCGGCATTGTGCACACCCATAGCCGCTGGGCGGCCAGCTTCGCCCAGGCGGGGGCGGATATCCCGGCCATGGGCACCACCCAAGGCGATTACTTTTACGGCGCTATCCCCTGCACCCGGCCCATGACCGAAGCCGAGATCAAGGGGCAGTACGAAAAAGAAACCGGCGCCGTGATCATAGAAACCTTCCGATCCCGTCATATCGATCCCGCCCAGGTGCCCGGCGTGGTGGTATACAGCCACGGCCCCTTCGCCTGGGGCGCCGATCCCATGAACGCCGTGCATAACGCCGTGGTCATGGAGGAGTGCGCATTCATGGATTTCCACGCCATGATGCTCAATCCCGGCCGCGGCACCATGCAGCAGGCGCTGTTGGACAAGCATTACCTGCGCAAGCACGGCGCGGGCGCCTATTACGGACAGGACACGCCGGAACGGAAGGATTAAAGAGGGAATCCTGCTATGGACGGAGTTGGGATATAGAGTTTAGTTGAGGGGAGACGTTGGAGGCCTCCGCGGCCTCCAAACCTCTGCGCCAAAGGCCCGCTTGGGCCTCTGGACTCCATCCTGGCGAACAGAGTTGAACTCACTCTCAAACAACTTCCGCCAGTATAGCATATAGGTAGTCGCAAAGAGGCCGTCTGAGGCCAAAGAAAAAGCAAGCTGCCGTCTGATTTGAGCAAGCTCAATCAGCCGTCAGCCTGCTTTTTCGGGATTGCTGTGCAATCCTGGGCCCGCTGCGCATGCCGACCTCAGACTGGGGATGCGATTACAAAGCTTCGATATGCTACCTGCACCGGAAATGACGGCGGCTTGCCGACGTCAATGACGCGTCAGCGTCATAGCGATCATACAAAAATGCCCAGACCGAGCTTGCTCGAGTCTGGGTTATTTTTGTTGATCGCGTATTTCCG
>JAFUDW010000037.1 GCA_017464225.1 Clostridia bacterium | reverse complement strand
TTTGTCCTCCCTGCTATGCTGAATACTGTGGAAGAAGAGGCCTTCTGCGGGATCGCAGCGCAAGAGATCATCCTGCCTGAGGGCATTATGACCGTGAAAAGCCGAGCCTTTGCAGACTGTCCGGAACTGCTGCGTATATCGCTGCCTGCTTCGCTGAGAAATATCGCGTCGGATGCCTTTGATCCTGGTCTGCTCCTGCTGGTACCTGCCGGCAGCCAAGCAGAAACCTATGCAATCGAACATGACATGCTGTACATCATTCAGAATTGAAGCGTTGCAAAATATCCCCATTTTCTGTTATAATAAGAATGAAAACAGGCGGCGGAGACCGCGATACGGCAAGGGAGGGATGACCTGTGTCTGAGGATGAAAGACTGGATATCGTGGAAGGCGTTGACGAGGATGGCAATCGGCTGCTGCTGCGCGTGAACCGTTATTTCTATTATAACGGCGACGAGTACGTGCTGCTGAGCGACGATATCGACGAGGTAAACGACAACCTGGATGAGGTGACCTTCTTTGTGATGAAGGTTTCAGTATCCACCGATGAGGACGGCGAGGAGATAGAGGAGTTTGAGCCCGTGGAGCAGGAGCTGATGGAGGCGCTGATCGAGGTGGTGAAAACCAACTTTGAGGATGACAGCGACATCATCGACGAGCTCAGCGACGAGTAACGCGTAAAACGACGCCCGGGAAGCCGATACAGGCATCCCGGGCGTTTTTTGGTGGCGGTATTTTTTAATCCATGGGCTCCTGCCATGCGTACCATCGGCTGCCGTCGGTGCTCAGGTGGATGGTGCCGGTGGAAATGTAATAGCGGGGGATATCCCGGCGATCCTGCTGGTTTTCGCCGGTTTTGGTGGAGGAGCGGGTATTGGTGTTCACCGCCAGACCGGGATCCATGGCGTCCAGAAATTCGGTCACGGTGGCCGTGCGGTTATGGTGGGCGGTCTTGTATACGTCGCATTTGAAGGCTTCCGCGCCAAAGGTATTCAGCAGCCAGTGCTGGGTCTCGCCGCCGATATCGGCGGCCAGGAACATGCGGGCGTCGCCGAACTGCAGCATGGCGGTGGCCGAATGGTTGTTCATGGTCTGCTTGGGATCGTCCCAGCGGTAGAAGGTCAGCGTGGCTCCGCCCAATTCGATCACGTCCCCGGTGACCACCTTGCGGATGGGGATGCCGGCGTCCGTCAGCTGCTTTTTATAGGGATTCCACAGCGAGTAGCTGTCGCTTTCATCGTAGGGCGATATGAACTGATCCACCGTATAGCCCTTTTTCAGCAGCGTTTCCTGCATTTCCAGATGGTCGTCATGGGCGTGGGTCAGAAAAAAGAAGTCAAAATGATCGATACCGTATTTGGTCAGGTATTTGCTGACCGCCGGATACCGCTGGCTTTCGCCGCCGTCCACCAGCATGCGCTCTCCGCCGCAGGTGATGATGATGCAGTCGCCCTGGCGGATGCCCAATATATCCACGGTGAGCAGCTCGGCGTCAGCGTCAAAGGGCGCCTCCTGCAAGTAATCCACCTTTTCATAGGGGGCGCTGTTGCCTTCGCTTTTACGGAAATATATGGGCAGACTGTCGGCCGCCGCGCTGCCCAGCAGCAGGCAAAGGCATAAAACCGCGGCAAAAAAGCGTTTCAGCATGGAAGTCCTCCGTGTTTGGATCGTATCGTTTGTTTCCATCGCGATAAAAGGGAAAATGATCGGGCTCAGCAGCACCAGATCCTGGTGCCGCAGCCTCCGCCGCAGCAGAGGTTGAACAGCAGGCAGGTGAGACAGGGATTCTGGCACAGGAAATTCTGAATGCCGCCGTAGCTGACGCCGCGCTGGCGGTACTCCTGTCCGCTCATGCTCATCTGCTGCAGGAAACTCAAATACTCCATATTATTGGGTTCCATATTGACGGCTTGCCGGGCAAAATTGAGGGCGGCGATATCATCGCCCAGTCCCTGGCGCGCCCGGGCCACCAGATAGTACCATTCGGCGCTCTGCGTGTTCATGCGCTCCAGCGTTTCCATGGCGCCCTGAAAATCGCGGTAGTCCAGCTGGCGGCGGACGCTTTCAAATTCCGGGGCACGCTGCTGCGCCTGGCCGGAACCGCCGTAACCGCCATAACCGCCGTACCCATACCCGCCGTATCCGCCGTAGCCCGATTGCGCGGCGCCGCCGTTTTTGCGCATGTCTACGATCTGCGCGTAGGCGTCGTTGATCTGCATCATCCTGCGCTCGGCTTCGGCGGAACCGTTGTTGCGGTCGGGATGGTACTGTTTGGCCAGACGCCTGTATGCGGCCTTCACCTCGTCGTCTGAGGCCGAGGGCGAGACGCCGAGCACCTGATAAGGATCGTTCATGCTTGTTTTTCCTTTCGTTTTTCGGTCAGCCGCGCATACCGGCCCCATACGCCGGAATACAACACGTTTTTGATCAAAGCGATATCCTGCTCGATGGGGAGCAGATCGAAAGCCCGGGCGCATTGCGCCATTTCCATGGTCAGTATATCCTCCATGCGCGCTTCGTAATCCTGCTGGGCGCGCAGCCCGCGCAGAGGATTGAACCGTCCGTGCTTTTCGTCGGCGTCGTAATCCTCATAGGCGTCCATCAGGTAGACGAACCTGCCCAGCGCTTCGCCCATCTCCCGCAGGTAAGGGGCGAAAACGTCCTCTTTCCAGGGAAAGCAGCCGCCCAGCATTTGGCCGGACAAGCGGGCCAGGGCATCCAGATCGCCGCTCTCCTGTTTTTCCAGCGCCGTCAGGCGTTCAAGGCTTTTCCGCACCGCCTCGCTTTGCGCGGGCCATCTTGCCGACGCCTGACCGCAGGCTTTCCGCAGCGCCGCCCGGCCCGCCTTTCCGCGCAGCGAGCCCTCGTCCTCGGCGTCGTCTTCGCACTTGTAATAGGCCAGCAGGATGTTCATATCGGCGGCGTATTCGGCGCCAGCGTGCAGGATGGCGTGATGGGGCTTCAATGGATGCAGGGCGCAGCGCTCGTCCAGCGCCGTTTCGGCGGGTTCGTACAGCGCTGCCAGCAGGAGCGATAAAAAGGTCATATCGTGGCTCAGCGTCAGCCGGCCGATATCGCCGTAGCGCTCCCGGAGCACATGGCAGAGCCCGCAGTAAAAGCCGCGGAAGCGCAGCCGCTCCGCCTCGGTCAGCTGCTGCGGGTTTACCGATACGTAGCCAAACATACTGCCTCCTGCCGATTTTTTCCGTATTATTATACGACAACCGGACGCTTGCGGTCAACCATGCCAATTTGTTCATTGTTATTTGACAATTTTGTGGTATGATATAAACAGACCAATGAAAAGGAGAGCGCAAACCATGGACTTTATGCAGCGTATCCGCGCGTTTTTCAGCAAACTGACCTATGGCAGCTACGGCTCCGACCAGCTGGGCAGGGCGATCCTGTACGGGAGCATCCTGCTGCTGTTTTTGAGCTTTGCCCTGGGCGTTCCGCTGTTCTGGTATCTTTCCATTGCGGGTTATATCTGGGCCATCTATCGCATTTTTTCCAAGAACCGGGCCAAGCGCCAGGCTGAAAACGCCCTGTATCTGCAAAAGACCGAAAAGCTGCGCACAGAGGTGCGCCAGGCGCGCGTGCGCTTCCGCAACCGCAAGCAGTTCAAGTATTTCAAGTGCCCGCAGTGCCATACCCGCATGCGCCTGACCCGGGGCTGCGGCGAAAAGAACGTCTGCTGTCCCAAGTGCAAAAACACCTTTAAAATGAAGGCCTGATATGCTGTACCTGCGCCGCTTCGCCTTTCCGGACGCCGACCGGGAATTTGATTTCCGGCTTTCCGTCAAGCGCACCTGCTACGATAGCTTTTATCCCTTCGGCTTGCTTTCGGCCCGGGGGCTTGCCGGGCTTGATTTTGAACCGATCACCATCCTTTACGGAGGCAACGGCAGCGGAAAGACCACGGCGCTCAATGTGATCGGCGAAAAGCTTGGGCTGCGGCGGGATTCGCTGTATAACCGCAGCAGCTTTTTTGAGGATTATA
>JAFUDW010000036.1 GCA_017464225.1 Clostridia bacterium | reverse complement strand
CCCACCAGCTGCACCTTATGGCCGATCTTCTTGGTCATGCGCTGCCAGCCTTCCCAGTCTTCCTCATCCAGGCCGTCCTCGATGGAGATGATGGGATACTTGTCCACCAGGCTCTCCCAGTGCGCGATCAGCTCATCGGAGGTGAAGTCCTTGCCGGACTTGGGCTGATGATAGAAGCCCTTGCCCTTTTCGCTCTTCCATTCGGAGGAAGCGGCGTCCATGGCCAGCATGAAATCCTTGCCGGGCTTGTAGCCGGCCTTTTCGATGGCCTTGAGGATCAGTTCAATGGCGTCCTCGTCGCCGCCCAGGCTGTTGGGAGCAAAGCCGCCCTCGTCGCCCACGGCGGTCACGTCGTTCATGTCCTTGATCAGCTTTTTCAGAGTCTGGAACACTTCGGCGCACCAGCGCAGGCCTTCGGAGAAGGTGGGAGCGCCAACGGGCATTACCATGAATTCCTGCGTATCCACGGAGGAATCGGCATGGGCGCCGCCGTTGAGGATGTTCATCATGGTAACGGGCAGGCGGTTGCCGTTTACGCCGCACAGGAAGCGTTACAGCGGAATGCCCAGGGACTTGGCGGCAGCGCGGGCGGCGGCGATGGAGACGGCCAGGATGGCGTTGGCGCCCAGGTTGCTCTTGTCCTTGGTGCCGTCGGCCTTGAGCATGGCGGCGTCCACAGCGTAGGTATCCTGCGCGTCCAGGCCCAGGATAGCCTTGGCGATCACGGTATTTACATTGTTAACGGCCTTGCAGACGCCCTTGCCGCCGAAGCGGGATTTGTCGCCGTCGCGCAGCTCCAGCGCTTCAAATTCGCCGGTGGAAGCGCCGCTGGGGGCAGCGCCCAGAGCGACGGTGCCGTCTTCCAGCCAGATTTCAGCTTCAACAGTGGGATTGCCGCGGGAGTCGATGATCTCGCGGCCGATCACTTTGCAAATGGTGGTTTTCATAAGAATCAGCCTCCTGTCTTTTTTCGATCGGATAATATCGAATGCCGTTGGTTATTATAGCATATATTTTCCTGCAATAAAAGGGGAAAACCGATATTTTTTCATAATTCAACCAATCTTCCGCCCAGGTTTTCGCAATCCCGCGCGTCGTGGGTCACCACCAGGGCCGTGCGGCCCTTGGCGGACTGACGGACGGCGGCGATGGCCGCCTGCCGCGTGGCTTCGTCCAGCCCTTGAAAGGGCTCGTCCAGCACCAGCAGCGGCGCGGGATACAGCATCGCCCGGGCCAGGGATACCCGGCGTTTCATGCCGCCGGACAGCGAGGAAACGGACAGCGAAAGACAGCCCGGCATGACCAGCGCGGCCAGGCAGCGTTCGGCCTTTCCGGCGTCGTAATCCCGTCCCAGGGCGGCCTTCAGATTGCAGCCCACCGTCAGCGTTTCCATGAGCCTGTCCTCCTGGAACTGCACAGCGATTCTGTCGGGAACGCCCTCGATCTGTCCGGCGTCCGGCGTTTCCAACCCCAACAGGATACGGAGTAGCGTGGTTTTTCCCCGGCCCGAGGCGCCCATCAGGCAGGTGATACCGGGAGAAAGCGTCAGGCTGACATGACGGAGCACCTGCTTGCCGTCATAGGATTTGCAGATATCGTTCAGTGTGATCATAGGCGCTCCAATCGGATAAAGCCGCGCTTGACGATGAACAGGACGGCCCGCTCAAACAGGACGCTCAGCAGCACAACGGTGAGCGTCCAGGCGTACAGGCTGGGCGTATCCAGGTACAGCTTGGATTGATAGAGGGCGTAGCCCATGGAGCCGCGGGGCACGCCGATGATCTCAGCCGCCACGCCGGACTTCCAGCTCAGCCCAAGGCTCAGCGTCAGCGCCGATAACAGCGCGGGCCGCAGCTGAGGCAAGTCAATAAAAACGAACCGCCGGTGCCAGGGGATACGGTACATCCGGGCCATTTCCTCCATGCGGGCGCTCTTGCCCCGGAGTCCCTCCAACAAATTGCCGTATACGATGGGCAGCACCATCAAAAATACGATGAACACGCTGACGCGCCTGCTGCTGAGCCAAACCAGGGCGATGATGATAAAGCTGGCCACAGGAATGGAACGCACCGTGACCATCAGCGGGCGCAGCAGATATTCCGCTGCTGGAAATCGGGCTGCCAGCGCCGCCAGCAGCGCGCCGGCGGCCAGCCCCAGACCAAAGCCGGCGGCATTGCGGCCCAGGCTGAACAGCACGGCGGCGTAAAAGCTTTTTTCCCGCATCAGCGCAAAAAGCTGCCGCAGGACGCGCAAAGGCGAGACCAGCAGCAGCGAATCGCGCAGCAGCATCGCCCCGCCCTGCCAGGCCAGCAGCCAGAACAGGACGGCGGCGACGCGCCATATACGATCGGTTTTGGATGCTTTTTTATTCGGCTTCATGATGCCAGTAGAAGTCGTCGCCGGGCAGGCTGCCGCCGATGGAGGCGGGGTTCAGCGCCAGCAGCGTTTCCAGATAGCCGGGCAGGATCTCCCGGGCCTCGTCGCCGGTGATGCATACGATGTTGCACTGGGGGATAGCCTTCTGGGCTACGGCGGCCTTGACGATACCCAGCTCCTCTACCAGCTTGGCGGCCTCCTCCACGTTGCCGTTCACGAATTCCACCGATGCGGCGAAATCGTTCAGGAAGGCGGCGACCTCCTCGGGATGCTGCTCGGCATAGCTGCGGCGGGCCATGATGCCGCTGGTGATCAGACGGCTGCCATTGTCCAGGGCGTCCCATTCGGCGGTCAGATCAAGCGCCACCCGCAGGCCCTCCACCTGGGCGGAGGCCACGGTAACGAAGGGCTGGGGCAGCATGGCCACGGCGTTATCATTGCTGTTAAGCAGCGGCAGCACCTCGTTGGGGGAGCTCCTGAATTCCACGTTGACGTCCTTGCCGATCTCCAGACCGTGAGCGCTGAGCAGGTAGGTCAGGGCATATTCCGGCGTGCTGCCCGCGCCTGTGGCGTAGAGGGTCTTGCCCTGGAGATCCTCAATGGCGCTGATCTCCTCGCTGCCTTTTTCCACGATGTACAGCACGCCCAGGGTATTGATGGCCAGCAGCACGGGCTTGTTTTCTTCTTTGATGTTTTCGTTGTTGTAAAGGTTTGCGATCAGGTTCACAGGCACCGAGGCGATATCGATCTCGCCTTTGTTGAACAGAGGCGCTAATTCGTCGGCGGCGGCGTACACGTTATCGGCGGTGAGCAGCTGCGCCATGCCGATGGCGGTGGGACCGCTCAGCGCGCCCAGGCGCGGCGCGGCTTCTTCGGCCAGGGAGCAGGCGGCCAGTGACAGCGCCATCGCGAAGCAAAGCAGCAGAGAAATCAACTTTTTCATTTTCTATCATCCTTTCGCCCATAGCGGGCACAGGTATGATAGCCCATCAGTCGGCTTCTGTCGGTTGCACATGCAACGTAAACGCGCTTTTATGGTAGGTCAGCAGACCTTCCTGCCGCATGCGGGAAAGCTCGCGGCTCAGAGCGCTGCGATCCACGCCCAGATAAGCCGCCATGCCCGCGCGATCGAAGGGCAGATCAAAGCGCGGACTGCCGGCGTCCCGCGCGCACTCGGTAAAGAAGGCGTTCAGCTTCTGCCGGATGCTGCTCCGGGACAGGATCTGGATGCGGTCGTTCATTTTTAACGTGCGCCGGGCCAGCATGGCAGTAAAGCGTCCCTGCAGCAGGATGGCCAATTGATCCTGGGCGGGCCGTTTCAGCCCGTCGCACCGCAGCCAGAGCACGCGGGTATCGGTCAGCGCGGTGATGATCAGCGGGGCGTCCTCCTCAAGATAGCAGAGCGCCTCGCCAAAGGTCTGGCCCGGCCCCACGTGATTGAGCAGCATCTCGCGCCCGTCGATATCCTCCATGGACACGGCCACGCTGCCCTCCAGCACCAGGCCGAAGGCGAACAGCGGATCCACCGCGTTTTTCAGAATGGCGCCCCGGGCAAAGCTTTTTTCCTGCGCCTCAAAAAAAGCCAGGGCGTTTTTAAGCTCGTTAGGCGATAGCCCAGCGAAAAGCACGCAGCGCGTGGGCATGAGATCATTCCTCCATTCGTTTTGACAGGCTGATACTGTTTATTATAAGGCAGTCACCGTGCTGTCCGCCGAGCCTGCCGACATGTGCAACCGCTCTGCGGCCCTGTTGCCTTGCCATTATATCATGTACGGCGTGCGACGGCAAACGCTGAACTTGGTCCGAAAGCAACCTCAATGATGATTTCCGCTGGATATCTTATATTTGCCCACTGAATACATTGACACAGGCATGCGTTTTCCATTATAATAATTGATTGTGATAAAATCCCCGGAAGGAGACTTTGTATGCTGAAAGACGAGGTTGCCCGCAGGCGGACGTTTGCCATTATCAGCCACCCGGACGCCGGCAAGACCACGCTGACTGAAAAGCTGCTGCTCTACGGCGGCGCCATCCGGCAGGCGGGATCGGTGAAGGCGCGAAAGGCTGAACGGCATGCCACCAGCGACTGGATGGAAATCGAAAAGCAGCGCGGCATCTCGGTGACCAGCAGCGCCATGCAGTTTTCCTTCAATGGGTTTGATATCAATATCCTGGATACCCCTGGACACCAGGACTTCAGCGAGGATACCTACCGCGTGCTGGTGGCGGCCGACAGCGCCGTGATGCTGATCGACGCCGCCAAGGGCGTTGAGGCCCAGGCCATCAAGCTGTTCAAGGTGTGCCGGATGCGCGGCATCCCCATTTTTACCTTTGTGAACAAGATGGACCGCGCCGCCAAGGATCCCTTTGCTTTGATGGACGAGCTGGAGGACGTGCTGGGCATCCATGCCTGCCCCATCAACTGGCCCATCGGTGTGGACGGCGATTTCCAGGGCGTGTACCACCGGGATAAAAAGGAGATCGAGCTTTATTTCGGCGGCGACCACGGCAAGCGCAAGGCTGAAAAAACCACTGTGGCCCTGGATGATCCGGCGCTCTCCGGCATGCTGGAAAAGCATTATATCAACCGGCTGAACGAGGAGATCGAGCTGCTGGACGAGGCCGGCGAGGGCTTTGATCTGGAGGCCGTGCGCCGGGGCGAGCTGACGCCCATGTTCTTTGGCAGCGCGGTGACCAACTTTGGCGTGGAGCCCTTCCTGGAGCGCTTTTTGCAGTATACGCCGCCGCCTCTGCCCCGGGAGAGCAACGAAGGCATGGTGGAGCCGGACGACGAGCGGTTTTCGGGCTTTATCTTTAAGATCCAGGCCAATATGAACCCCGCTCACCGCGACCGCCTGGCCTTCCTGCGCGTGGTATCGGGCGAGTTCCACAAGGGAATGAACGTGTGGCACTCCGGCACCGGCAAGGAGATCCAGGTCAAGCAGCCGCAGCAGTTTATGGCGGACGAGCGCGAGGGCATTGAGGTGGCCTATCCCGGCGATATCATCGGCCTCTTTGATCCGGGCATCTATCATCTGGGCGACACGCTGTGCGTGGGCCGCAAGATCAAATTTGAAAAGATCCCGGTGTTTGCTCCCGAGCATTTCGCCCGGGTGCGCCCGCTGGACAGCATGAAGCGCAAGCAGTTTGTGAAGGGCGTATTGCAGCTCAGCGAGGAGGGTGCCATCCAAACCTTCATCCGCGACGAGACCGGCCGGGAGGATTTCCTGGTGGGCGTGGTGGGTGTGCTGCAGTTTGACGTGCTCACCTACCGGCTTAAAAGCGAGTACGGCGTAGACCTGGTGCTGGAGCAATTGCCCTTTAATTTCGTGCGCTGGGTGATCGAAACGCCCAAGCCCGTGGCCGATCTCAAGCTCACCTCCACGTCAGCCCGCGCCCGGGACGCCGAAGGCCGCGACGTGCTGCTCTTTGAAAACGAATGGAGCATCCGACTGGCCGGCGAAAATAACAAAGGGCTGGAGCTGGCCGAGCTTGCGCCCAGAGAAGCGTTCTAAAGATTTCGACGGGGCTCCCCGGCGCGAGCCGGAAACGGCGTCCCTTTATCCCCTTTACTGAAAGGAAGTCAGTTTTTATATGATCCGCAACGATATCCGCAACATCGCTATCATCGCCCACGTGGACCACGGCAAGACCAGCCTGGTCAACGAAATGCTGAAGCAAGGCGGGGTTTTCCGTCAAAACCAGGAGGTTGCCGACCGCGTGATGGACAGCAACGATCTGGAACGCGAGCGCGGCATTACCATCCTGAGCAAGAACACCGCCGTGCATTACCACGACGCCAAGATCAACATTGTGGACACTCCCGGCCACGCCGACTTTGGCGGCGAGGTGGAACGCGTGCTCAAGATGGTGGACGGCGTGCTGCTGCTGGTGGACAGCTTTGAAGGCCCCATGCCTCAGACGCGCTTTGTGCTGAGCAAAGCGCTGGAGCTTAGCCTGCCGGTGCTGATCTGCATCAACAAGAACGACCGCCCGGACGCCCGCTGCGCCGAGGTGGTGGATGAGATCCTGGATCTGCTGATCGAATTGGACGCCGATCCCGAAACGTTGGAGCGGCCCATTCTGTACGCCTCGGCCCGCAAGGGCACCTGTACGCTGGATCTCAGCCAGGAGGGCACCGATCTGCGTCCGCTGTTTGAGGTCATCATGAAGTACATCCCCGCGCCTGAGGGCGATCCCGATGGCCCGGCGCAGGTGCTGATCTCCACCATCGATTACAATGATTACGTGGGCCGCATCGGCATTGGCCGCGTCAGCCGCGGCGTGCTGAAAGCCGGGCAGATGGTAGTGCGCTGCAATTACCTGGAGGAGGGCAAGGTTTCGCCCATGTGGCGGCTCACCGGTCTGTTTACCCATGACGGACTCAAGCGCTTGCCCGCCGAGGAGGTGGGTATGGGCGATATCGTGGCGCTGACCGGTCTGGAGGATATCTCCATTGGCGATACCGTCTGCGCGCCGGAAACGCCCGATCCGCTTCCCTTTGTGCACATCAGCGAGCCCACGGTGTCGATGACCTTCTCGGTGAATGACAGCCCCTTTGCGGGCAAGGAAGGCCAGTATGTGACCAGCCGCCATCTGCGCGCCCGCCTGTACCGTGAATTGCAGACCGATATGAGCCTGCGGGTCACCGACGGCGAGACCACCGAGAGCTTTAACGTTTGCGGCCGCGGCGAATTGCACCTGTCCATCCTGATCGAAACCATGCGCCGCCAGGGCTATGAATTCCAGGTGTCCAAGCCCGAGGTCATATTGAAGGAGATCGACGGCGTCACCTGCGAGCCCATTGAGCGCATGGTGGCCGACGTGCCCCAGGCTTACGCGGGCGCTGTGATCGAAAAGATGGGCCGCCGCCGGGGCGTGTTGGAAAAGATGGATGGCGCTGACCGCGTTCGACTGGAGTTCCTGGTGCCCAGCCGCGGGCTGTTCGGCTATCGCAGCGAGTTTTTGACCGATACCCGGGGCGAGGGCATCATGAGCAGCGTGTTTGAGCGCTACGAGCCCTTCCGCGGTGAGATCCCCCACCGCAGCGTGGGCGCGCTGGTGGTGTATGAAACCGGCGAAACCACTACCTACGGCCTGTTCTATACCCAGGAGCGCGGCACGCTGTTTGTGGGCAGCCAGGTGCCGGTGTACGCCGGGCAGATCTGCGGCGAAAACAGCCGTCCGGGCGATATCGTATGTAACGTATGCCGCAAAAAGCACGTGACCAACACCCGTAACAGCAGCGCCGCCGAGGAGAGCATGCGCCTGGTCAGCGTACATCCGCTGACGCTGGAGGAGTGCATGGAGTTCATCGACGACGACGAGCTGCTGGAGATCACGCCCAAATCCCTGCGCATGCGCAAGCGCACGCTGAGCCATGAGCAGCGCGCCAAGAACGCCAGCCGGGGCATCAAAATATGATATATGGCGGGGCCTTTTCGGGCTCCGCCTTCGATTTGGAGGGGTTATGGTTCGTCGGGCGACAATGCAGGATAAAGAGATCACGGCGCGGCTGATGCGTGCGCTTTGGCCCGATCATTCGCTGGAAGATATGCGGAAGGAAGCCGAAGGGCTGCTGGATGACGGACAAGCTTTCATCGCGCTGTATGAGGATCAGGCCTTTGCGCAGTGCAGCTTGCGGCATGATTACGTGGAGGGAACAACAACCAGCCCGGTGGGTTATCTGGAGGGGATTTATACGGCGCCCGGCATTCGCGGGCAGGGCGTTGCACGGAAGCTGCTGGAGGCCTGCATGGATTGGGCGCGGGATCAGGGCTGCCGGGAATTTGCCAGCGACTGCGAGCTGGGCAATGACGACAGCCTGGCCTTTCACCTGGCTGCCGGGTTTACCGAGGCCAATCGGATCGTCTGCTTTACCAGAACGCTTTGAGGTGAGATCATGATTTATGCCGGCCTGGCCGCTTTCTTTTTGATGTGGGCTTTCTATTTCAGTTATCAGCGCGTCAAGCAAACACCGGGGCACAGCAAGGCGCTCGCCTGCGGGTTGAAATGCGCCGCTACGGCCTTGGCGGTGTTTGTGGCGCTGCTGGGCTGTCTGCAAAACGGCATTGCCGCCCACTGGGTCCTGCTGGCTGGGCTGATTGCCTGTACCGTGGCGGACGGCGTGCTGTGCTATCGTTTCATGGCGGGCGGGGCGGTCTTTGCTCTGGGACACATCCTGTATATGGTGGCCTTTTGCCTGATGCGTCTGCCTGACTGGCGCAGCGTACTTCTGCTGCTGGCGCTGATGGGCCTGGCGACGGCGGCCTTTCAGCGCTTCAAGACGCGCATCGGCAGGCGCGCTCCCTTCTTTTATGCCTATGCCACCGTGCTCAGCGTTATGGTGGCGCTTTCCGCCGCTCAGCGGCCCCTTTTTTTTACCGGGGCGCTGCTGTTCGCGTTTTCGGACGGGCTGCTGGGGTATTTATTGGTGGATCGGGGACATACCAGGCTGGATTATCTTTGCCTCGGCGCGTATTATCTGGGACAGTTCGTCCTGGCGCTTGGGATGCTGGTTTGAGTTTATCTGAGAGTGGAAAAAGAAAAAAGGAAAAATTTTGCGCCGCCTATTGACAGCGGCGCATTCCTATGCTATTATTCCTATAATACCGATAGGAATTAAGGAAATGGAGGATGAATTTATGAAGATTTATGAAAAGTTTACTGATCTGATCGGCAAAACCCCGCTGCTGGAGCTCAAAAATCTGGAGGCTGCCAATGGGCTGGAGGCCACCATCGCCGCCAAGCTGGAGTATTTCAATCCTGCCGGAAGCGTGAAGGACAGGATCGCCCGGGCCATGATCGATGACGCTGAGGCCAAGGGCGTGCTTAAACCGGGCGCCACCATCATTGAACCCACCAGCGGCAATACCGGTATCGGCCTGGCTGCCGTGGCAGCTTCCCGCGGCTACAAGATCATTTTGACCATGCCTGAGACCATGAGCGTGGAGCGCCGCAATCTGCTGAAGGCCTATGGCGCGCAGATCGTTTTGACCGACGGCGCCAAGGGCATGAAGGGCGCGATTGAAAAGGCCAATGAGCTGGCAGCCGCTACCCCGGGCAGCTTTATTCCCGGCCAGTTTGTCAACCCGGCCAATCCTGCCATTCACCGTGCTACCACCGGTCCCGAAATCTGGGATGATACCGATGGCAAGGTGGATATCTTTGTGGCGGGCGTTGGCACCGGCGGCACGCTGACCGGCGTGGGCGAGTATCTGAAAAGCAAAAATCCCAACGTAAAGATCGTGGCTGTGGAGCCCGCTTCCTCTCCCGTGCTCAGCAAGGGAACCCCCGGCCCCCACAAGATCCAGGGCATCGGCGCAGGCTTTGTGCCCGATACGCTGAACACCGGAATCTATGATGAGATCATCACCGTGGAAAACGACCAGGCATTCCAGACCGGCCGCGCCATTGGCCGCAGCGAAGGCGTGCTGGTGGGTATTTCCAGCGGCGCGGCGGTGTTTGCCGCGATCCAGCTGGCCAAGCGTCCTGAAAACAAGGGCAAGCTGATCGTGGCCCTGCTGCCCGATACCGGCGAGCGCTACCTGTCCACGCCGATGTTTGCGGATTGACGCGAGCTGATGGGGCGTTAAGGGGCGCAACTCGTTATGAACCCCGCCAGGGGGCTGTTGCACTAAGCTCTGCAAAAAAACGGAGATGATCTTCTCCGTTTTTTTGTTGGGCCTTACCACAACAGCCCCGGCGCAGAGCGGGCCGGAAGGCCCCGGACGCCCTTATCGTAGCATCCTCAAACTCCTGTTTTGCATCTATTATTCCATCGGGACGCACAAATCGCTTTTTCAAGGGGATGACCGTTCCTTGATCACCACGCTGATCTGCTGTCCGAAGCTTTTGCCGATCTGTACGCGGACGGCTTTGGGGATGCCGATCACATAGCAGATGTTTCCCGCCGTATCCTTGACGCCCATATTGACGATGCTGCCCGAATAGGGTACGCCGTCAAACAGCGCATGTACGGCCAAACGACCTTTTCCGGTTTCCCGGCGCAGATCATAAGGAAAGACGATATACGCCGCGTCCATTTCGGGATTCTTCAGGATCTCCGCGGTAAATCTGTATTCTTTCATGGCGCCTCCCCGGTTGAGATCCGCCGCTTTAGCAGCCAGGCAAAGCCCTTGGCAGTGCGCTGGGCTGCGTCGACGAAGTGATTGCCCGGGTTCCATTCCAACGCGCAGTCAATGGGGTTTGCCTGGGATTGCAGCAAAGCGTATTGCGCACGCACGCAGTCACCCACCCGGGCCATCACGGGATTGCGCGTTTTTTCCTCCCGGTCGCCCAGACTCAGGTATACCCGGGGCGCGCGGAGGGGGTGTGCTTGGGCGTATTCTATCCAGCCCGGGAACCAAACGGAGGGCGAGCAGCCGGCTGCGCCCTGAAACGCGTCCGTTCGGCTGGCCGCCCACAGGGCAAAGAGCCCGCTAAGCGAATATCCGCCGATGTATAATGCGGAGGGCGAAAGCCTTTCTTGAAACTGAGGCAGCAGCGTATCGGTCAAAAAGGCAAGCGTTGCTTCCCCCTGCCCGCCAAATCCCTGTTTGCTGAACACCGGCGGCGCGGGCCAGGGCGAAAGCTCGTCGTTCCAGTTTTCAACCAGGAAGGCCGCCAGCGAAAAGGGCTGCGCCGTTAGGCTGCGAATGCTTTTGATTTCGTTCTCCAACCCATCCAGGTCGTGGCTGTCCACGGCCTGTACCAGCAGGGAGGGAGCGTTGGGCGAAATATCAAAAAAGCATCTTTTTCCATCGATTTGCGCTTCGGTCAACATAGCTTTTCTCCTGCTTAATCATTGCTCCGGTCAGTCTGCGCCGCGGCATCACGGAGCGCGTCGGCCAACGCCCGCATCCTTTCAGCGTCCGCCTTGCATACCTCCCTGTCGTAGGTGAGAAGGCCGTTGATTTCATCCTCCACGTCGGATAATTGGGTGTAGACGGCGGCGCAGAGCCCCTGGGAAACGGCGGGCAGGATCTGGTCCCGGTAAAGCGCCTCCAGGGCGTCCATGTAAGCCGCGCCGTCCTGAAAATTGCGGTAGCCGTAGGTTTTATCGGGCGAATTGCAGTGATCGGGGAGCTTCCACCCATAGCCGCCGAATTCGCTGAGCACCACGGGCTTATCAGCCTCCGGCATTTTAAAAGGTTTAAAGTATACATGCCTGCTCTCCACGTCGGTTTCTCCGCCCCGGAACCAGCCGGACGCGCTGTCAATGATCCGGACGCCGTCCAGCTGCCGAAGACGGCGGTACACCGCTTCGCTGTCAAACTGTCCCCAGCCCTCGTTAAAGATCGTCCAGTACATCACGCAGGGGTGGCTGCGCAGACGGCGCACGGTTTCAGCCATCCATTGCAGGAACATGGCCCGGCTCCGTTTGTTCCGGTGCAGCCAGCCGTCGCTTGGAAGCTTTTGCAGGCCGATGGTGGGCAGAGCGGTATCCCGTAGAAAGCTGTAGCCACCATT
>JAFUDW010000035.1 GCA_017464225.1 Clostridia bacterium | reverse complement strand
CATCGTCTGCTCCCGCAAGGATGTTATCATCGAGGAAGAGACCGCCAAGAAGGCCGCTGCCTGGGAAAAGATCGAAGAAGGCGCTGTCATCACCGGTATCGTCCGCCGCTTTGCCGATTTCGGCGCGTTCGTCGATCTGGGCGGCGTGGACGGCCTGATCCATATCACCGACCTGGCCTGGTATCGCGTGGGTCATCCCAGCGAAGTGCTGCAGATCAACCAGGAAGTGCAGGTAAAGGTGCTGTCCGTTGATCGTGAGCGCGAGCGCATTCAGCTGGGCTACAAGCAGCTGCAGCCCCAGCCCTGGGACAACATTGAAGAAAAGTATCCCGTGGGCCTGATCCTGGAGCGCAAGGTGGTTCGCATCCGTCCCTTCGGCGCGTTCATCGAGCTGGAGCCCGGCGTGGATGGCCTGGTGCACATCAGCCAGGTTGCTCCCACCCGCGTGGCCAAGGTGGAAGACGCTCTGACCGTGGGCCAGGATGTGGCCGTGAAGGTGCTGGGCGTTCATCCCGAAGCCCATCGCATCAGCCTGAGCATCCGTGAAGCGCTGGAAGAGAATGCTTTCGATTATGAAGGCATCCCTGAGGAAGAGGCTCCCGTTGCTGAGGAAGCACCCGCTGCCGAGGAAGCCCCCGCTGAGGAGTAATTTCAATTTTGACAAGCCGTCCGCTGGACGGCTTGTTTTTTGCTTATGAAAGGATCACGGGAAGCGCCGCGTCGGTTCGGCGCTTCCCGCCGTATATAAAGGAGCGGTTATTATGGCTTATATCCAAGTCAGCATGATGTCCCAGTGCCTGATGCGCACGGTGAATATCACCGTGGTGCTGCCCGCCGATAAGGTGCCCCGTCAGCCGCTGCGGCCCTTTAAAACGCTGTACCTGCTGCACGGCATTTTCGGCAGCCAGTACGACTGGATCAACGGCACCAACGTGCAGCGCTGGGCCGATGAGAAAGACCTGGCGGTGGTGATGCCCGCCGGAGAAAACATGTTTTATGTGGATCAGCAGGACGCCCACAGCCTGTACGGACAGTTTATCGGCCAGGAGCTGGTGGAGCTCACCCGGCGCATGTTCCCCCTGTCTCCCCGGCGGGAGGATACCTTTATCGCCGGCTTGTCCATGGGCGGCTACGGCGCGCTGCGTAACGGGCTCAAATACATGGACAATTTCGGCTGCATCGCCGGGCTTTCTTCGGCTAACATCGTTGAGAACATCGAAAAGCGCACCGACGATGTGGAATGGTATTGGGCCAGCCACCGCTTTGCTCAGGCCGTTTTTGGCGATCTTGACAAGGTGCGCGGCAGCGATATGGATCTGTTCGCCCTGGCGGAAAGCTGCAAGGCCTCCGGCAAGCCGCTGCCCCGCGTTTACCTGGCCTGCGGCGAGGACGATTCGCTGCTGGAGGTCAATCATCATTTGCGCGACTGCTTCCTGAAAAATGGCTTTGATCTCACCTGGGAGGAGGGCCCCGGCGCCCACGAATGGGATTTCTGGAACCGCCATATCAAGCGCGTGATCGACTGGCTGCCGCTCGCCGGCGAAGCGGGCATCGACAGCGGCAACGTGGGGCTAGAGAAAAAGTAACGCGAACCGAATTGGAGCAGGGATTTGAGGGGAGGGGGGACGAGCCTCCCCTCCCTTTCTCCCAATATCTGCATTAAGAAAAGGATTGCTCAGGGCTGGGAACCGTCGGGCGCTGCCTGGGCGAGCTGATCGAGCGCGGTGACGGCGGCGCTCAGCTGGGCGGCCAGGAGCTTGAGGGCGTCCCCGTCGGACTGCTTCTGGCTCATGGGCAGGATCAGACCCGGCGTGCGAGCTGAGGAGAAGCGGATCAGGGTGCCCGAAAGGGCGGTGTTGAGATCGGCGAAATTGGGAGCGTAGCGCATATCAAAGCGCAGGAGCGTTTGGCCGTTCTGGCGGCGCACCACGTCCACGCCCAGGCGCACGCACAAAGCGCGCACCAGCGCCACATCCAGCAGCGTCATCACGGGATCGGGGATATCGCCAAAGCGGTCGATGAGCTCGTCAATGATATCGGCGCGGTCGGCCATGGAGCGTACCAGGGAGATGCGCTTGTAGATCTCCACGCGCTGGCTGCTGCCGTGAACATAGCTGTCGGGCAGGAAAGCGTTGACCCTGAGATCCACCCGGGGCTCCAGCTCGTCGGGCGCGGGGGCGTCGCCCCGGGCTTCGCGCACGGCTTCCTCGATGAGCTTGCAGTACATATCGTAGCCCACCGTGCTGATGTGGCCGCTCTGCTCGGCCCCGAAGATATCGCCCGCGCCGCGGATCTCCAGATCGCGCATGGCGATGCGGAAGCCCGCGCCAAACTCGGTAAATTCCCGGATGGCAGCCAGCCGCTTTTCGGCGGTTTCGCTGAGCATTTTATCGGGACGAACGGTGAAATAGGCGTAGGCCACCCGGTTGGAGCGGCCCACCCGGCCCCGGAGCTGATAGAGCTGGCTCAGGCCGAAGCGGTCGGCGTCGTATACGATCATAGTATTGGCCGTGGGCACGTCCAGGCCGTTTTCAATAATGGTGGAGCACAGCAGTACGTCATACTTGCCGCCGTAGAAATCCAGCATCACGTCCTCCAGAGCGTGCTCCTGCATCTGTCCGTGGCCCACGGCGATGCGCGCCTCGGGCACCAGCTGGCGCAGGCGGGCGGCAAAGGAGTCGATGTTGGCCACGCGGTTATACAGAAAATACACCTGTCCGCCCCGGCCGATCTCCCGCAGGATGGCTGAACGCACCATGCCCTCGTTATAATCCATCACGTAGGTCTGCACCGGGATGCGCTCCTCGGGCGGCGTTTCCAGCAGGCTCATATCGCGCACGCCCACCATGCCCATGTGCAGCGTGCGGGGGATGGGCGTGGCCGAAAGCGTGAGCACGTCCACCGTTTTTTTCATATTCTTGATCTGTTCCTTGTGGGCCACGCCGAAGCGCTGCTCCTCGTCGATGATCAGCAGCCCCAGATCCTTGAACTTTACGTCCTTGCTCAGCAGCCTGTGGGTGCCGATGAGGATGTCGGTTTTGCCCGAGGCGGCGTTGGCCAGCGCTTCCCGCTGATTCTTGCCCGTGCGGAAGCGGCTGACCACGTCGATGTTGACGGGAAAGTTCTCAAACCGCTTTTTGCAGGTATAGTAATGCTGCTGGGCCAGGATGGTGGTGGGGGCCAGGAAGGCCACCTGCTTGTTGTCGCTGACGGCCTTGAAGGCGGCGCGGAGCGCCACCTCGGTTTTGCCGTAGCCCACGTCGCCGCACAGCAGGCGGTCCATATTGCGAGGAGATTCCATATCGCGCTTGATGTCCTCCACGGCGTGGGCCTGGTCGGGCGTCAGCTCGTAGGGCACGCCGTCGTTGAACTGCGCCGTCCAGCTGCTGTCCGGGGAAAAGGCGAAGCCCGGGGTATGCTCGCGCTCGGCGTAGAGCTGCACCAGGCTGAAGGCCAGCTTTTTGAGGCCGGCCTTGACCCGGCTCTTCTGCTTTTGCCATTCGCCGCCCGAAAGGCTGTTGACGGGCGGCGGAGCGTCGGCGGAGCCGATGTATTTCTGCACCCGGTCAAACTGGTCGGTGGGCACGTACAGCTTGTCGCTGCCCTTGTACTGGATCAGCAGGTAATCGCGCCACGCGCCCTCGGTCTGGATGCGGGTGACGCCCATATAAACGCCCACGCCGTGCATTTCATGCACCACATAGTCGCCTTCCTTGAGGTCTGTAAAGGCGTCGATGCGCTGGCCGGCGGTATGCTGGCTGCGGGCTTTTTTGCGGGAGGCGCCGTAGATATCGGTATCGGACAGGATATGCAGCCCAAGCTCCGCCCAGGAAAAGCCGTGGGACAGCGCCAGAGGGAGCAGACGCACCCCCTCGTCCAGCTGGGCGTCCACGCCCCGCAGGGTATCCAGCAGGCGCTCGCCCCGGGCCTCGCCGCCCGAAAGCAGATAGACTTCGGCATTCTCCCGCCGCCAGGCGGCAATGTCGTTTGCCAGGTCGCGGATGCTGCCGTGATACTGAGGCGCGGGCAGGATATCCAGTTTTACGGGCTCGCCCAGCTTGAACCCGGCGCAGCCGCGCAGGAACTCCTGGGCGGATAGCATATCGCAGGCGTTGATCAGGGCCAGCGCTTCCTCGGGGGAATAGAGCAGCGTCTGCTGCTCCTGCACGGCCTCCTGGCGCTCCACTGCCAGGGCCAGATCGTTCATATAGCTCTCGGCGGCGTCCCTGAGCCTTGCGCCGCAGCGGTCCGGGGTATCCACCAGCACGATGGGGTGCTCCAGATAATCGATCAGCGGCGAGGTTTCGGGCATGAGCAGGTGCGCCCACAGGTCGATGGGGCGGCACGGGCCCTCGGCCTCCAGGCTTTCGGCCTCCCGGAGCAGCTTGCGCAGGCCTTCCCGGGATTGGCTGGAGAACTCGCTTTCGATCTCTTCGGCCTGCAGGGAGGAATGGACGATCTGATCCTGGGGGCGGGCGATCTGGAAGCGCTGGAGGGCGTTTTCCAGAAGCTGGCGCATGCGCGCTCCCGCCGCGGGACGGTCGGCTTTTTTCAGCAGGTATTCGCCGGCGGGCGGGATGCGCAGGCTGCTCATGTGCCGCAGGCTGCGCTGGCTGATGCAGTCGAAGGCGCGCATGCCGTCGATTTCATCGTCAAAAAACTCGATGCGCAGGGCGTCTGGGGCCGCAGGCGGATATACGTCCACAATCGCGCCGCGCAGGGCGCACTGCCCCTTGCCCTCCACCATGTCCACCCGCTCGTAACCCGCCTCGGAAAGCCGGGCCATCAGGGCGGAAGGCGCGATGATATCGCCGGTTTTGAGCGTGATGGTCATCTCTTCCATGAGGGCGGGAGGCGTCATGCGCCAGAGCAGGGCGTCGGCCGCCACGCAGAGCACGCGGATATCGCCCGTCCGTACGCCCTCCAGGGCGGTGAGGCGCTGCCATTCGCTTTCATGGCTGGCCGCGGCGCGAATGAATTGCCGCTCCCGGGGGCGCAAGCTGGCTGCCGTCTGGGGCAGGTATTGGCCGACGTCCTCGGCCACCCGGGCGGCCTCCCGGTCGCCGGGGGCCACATAGAGCAGCGGGTGCTCCGCTTTGAGCGCCAATGCGGACGCCAGGGCCGCCTTGCCGCCGTCGCACACGGCAT